>CAZYPW010000031.1:0-1619 GCA_964649615.1 uncultured Gammaproteobacteria bacterium | reverse complement strand
GGTAATAAACCAATTGGTAACAAGATAACTAATATTGTTTATTTCGAACATACAGGTAATTAGTGTAGCAAAGGGATTTTTCTATTGCAAATATTTTAACAACTCGATTGTGTAGTCATGAAATATTTTTACGGGACTGAACGGGGAAAGGATACAGATGGATTGGGTTTGAAAAATTAATAAGATTGATTTAATACTCTAAACATCTGTTCGAATCCTGCTCGGGTTCGTAGTTATAGGTTTAAATTAGACCGCTATTTTACAAACCTTTGAAGCTAAAAGATACCAATTCGATAAAAATTATTTGGTGAGCCCGATGATATCTTACACAGACTGAATGAATTTTTCAAATTATTCCTGTCTGACCCCGATTAAATCGGGACTGACGGTCTAAACTCAGAATTTGCTTATACATTTGGCCTAAAAGATGCATACATTAAAAATGTATGGAGACTGCCTTTTTTTGAGTATGCATAAAGGTGTTATAACTTACAATGAGATTATCCGAAATTTAAGTTATCTGCGCAAGTTTCTGTTAATTAAAAGAAAAAGACCCCATTGCTGAGGTCTAATCCCAAGAGATTCTATTGCTAGAATTCCTCTAACCCTACAGCTTACGCCATAGAGCTATTTTTAATTTATACAATTTTTAATCACTTGTCAATACCCTATATTAAGTAGCCTATTTGCTCCTTTTATCAAATGGTTTTTGTTTTGTACTTTTATGTATTAGCTTATTAAGCTCTTCTTTTAAATTATCATCTCCTTCGTTTTCTATTATTTTATGAAGTTCTTTATCTTGAGGATTTGTTTTATGTCTTCTTAGTATTTCTTTTAATGTTAGTTTTTTATGGATTGTTGGTTTTTTCATAAATCCTACTTTACTTTGAGCTTATTGGAAACACTTAATAGCCCTAAGTTTTTGGCGTTTAACTTTGTGACTACTTTTTTGCCAGTTCTTCTTTCTATTTGCCTTCTGGCTGAACCGGCAATTGATCCACCTTGTTTGGCAATTTTTTTATTCTCTTGAAAACTTTTTGGTTCTACTTTTTTAGATATTTCAGTTGTTGAGGCTTCTGCAAGCATATTGAGTACCAGTTCGAGGTTTGTCATATTATCCCGTAAGTTCTCCTTCTTAAGAGCTTTTAGATTTTTGTAATCTTTAGTTCTCATTCCTGCCCAGGCAAAAGTAATCTCATCAGTGAGGGTGGCAAATTCATTATTTGTTTTTACTCCTCTATTTTCCCACTCATCGGTTAGTTCTTTTCTAATTTCAATACTCTTTAACCTTTGGTTAACCCAGTTTTGGGAATATCCTCGTTTAAGGTAAAATCTCATTGCCCTTTGAATGGCAAGTTCTGGATCTTCTGATTCTTCCACTCTTTCATAACCTACACGGGCTAGCCATAATTTAAACGGTTCAGCATTAGGAGAAGGTATTGATTGGATAATCCTAAACATAGTTTCCGTATCTGCTACATCAGTAAGTCTCATCTTACCGTCAGTTGCCAGCATTTTCAAAGCGTTACATTTTGTAACGGTTTCACTGGAACCTTCATCTATCAATCTTTTTTTCATTACCCGCCAGTAAACTTGTGGGTTTTCACTTTCAGAAAGGG
>CAZYPW010000030.1:0-1747 GCA_964649615.1 uncultured Gammaproteobacteria bacterium | reverse complement strand
TTTATTTTTTTACTTGATTTATAAACACCAAAACCCCCAACCACGGTTACAGCCAAGATGAGGATTATGACAAGGGGGGCTATTCCCGCTTCGCTGAAGCGAGGCGAGCCTTTCTGATTTTGTTTAGGCATTAGTCTAACTGTAATAAATAAAATTTGACACGTCAAGTGTTATATGTCTATGCTTTATATTGGGAGGTGATAAATTTGGGTACAGTTTTAACTTATGTTTTTAATTTTTTAATCGGTATTGTCGGTACCATGCTTTTGGTTTCTCAACTGACCAGCGGGAGAGGTATTTCAGCTGCAACAGGAAGGGTCAGTGTCGGCGTCGGGCTGGATCTGACCGGTCTCATTATTTGGGCGGTAATTGTCCTGGTGTATTTTTTTGGAGCCAAAAAGCTTTGGGGTAAAACAGTTGGCGGATTATTAACAGATAAATTAATGGGTAAGAAATAATGAACTTTACCTATGTCATTATTCTGGCTGCTGTTTTAGTAATTTCCCCTTTTGTTTCAAGGACAGCCTCATCTCAAAGGAGAGAAACCAAGCAGCAGTTAAAATTTATTTTTCTTTTTATACTTTCTGCCCAAATTCTTTTGGGATTTTTAAATTGGGAAGATTTTACCACCGGTAGAAGTGGTTTTGAGCTTTCATTAACATACCTTAATTCATTTTTGGGGTTATTTTTTATTATCTCTATCCTCCAGATAATTTTTCTAATAATCAGCCATTTATTTAATACAGCAGTGGTTGTGTTAAATTTCATAAACTCTGTTTTAATTTTTTTAGGTTTAATCAGGCTAAGCAATATTTTAGGATTCCAGGCAGTCAGCTGGGCATCTATAGGAGCGGTATTTTTGGTGCTTTCTGGAAATATTATTGCTTTAGCATTTATTAACAAGGATAAGGATCTACTTAAAAAGTATCCCTATTTTTAGCCCTTGACAAAAATAATCCAGATATGACAATACTTAAATCAATGAGTAAAACTGCCCTAGCTCAAAAAGGTGTTGTTGACCCAAAAATAATTATTGGTGGTATAGTAGTTTTAGTTGTTATCTTCTTTTTAGCCACAAGCAAGTTTAATTTTTCAGCTTCACGTAATGACCAACCATCGTCCTCCCAGTCCGAAGGCCAAACAGAACAACCTCAAGCACCATCTGAACCCAAAAGTTACCAAAATGACCAGTATAAATTTAGTCTTGAATATCCCGAAGAGTGGAGTTTGAAAGAAGCACAAGGTGGGTTTGTTGCAACTTTTTCCTCCCCTGCAGAATCATCATCTGATAAATATTTTGAGTTTTTAGGTGTTAAGGTCGTTAGTACCTCATCAAAACCCGACATCAGTTTACAGGAAGCTGCCGACCTTTGGGAACAGCAGACTGTGGCAGGATCCAAAGACAATAATTTTCAAGTAGTTGACAGAGATACATCAACTATAGCAGGAAAGGAAGCAAGAAATATTGTCTATACACTGGACTTAGATAAAATCTCTGCCAAAGGATTTGTTAGAATTACCAAGGCAAATAATAACATTTACATCTTTCAATATTTTGCAGAAACTGATAAATACGAGCAGTTTCTTCCGGATATAGAAAGTATTCTTTCTTCTGTCAGTCTTTGAAAAATCTTATCTTAATTATCATCATAGCTGCAGCAGTTTATCTTAGCATCCAACAACTTCCGGAGATTATATCAACTAAGGTAAGTTCAAATCAGGCTGTAGAAAATGTTAAAAAATTGCC
>CAZYPW010000029.1:0-2175 GCA_964649615.1 uncultured Gammaproteobacteria bacterium | reverse complement strand
CTTCTTCCAATTTGGCTTGTAATTTTCCATCCTGGGCGCTGAGATGTTCATCTGTACGGAGTTTAGACAGTACTTTTATTCTGGTGACAATTTGATCCTGAAGCTCCCTGGGAAATTTCAACTCGTCATGCAAAACCCCGTCTATTCTAAATCTGACCAGGGATTGATCCTGCTCAGGCTCAATGTGAATATCCGAAGCATCGGAGCGGTAAGCATACTCAATTAAAGTATCAACGATTTTTGAAACTGGCGCCTCTTTGGAGGAAGCTTGTCCTGCCTCGGTAACCTGCTCTTTTAATAACTCATCAAAGGCTTTTTGCAGCTTTTTAGAATAGACATTAAGGCTTTTTTTGATATCACGGGGAGTGGCATAATATATTTCCAGCTTTTTTTCGCCCTTTTTAAGTAACATTTCCAAAAAGGAAGCATTACCGGGATTAGAAGTGGCCACTTTCAACTTATCATTATTACTGGCAAAAACAATTGTTTGTTGTTTTTCTGCCACCTTTTCAGGCAAAATATGTAAAATATCGGGAGGAATGGAGATTTTTGACAGGATCACTAAAGGCAGGCCTAAATGGTCGGCAACAATTTTGCCTAAATTTTCATCAGTAATTAAGTCTTTTTCCAGTATGGCTTCATAAAGAGAAATCTGCTTTTGAGTTGCTACTGCTTGTGCTTGCAAGACGTCCGAATCTTCAATTATTTTATTCTCACTTAAAAGTTTAAGTAAATCCGGATCATCTGTTGGCAGCATAGATCAAGTTTAGCATAAAATCAATTTATTTTAAGCAATTCTTTCACCTTAGCCACTACCTGGGCAGGAGTCACATCAGACTTAACTATATACGCGACCGCCCCTTTTTTAATGGCAGTGTCCGCATCATCAGTTGTAGATAGATTAGTCAGTATTAAAAAAGGGATATTAGCAGTATCAGGGTCTGCTTTAGCCCTGACCATTGCTTCAATCCCGTTTAATTTAGGAAGCATGACGTCCATTAAAACCATATCAGGTTTTATAGTTTTTACTTTGTTTAACCCCGTCTCACCGTCTTGGGCACTGTCAACCTCAAAACCAGCCAGCTGGAATTTCTTAATGTATATTTTTGCCATGATAGGATCATCTTCAACAATTAAAACTTTCATAGAAACCCCTTCACGTCTTCCAATACATCTGAAGGTTTTACTTCATCTTTCAACCAATAAAAAGCAAGCTTGTCTAAAATATGGGTGGGGATATTGCTTGAATCGGGAGGCACCACTGTCAGTATGCCAACCGGAATATTATTGGTATCACTATTCTCAGAAAGTTTTTTTAAAACATCCACACCGCTAACTTTTGGCATCATCAGGTCCAAAATAATAAAATCAGGGTGCTCCTTTTGGGCCTTTTCGATCCCCTCTTCCCCATCTAAGGCACTGATTACTTCAAAACCGCTCAATTTAAACTTTGACTGGTAAATTTTTAGGATAATCGGATCATCCTCAACAATCAGAATTTTTTTCATATTAACTCTAACATTATCATACTACCATATTGGCTGTCACTAAAGGCAGGGAAAAAGTAAAAATGCTGCCCCTATCCACTTCCGAATATTCCAGCCATAAATCACCTCCCAGTTTTCTGGCAAATTCCCGGGAGATATACAAACCTAAACCTGTTCCCAAAGGCCTAACCAGCCGGTCAGCGCTGATTTGCGAAAACTTGGTAAATAGTTTTGGCTGGTCTTCCTTGGCAATGCCAATACCGCTATCCGCAACTGAAATATTCAAAAAATTTCCCGACTTTCTGGCAAAAACCGTTATTTGGCCTTTGTCAGTAAACTTTAAAGCATTACCGATTAAATTATTCAAAATTTCCTTGACTTTTTTCGGGTCGGTTCTGACGAGTTCTCCGCCGATTGGTTCAACCACAATTTTGATTCCCTTTTCTCCGGCCAAAATCTGCATTAGCTTAACAACTTCGGCTACCAATTCAATGATAGACACATCTGAAATCATAATCTTTAATCTTCCTGCCTCTATACGGGAAACATCCAAAACATCATTAACCAGTTGGATTAAGCGGTCAGTTGCCTTGGCAATATCACTTAATGGATCTTTTAAACCATTGTTTAAAGCCCCAAAATCACCCTCAAAAATCATTGATATTAGGCTTTTAATAGCTGACATAGG
>CAZYPW010000028.1:0-2425 GCA_964649615.1 uncultured Gammaproteobacteria bacterium | reverse complement strand
AAAATAGCTGAACTGTTTGCTCTAATTGATAAAATTAAAAACGATAAAAGTATTTCTGATTACGATAGATTATTGCTGGCTCAAGCAGTATTTGCCGCACTCCCAACTAAAGACAGTCCCGAGGCCTATCTTTATCAACCATTACTGCGCTCTCGTCTAAGAGATTACCTAACTCGCCAAAATATCGTGTATGCCCAGGAAAAAGCAATGAATGAGGAAGAATTTAAGAAGCAGATGGAACGCGACCTTCAAGGTGTAGTAAATAGTTTACCAAAAGGAGATAATGCTTGGGTTATAACTGTAATGGTCTCAAAATACTCCTGGATAGACGGCAAACGTCGACCTACCTATTCACAGCAATATGCTGAAGTATTTGATCCTTTTCCAAGCAATCCGAATGTAAACAGACAGGACATAAACTATCATGTTGGATCGGTAGTTGGTTCTAAAATGTCGGGTCAAACTGAAGGCGTCGGAGGACCATCATACAAGGGATCATCGGAGATGATTGCTTATTCTTTTACCATCATGTCCTGGCAGAGTCAAGAATATGCTAGCGTGAAAGGATCTGTGGAGGAAAAATTTCTTGTCTCAAGACGGAATTTTACAGAAAATCTTTATCTAGGAGAGCACTATCTAACAACTTTGCTTGATTCAGTTAAAATGCCCTCCACAAAGCGCCCGACGGAAAATCCAGATAACAATGAGTCTGATCAGACAAGTGCCGAATCTAAACGCATTACCTGTGAAGAAGCGATAGAACTTGGAAAATCTGGTGAATGCGAATATTACGCGCTGGAAGAAAAAGAGATGAATGTACCTTCTAAAGGTTTCAGGCTCTGGTGCTTCTCTGGGCCCGCTACAATTGATGAGAGTGGAGTTTCTCATGATTGGGAAAGGTACTCACGCTCTCCTGATTATGTTGGGGATTTTGACTGGGTAAGTTGCGGAAATAAAACACGATGAACTCCACGCAATTTTGGACAGGTATGCTTGTGTCTACCTAACACACCCTAAGGGTGTGTATTGTTTTAGCGGTCATTTGTGGCGATTGTGAAGAAAACATGATAGCAGGTATAACACCCAAGCAGAATAAAAAAGGTTTAACTAACTACTTTTACTACAGATGTGATAATCCAGACTGCAAGTTCTATGGCAAGTCAATTAGAGCCCATGTAATAGTTGATTTTGTTTGTGAGTTCTTAAAGGATAATAAATTTACTTCTAAAGCAGTCTATGGTCATTATGTTAATGAAATGAAAAATGTAATTAGGGATAAAGAGTTAGAACTCGAGAGCAGAAGAAGATCCTTGCAACAAATAAGACGAAATTTAGATAACAAGATTGAAAAGACAAAGGACTTGCTAAGAAGTGAGACCGACAGTTACATAAAAGGAGTATTTAGTACCGATCTAAAAGATTTAGATAAGAAGTTAAAAGAAGCAGATGATCAGTTAGAAACTATTAAAAAGGAGATGGAGTTAAATAAGAAAGCTATATTAAGTTATTCACAATTCCTTGAACTATTCAGTGAACTGCCTGTTAGAATAAGAAAAACGAAGGTTTTAAGGGAGTTAGACTTTATGATTAGAAAAATATTCTTGAACTTTACAATTAAAGATAAGATTGTGGCTTCCTACCAACTTAATCAACCATTTGATAGGTTCATAAAAGAGGCCAAAATCCCTACTAGTCGGCAAAAAGATAGCTGAACTATTTGTCTTACTCGACAAAATTCAAAACGACAAAAACATTTCGGATTACGATAGATTATTGTTGGCTCAAGCAGTATTTGCCGCACTCCCAACTAAAGACAGTCCCGAAGCTAATCTTTATCAACCAACACTGCTCTCTCAATTGAAAGATTATCTGACTAGTCGAAATATGGTGTATGCCCAGGAAAAAACAATGAATGAGGAAGAATTTAAAAAATTGATGGAACGTGACCTTCAAAATGTAGTAAATAGTTTGCCCAAAGGAAATGTGGAAGAGGAGATTTACAAAATATGGTGTACCAGCAGCGCCGAAGCACCCATTGGCAATGAATCCCGCCCTCCCGACTACACAACTACAGATTCAGAGTGGGTAAAATGTGGGAGTGAAAGTTTAAAGTGATGAGCTCCACGCAATTTAATTCCTTCAACTTGGGTCAATTAAGATCGAACTTTTTCTTCCAATATTGACTCCAATATGCTCTTTCTAGCTTTTGTAAAGCCTCAACCTTCGAGATAACTTCTGGTATATCAATATCATTTCTCATTTTTGATAATACTGTGGCCTCCGGATCAAGTACTTTGACGCCGAACTCGCGGGCCATTGGTGGATTGCCATCAAGCAGACTAATTTCAAAAGAAAGCCCTTCAATACCATATAATAACATCCTCCTTAGCGCTTCGGTTGTCATTAGTAATTGTCTGGCTAACTC
>CAZYPW010000027.1:0-2436 GCA_964649615.1 uncultured Gammaproteobacteria bacterium | reverse complement strand
CTGATAATGCGTGTGAAATTGCAGATTGAGAAAGTTCCAGAATTTGAGTTAAATCAGTTACTGATATTTCCTCAACTTTATGCAGCAGTAAATAAATCTTTAATTTTGTAGGGTCGGATAAATTGCGAATAACCCTAACTAATTCTTCCTCCTCCAAAGAGAAGTTAACAGTTTTCTGCAAAGATAAAACTCTTGAGTCAGTTAAGTAATGAGAGTGTCCTTCATGAGCATGAATATATGAACGATTGAGCATATATTTAAGTATATAGTGGAATTTTAAGTTTGTCAACTGGACGTGGCAATCTAATCAACAAAAAATCGCGCGCATAAGGTATAATTTGCCTAATAAGGGCGAGTGATGAAACGGTATACATGCATCCTTGAGGTGGATGTGCTCGTAAGAGCGTGGAGGTTCAACTCCTCTCTCGCCCACCGAATAGAATAAGGACGGTTAGCTCAGTTGGTAGAGCGCTTCATTTACACTGAAGATGTCGGGGGTTCAAGTCCCTCACCGTCCACTATGTGTGGAATATTTGGATATATTGGATCTAAAAATGCATCAGAGGTAATTCTGGAGGGTTTAAAAAGGCTTGAGTACAGGGGTTATGATTCCTGGGGCATTGCAGTTTTATCAGAATCCATAGTAGTTGATAAAAAAGTTGGGGCTATTGGTGATTTACTTTCAACTTCCAGCCTCCAACTTCCAGCCTCTAATATAGGTATTGGTCATACCAGATGGGCTACTCATGGCGGGATTACGGAAAATAACGCTCACCCCCACTACTCTTCAGATAAGAGTTTCTGTCTGGCTCAAAATGGCATAGTTGAAAACTACCAACAACTTAAGGGTTCACTAATAAAAAAGGGTTATAAATTCCAAACAGAGACAGATACAGAAGTAATTGTCAGATTAATTGAGGACAAGCAGAAACTAGCTTCCCACTCGTCAAGTGGGAATGTAGATTTGAAGGAATGTGTTCGGCTGGCATTCTTGGATTCGGAGGGGAGAAATACAATCATAATACTTACAAAAGATAATCAGCTGATTGCAGCCAGAAATGGTTCACCCTTGGTTATTGGTATCAATAATAAGGAGATCTTTTTTTCCTCTGATACTTTATCTTTTGCTCCTCATGTCCAAAAGGTAATTGTGGTGGATAATGGCCAGATGGCTGTATCCAATAAGGGTGAAATTGAGCTTTTTGAGATTAAATCAGGTAAAAAAATAGGAAAGAGGTTAGAAAAAATTAATTTTAAAACCAGTAAAGTTGATAAGGAAGGCTATGATCATTTTATGCTTAAAGAAATTCACGAAAGTCCTTATGTTATAAACCAGATCATAAATCATGAGTTAAAAGCTCTTGAGGATTTTGCTAAAGTAATAAAACAAGCTAAAAATATTTATACCATAGGTTCTGGATCAGCAGGTATTGCAGCTTCACAGGTGGCTTTTTATCTTCGTGTTTTTGGCAAAGTTAGAGCTGTTTCTGTGATTGGGGCAGATATTTATGAGTATTTTGACCTTCTGCAAAAGGGTGACCTAATGATTGCCCCTTCTCAATCCGGTGAAACAGCAGATGTTTTGGAAGTTTTAGAAGTTGCCAGGAAAAAGGAGGTGAAGATTGCTTCTTATGTAAATATGCCGGGTTCTACCATGAGCAGGATTTCTGATTTCAAATTTTTATCACATGCAGGACCTGAGATTTGCGTGGTGTCTACTAAAGTTTTTACTTCCCAAATAGCCTGGGGCTATTTACTTTCTAAAATAGTTGGCAAGAAAGGTAATGAAGGGCTTAAGAACTTAAAACTCTTGTCTGATGAAATGGAAAATTATTTAAATACCCAAGATAACCATGATAACTTAAAAAAGATTGCAAAAATTTTAGTTAAATCAGAAGATATTTTTTTACTGGGTAAATACCAGAACTTTAATATTATCAAAGAAGGAATGGTAAAAATGATTGAAGGTTCATATATCCACGCCCATGGGATCCCTGCAGGAGACTTGAAGCATTATGCTATAACTTTGATGGAAAAAGGTGTGCCTGTAGTGGCAGCAATATCAGAGGACATATCCAAAGAAGATGTGATAAATGCCGTTAACCAGGTTAAGGCCAGGGGTGCAACGGTAATTGGGATTTCTCCAAAAAATCATGAAAAATTTGACTTTCAT
Organism: uncultured Gammaproteobacteria bacterium; assembly: GCA_964649615.1. Taxonomy (GTDB): domain Bacteria; phylum Patescibacteriota; class Microgenomatia; order Daviesbacterales; family UBA10151; genus CAZYPW01. Next base: position 263 of record CAZYPW010000027.1, on the reverse strand, counting down.
ATCCAGGTTCCGGATACAAATGAAACCTCTGCTATTTTAAATATTATTCCTTTGCAGCTTTTAGCCTATTATATGGCTGTGGAGCTTAAAAATAATGTAGATAAGCCCAGGAATATTGCCAAAAGCGTGACAGTGAAATAACTTTAAACTTCAATTTTTTTCAAATATGAGGTACAATAGGCAAGGTTTGCCGCGATAGCCAAGGTGGTCAAGGCGGGCGCCTGAAGAGCGTCTTATCCGGGTTCGACTCCAGGTCGCGGCAC
>CAZYPW010000026.1:0-2762 GCA_964649615.1 uncultured Gammaproteobacteria bacterium | reverse complement strand
GATAACATTTTTACGCACGTACAACAAATTGTTATCCAAGCCAAAAAGAAATTATGAAATAATGATTTTCAAGCAGTAGGTGAACTTATGAATTTTAACCAAGGATATCTCTCAGCCAGGCTTTGTGGAATGGCTGGATGGAAATACCTCAGATACATCATACGCTAAACAGATTTTCCCACCTAGCTTCTGGAAAATTGCAGATGTGGTGGCAATCGTATCTGAAGGTAAAAAAGAAGTTCCCACAGCTTTAGGCCAACAATCAGCCAAATCTTCTCCATTTATGCAAGTTAGACTTTCTGCAATGAGTCAGAAAAATAAACTTGTTAAAAAATTAATTAAGGAAAAAAGCTTTGCCGCCTTTGGCGAGCTTATAGAAGCAGAGGCATTAGAGCTACACACCATAATGCTTACACAAAGACCGGCTTTAATTTACTGGACCCCTGGAACCTTACAAATCATGAAGTTAGTTCCTCACTGGAGAGCAGAAGGGATAGCTCTGTTTACTTTAGCATTAATACTGGCCAGGATATTCACCTAATTTGTGAGCAAAAAAATGTCAAAAAAGTTGTGACTAAATTAAAAGAGTTGGATTTTGTAAAAAATATTATTGTTAATACTCCGGGTGAAGGTACCAGGCTTTCCCAAAAACATCTTTTTTAATCGAAAAACCCAGCTCGTTTTAAAACTTTTAAACTTTCTTTAGCCCAGGCTGTGTAGTTTTGAGGATTTGCTTCCATATCTTTTAACATTTCTTGCTTGGAGATCCATTTTGCTTCATAAGCATCAGTTAAGTTTAGTTTAAACTCCCCATTATATTCCCCTATTAAAAGATGATCATGCTCATTCTCACAAAGCTTTCCCACCTTAGCAAAATAATTAAATTTCCCTAATTCTCTTAACTTCCTAACTTCCCTAATTTCGTACTCATCTTTTAAAGCCCTTAATGTGGCCTCTTCCAAGATTTCATCAGATCCATCAGATTTATGTAAAGGGTGTGTTGAGGCTGTAAAATCCCAGATATTGTCAAACACTTTATGTTTTCTTTTTTGCAGTAAAACTTCCCCTTTTGAATTATACACTAAAACAGTTATAGCTTTATGTCTTCTTCCCTGCCCTATGTGCCCTACCATTCTTGGGATATACTCCTCAAAATTTCCATTATCATCACAAGCTAAAATTATTTGCCCCATCTAATGAATACCCTCCAAAAAAGAGATAGCAAAATATACAACCAATACTCCAATAAATAGCATCACTGATTCCCAAAAAGCCACCTTTTGATTTTCCCTATTGTGTATTTCAGGAATCAAATTTGCCAAAGCAATATAGATAAAAAAGCCGGAAGTTACAGCTAAAATTAGGGGTAAAAGTCCTTCTATCTGATCTTTATAAATATAAGTCAAGATAGCACCAGCCAAAGCAGCAAACGAGCTGTAAAAATTTATCAACAAAACTTTTTTTCTCTCTATTCCCTTATTAAGTAATAATCCGAAATCACCTATTTCCTGGGGTATCTCATGGGCAGCAACTGCCAAAGAGGTAACAATTCCCAGTGGTACACTTATCAAAAATGTTGCGGCAATTGCCACACCATCTGTAAAATTATGCATGGTATCACCCAATATGACCAAAGGTACAATTGTTTGCTTCTCTTCAACTTTTCCATGAGAATAATGATGATGGATAAACCTTTCTAATAGAAAAAATACTAATATTCCCACCAATGCCCAAAGAGGAATGTTTATATCCATTCCTAACTCCTCCATATGTTCAAAACTTTCAGGAAGTAAATCAAAAAAAGCTGCTGAAAGCAAAGCCCCTGCTGCGAAAGCAGACAGATAATGTGAAATTTTTAAAGCAAATTTTTCTCTTATTAAAAGTAAAACTCCCCCAATTAAAGAGATAACACTTCCTATAAGGGTAAACAGAAGAATATAACCTAAAATATCCATATTAGTATGATAATAATGCAACTTGGTTGCATTGTCAAGTAGTTGTAATTTTAGAAAATTTTAGCCTTATCTATTTTCATTTATCATACGACCGTAGCATAAATGTATTAAAAACCTGCATTATCAGATTCAACCACCATCACCCAATCTTCTATTCCCACATGCTTTATAAAATCCCTTAAGACTTTGGTACAGTCTTTTTTGGAAGCCCAAACACTTTGCTGCAAGTGCATAAAATCCCACTGTTTTAGTTTTGACCTTAACAAATCCCTGACCGCCCTTCTCTTTTCCGGAATATCAAATATCACCAGCCTCCATTTAGCATCCCACTTTTGATCCTCCAGTTTAATTTTTGCCAACACTGCCTTTTCCCTACCCTAATCAGTTAACTTTATCATCAGCTTCTCATCGTCTACGAAATCAGCCAACCCATTTTCTCTCAATCTTTTTAAGGCTTGAGACAAAGAAGCTTTCTTTAAAGATCTATCCCACCCACTACCCCAAGCATATTGATGAGAATGATGAATCAAATCATCATATCTGACTATCCCATCCACAGTTTTTTCCAAAGCCAGCAAAACAAAGTTGGTAAGATTTTTCTTGGTACTGATTGCTCCCTTTGTCTTCATATTTCATTTATATCACGGTCGTAATATAAGTGTATAGATGGTATAATAGTTTACTTATGGATAGCTTAAGTATAATTGAAAATTTAAAATCAAAAGGGCATAAAAATACTAAAGTGAGGCAAGCCCTAGTGGAAATCTTACTAACTACTCATGCTCCACTCTCTATTACCCAACTCCT
>CAZYPW010000025.1:0-2778 GCA_964649615.1 uncultured Gammaproteobacteria bacterium | reverse complement strand
TAAGCCAATGATAATTTTAATTTCTAACTTAAATGATTTAAATCATTTTAATATTAAGCTGACAGATACACAAAAAGAATTTTTACAGAAAATTTGGCCCAACCCTGTTTCAATGATTTTGCCAGTTAATGGTGATAAGTTTCAACATCTTCATAGAGATACAAAGAGTTTGGCTTTTAGAATACCCAAAGATAAAAATCTTTTGGAACTTTTAAAAGAAACAGGACCTTTAGTTGCGCCTTCTGCTAATTTTGCAGGGGGAAAACCCTCTGAAACAATTGATGAGGCCAAAAAATATTTTAATGATAAAGTTGATTTCTATATAGACGGAGGACAAATTATAGCTAAACCATCTACTTTGATACAGTTTACTGATAAGTCAGTAAAAATTTTGCGGGCTGGGAATAATAACTTTGTTTCTAAGATAAAGCAGGAGTGTTCAAAGCTGGGTTTTGAGTTTGACCCTTGAACTCTTCCAGATTTTGGGCTGTGGATAATTCCTGCAAAGTTTGATCTATGGGAGCCAAAGCTGCATTTAGCCTTCTTTCTTCTTCAAGTCTTCGTCTTCTGTCCGCCTGCTGAGTGTATACTTTTCTGAAATTCATAAATTGGCTGTCGTCTAAATGCATATAAGCTAGAATAACTTTCTCGCTCTCACTGTTGGGAATATTTTTTAGATTACTAAATAACATCACATAGGAATCTTTTCCTGACTGCGGGTGTTTACTGTGGCTGATTTCTACCTGGTAATCTTTCAGATCTATTCTAAAGTGATCCTGCAAAAAGCTTGGGTCAAATCTGGCAAGATCAGTATGATAGATAGTTAAGTTGTCTGACTCCAAAAGACTGATCAGTTGATCAACATATTTTTCTGCCTTTTTCGGATCTCCGCTGGGCGGAGGAAGACTGGAGTTTTGAATTGCAGAATCTTTAACATCAGGCATTAGTCGTATATTAAAAACTAAACTTGTCTTTTGTCAATGGTTGGTTTTTTGGTAGAATCCTTACATAAGGACCTGCTTCACGCTGTGCCATGAGATATTTTAGCACGCGCTTGCAGAACCTTGCCTTTTTAATTACTAAGCTATGATATTTCTAAGGAGGAATTAAAAACGTGAGAACTGTTGGACAAATTTTAAAAGAAGAAAGAGAAAAAAATTTTTATACTCTAGATGAGGTTGAAAAGATAACCAAAATCAGAAAAGAACTGCTTGAAGCTTTGGAAAAAGGTGAATATTCACGTCTTCCCCCACCTACTTTTATACAGGGATTTATCAAAAATTACGGGAAGTTTTTAAACCTTAACAGTGAGAAACTTTTGGCAATTTTCAGAAGAGAATTTTCTGAAGGGAAAAACCCGCCAAGAATTTTAGAATCTTTTTTAAACCCTTTGGATAAAAGAAAATTTAAAATAACTCCGGCAAAAGCCTTGGGTAGTGTTATTTTAACTCTGATTGTAATTTTTTTTGTATATCTTTGGTTTGAATACCGCTTTTTAGTGGGAGCACCATTTCTAGAAGTAGCTCAACCACAGGATCAGCAAAGTGTCACTTCTGATGTATTAATTGTCTCAGGCAGAACTGATCCTGAATCAAAAGTTTCTATTAATAACCAGGAAATCCAAGTTGATTCTACGGGCAAATTTTCCCAAGAGATTAAGCTGTCAGATAATGTGAATACTATTTCTATTGAAGCTGCCTCAAAAAATGGTAAAGTAACTAAAATTGAAAAAACAGTGTTTCTAAGGCGTTAGAGTATGTTATAGTTATCAACATGGATTTTTTGCAAATTGCCTTAATTTTTCTAATAATGCTGCTGTCTGTTTTTTTAACAGTCACAGGAGTTCAGGTTTTTCTTATTTTAAGGGATTTAAAAAAAGCTTTAGATAAATTAAATGGAGTTTTAAAAACTGGGCAAGATTTGGCCCAGGATATTGAAAAGCCTGTGGCAGCAGCAACAAATTTGGTTTCATCTATAGCAACTGGAGTTAAAGAATTTGGAGGAGTAGTTAGAAGAGATTCTAAACCTAAACAAAAAAGATTCTACAAAAAGGTGTTATAAGCTATAATAGCTTCATGACATCTAAACAAATTAGAGAAAAATATATTAAGTTTTTTGTGGATAAGAGGCATAAAGAAATTGCACCTGCTAAATTAGTCCCAGAAAATGATCCTACAACTTTATTTACCTCTTCTGGTATGCAACCTTTAGTTCCATATCTTTTAGGTCAGGAACATCCGGAAGGAAAAAGACTGGTTAATTCCCAACCTTCTTTTAGAGCAGAAGATATAGAAGAAGTTGGAGATAATAGGCACACTACTTTTTTTGAAATGTTAGGGAACTGGTCACTAGGAGATTATTTTAAAGAGGATCAATTAAGATGGTTCTGGGAATTTTTAACAAAAGAAATTAAGTTAGATCCAAATAAATTATATGTATCCGTTTTTGAGGGAAATAAAGATGTCCCAAAGGATAACGAATCCTATGAGATATGGAAAAGCTTAGGAGTTGCCGAAGATCACATTTTCTTTTATGGAGTGGGAAAAAACTGGTGGTCCCGCTCCGGTACTCCGGACAAAATGCCGGAAGGAGAAATTGGCGGCCCGGACTCTGAAGTTTTTTATGATTTTGGAACACCACATGATGAAAAATATGGAGAAAAATGCCATCCAAATTGTGACTGCGGCAGGTTTTTAGAAATTGGCAACTCTGTTTTTATCCAGTATCAAAAACAAGAGGATGGATCTTTAAAAGAACTTTCACAAAAAAATGTAGACT
>CAZYPW010000024.1:0-2786 GCA_964649615.1 uncultured Gammaproteobacteria bacterium | reverse complement strand
TAAGCAGAAGCATCAAAAAAATATCCTTTATGCAAAAGCCTGACAATAATTTCTAAAGGATAACTTTTGCTGACACTTATTAAAGATCCTAAATTTTCAGATTCCCCGGAAATAACAGCTGTATAAACGCTTGTGTAAGAGAAAACTAATGGGATAAACCACCAGGAATTAAAAAAACACCAAAGTATAACAGTTAAAGCAGTGAATTTTATTCCAAAGATAATCTCATCAGTTTTACTTTCTGAAGTAAAAATATGAAATAAAAGATATGTCAATATTGAAACCCAATAAACAATAATAAACGTTGAAAGACCATGCGCCCAACTAAAAAAAACTGCAGTTACTGCAACCAATAATCCAAATATATATTTCTTTTTAGTAAGTCCTAAATAAAATAACAAAAGGCCAAGCGGCAAAAGAGCAAAAGCAAAATATTGTGTAGATAAGCTCCTGCCCCAAACTTGGCTAAAGCAAAAGGGATTAAACAGGTAAAAAAGTGCAGAAGTAAAAGAGATTAGGTTTTTATTGATGTGATTATGAAGTAGATTTTTTGTTAAATAATAAACAGATACTACCCCGGTCACCATCAGTGTATAAAAAAGAATCATCTGGAAGATAAATAACGGGATCCCTGATTTTTCAAAAAGATAGGAGAGATAAATAACCGGAGCTCTTGGCAGCCAGTTAAGATTTGATATCCCTGCCATATAATCAATCCAGACTGATGTAGAAAGCTGAAGTGTCTTGCTGGTATTATAAAAAAGTATTCCCTCTTCTCCGCCTCCGGTTATTAACCCGCTCCCAAACCAAATAATCATCAAAATGAAGGGAATTAATAAAAGAAGTTTAAAAAAAGAGGGAATCGGTATTTTCATAGTATTTTTTTATTACTTCAATTCTTCCACCCCTTTGCCGGCAGAAAAAAATTCGTTCACTTTCAGTAATATTAATGACCCAAAGACAAAAAGTATACTAAAAATTGAAATCTTTAAACTAATATCCGCAATAATTTGAGGCATAAATATAATGGCATATTCGTCTGATGCTCCTTGATTTATTTTCCAGAGGTTTGCATATCCGTTTACCACAAAGTGATTGTCCTCACTCAAAACAGATCTTCTTAATAACTTCAAGTCGCTGATAAACCCTCCTTTAAGTTCATCCCTACTTACTCCCGGAAGTATTTTCCATTGCGGATCAAATCTGTTACTTAAAATAATTAAACCATGGCCACTATTTCCTCCGACTTTCATCCAGTATCTGGTATCAGAGATTTTTTGTTTATCCAAAACCTGCAAGGATGCCTCTCCATCCAGTTTAGCTAAATCTTTATTTAAGTTTTGTGATGTCAGCAGGAATCCGTTAACATTAATCAGATCTCTTTTTTGGGTTGTTTGATCAAAAAGCCCGATAAAATCTTTTACTTTATCTACCCCCAGTAAACTGCCGAATTCCGGAGGAGGATTAAAATTAATTGGTTCAAAAACAGTTAAATTACCAAAATCAATAACTTTTTTGAATTCATTTATCTTTTTTTGAGTTCCGGGATCCAATTTTACTTCGGCAACATTAATTTCCCCAACCGAAGCCAGTGCATTATCTTTAGGATGAGCCAAAACTTCTAGTATAGCAATCCGGGAAAAATCTAGTTCATAATTAATTTCCGTTGGATTACCCAAGGGAATGGTCAGATATTGCCAGTCACTGCTACCGGTATGATAATCCGAATCTACCCTTCCATCCCATCTAATTCTTATTCCCTTAACATCTCTTAAGGCTACTTCCACATTTGCAGCGACATTAGTTTTTAGCTTCAGGTGCAAATACCTGGTATCGTTTAAATTACTATCTTCTGCCGTTATCCAGCATATCATCCAGGCAATGCCATTGCCTCTGGAGTCGGCAGATTGGTTTTGACAAATTGTTTTAAGGTTGCTTTCAATCCCTAAAGGAGGATAGATGCTTGAGGTTAAAAATTTATACTGGCCTTTTTCTCTGTCAGAAATTATGATGGCATCTTTTCTATCTATTAAATACTTTGTTCGCAGCAGGGAGATTGCCGAAGTCACATCTACTCTTTCCATATTTTTTCTGATGCTGGATAGAAAATCTCCGAAATACGGTGCACGGGAGTTATTGGAAATTGGTGGTTGATCCAGCATAAAAATCATCGGATCAATACCCTGGTATCTTCCTCCCCTTCCCCAATTATAATAAGCTCCATCTCCGGCCCAAACAGGAGTCATCAGCAATCTAAAATCACCACCCTCGCTTTTTAACCATTGCCTGAGGTCTTCATAATACGCAGGTATGTCCAAACCAATCTTACTATCGGGACTTGCAATGACTTTTCCTGTCCACATTGGCCAGGCATAAATCCCACAAGTTAAAATAAGCACTGAAACAATTACTAAATTTCTAAATTTTGTCCTTTCTGAAAAGATCACTAATCCGTAGGCAAAGATGGCCGAGTAACCTAAGGCATACACCAAACCAAATTTTTCAAAAGGATTTCTAAATACTTGTAAAGGGGTAAGGTGTTTAAAAATCCAGATAAATAACTCTCCGAAAGGAAAATTAGCTCCCAATGAAACAACTAACCCTAAAATTAGTAACAGTACAAAAAATCTAGGACCCATTAGTTCTCTTTTCCTGATTGTCTTAATTAAACCAACAAATACAAAAAATAATGGGATTAAACTTATTAGTTGGAAAATTAGTGTTGAATAAACCGGGCTGTAAGCAGAAGCATCAAAAAAATATCCTTTATGCAAAAGCCTGACAAT
>CAZYPW010000023.1:0-4352 GCA_964649615.1 uncultured Gammaproteobacteria bacterium | reverse complement strand
TTTTCTTGATATGCCATAATTTCATAATTTATATCTAAGGCTCAATGCTTTAGCCATGACAAGTTTGTCAGGAAAGCTGACGGGTTTTATGCTAGAATCGGCCTAATATGTTTGGTCAATCCGGCAATTTCAAAGAGCTTTTTAAGAAATACCGCCTTAAGGCTGAAATCCCTACCCTTTCAAAATTCGGCCAGATTCTTTCTGAAAAAGGATTTAATTATGAAGATAGCATCTTCTCCCACTGGCAAAAGGGATCCAGGATTCCTCAATACAGGACAATCCTTTTAAAACTTCTGGAAATATTTGTTGAGAGAGGGGCAATTGCTTCACAAGAACAGGCGAATGAATTTTTGGTATCTGCAAACCAGGGATATTTGTCAGAAAAAGAAACCCAAAAACTAAATTTAAATTCCATGGATCGGGTTTTCCAAGTCCCAAATGAAATTACAAATTTTACCGGAAGGGAAAAGATTATTAAGGAGCTTACTTTTAAGCAGGATATCAAAGGAAAAGTAATATTAATACATGGGCCCGCAGGAGTAGGGAAGACAGTCCTTGCAATAAAGTTGGGTCATTTACTGCAAAGTAAATATTCAGGTGGGATCCTTTGGTACAAGGTTGAAGAGGATAACATTATGGATATCCTTCTCTCGATTGCAAAAACTTTAGGGGAAGATATCAGTAATATAGCTGATTTGCAGGTAAGGGGGACTGTTGTAAGGTCTTTGCTTGCCAGCAAAAATGTTTTACTTTTTTTAGACAGCGCTGAATTATCCGATAAAATTAATTTACTGATCCCAAATTCTAAAGCATGCACAACAATTATTACCTCACAAAAAAGCAGCCTGAAAATACCGATAAAGTTTTTGGAAATAGGGCTTGCAGCCTTTAATAATGATGAGGTGTTAGCCCTTTTTACAGATGTCCTGAAAGAAAAATTCCCTAAAGTTTCCAAAAATAATTTATTAAAGGTTGCAAAAAGCGTTGGGAATTTACCCCTCGCAGTTCATATCCTTGCGAGGAATTTATCCCAAAGGAAAGTCCCGGTGAGCGGAAGCCTTTTACTTGCAGATTTGTATGAAAAGCAAGAAAGTTTAGACTCGGCTATTTCTTTAAGTTATAACAAACTGGACACATTAAAAAAATCAGTTTTAGTATCTGCCTCTATTTTTAAAGGTAAGGATTTTTTGGCAAAATCAATAGGGTACATTAACGGGCTTTCTGTACCGGCTACTATAACTATCTTGCAGTCTTTAGTCAACTTATCGCTTCTTGAACATTCAACAAAGAACAGGTACAGGATCCACCCTGCGATTAAAGACTTTGTAAGGGAAAAGCTAGATTATCCACGTTCTTCTTACCTGCAATTTATTGCAATTTTAATCTTTGTCTTTTTCATTGGATGGTGGATCATTTTACAATTACCTTCAACCAACAATCCTTACTCCCGTTTAATTTTTGCGGCCAGTTATTTTGTAATGGCTCTTTATGGTGGAATATTTGGATTAAACGCGTCATTTAATTGGGGAGGAATAAAGACTCTGTTGGGCAGAGCAATCCTTATGTTTTCCTTAGGCTTATTTATGCAAGTTTTTGGACAGCTAATATATGCTTATTATAACCGTTATTTAAACGTCCCGGTTCCGTACCCATCAGTGGGAGATATTGGTTATTTTGGGACGATACCTTTTTATACATATGGAGTTTTTTTATTGGCCAAATCTTCGGGAATTCAAGTTAGCTTTCGCTCTTTTAGAAAAAAAATAATTGCTATGGTCATACCAACTATTATGTTAACCTTTGGGTATCTTTTATTTCTTAGTGATTATACTTTTGATTTTAACAATCCTATTAAGATTTTTCTGGATTTTGGATATCCTTTAGGGGAAGCGATTTACATATCAATAGCTATAATCACATTTATTTTTTCCAGGACAGTTTTAGACGGGATTATTAGATCTAAGGCTCTTTTTATTTTAGTTGCTCTAATCGTGCAGTTTACTGCAGATTATGTTTTTCTTCTTACATCAGATGGCTATTATCCGGGAAATTATATAGAACTAATTTATCTGACAGCATATTTTATTATGACCTTAGCGCTTCTAAGCTTAAAATCCATTAATATCAAGGTATACTGAAATATGTTCTTCTATTTTAGAAGCTACTAGATTCCGCAAAACTGCTAACTTAATTTGTATGAAAGGAGGCAAATTTAATGAGTGGATTTCCGAGAAATTGTATATTTTTTTAAATACCCAATTGGCTTAGCTGATTCTTTAGATTTCCTTAATCCCTCAATTCCTAGATCCTGTTCTATATTTACGTACTTAAAATCTTTATTGACAAGGTGCTTTGCTAATAGATGATGAAGTAGATGGTTCATTCCGTAGTAGTCAGGGTGATATTTTAAGAAATGACTTTCAATATATTTGCTATGATTCACATCTGCTACAATAATACCAATTAATTGATCTTGGTTATAAACGCCCAAAACAACAAGTTTTAAGTGAGTAAAGTCTTTTATAGTTCTATTTAGAGCTACAAGCTCATGAAAAGTATCACTTCTTTTTTTGCCTTTTTTATTTTCCCAAAGGTAAAAAAGGTTCAACAGTTCTTTAGCTACTTTTTTATCACTCAAGGCAAGCTCTTTTACACTGAATTCAGGGTTGTTTCTATAAAATATATTTATCACTTTCCTATGTTTGTAGAATTTACTAGTTTGTAATGTAGAATGTTCTGATACAGATAAAATATAATCGTGGTTGTCTTTATCCTCTTGGATATCAAACTTGTCCTTAAGTTCATTCTTAAGTAGATGAATATTTATTTCTGGGATAAGTTTTAATTGAGGGGAAATTCCTTCATATTCAGAGTGAACTAATAATGTATCGATTGTTTCAGCTACCTTATTTATACCTATAAATGAATAGAATTTTTCATTTGTGATATAGTCTCGGAATCTAACCACTAAATTATCATTTAAAATCGAGATGGTAATATCATCTTCAGTATTGTAGCTCCATAGACTAACAAAATTAAAATCAGAATACCCCCCATATCTTAATGTATATTTTTCTATTAATTCTTTATCTTCTAATTCGAGTTTCTTAAATTTAGGGAAAATGGGAATCATAATAAGACAGGATTTAATTAATTGTTGACATTTATATATATTTTACATACATTTATCTCATGTGGACAATAATTAAATCTTCACGAGAAGCAAAAATTATTATTATCCTATTTGTTTTACTAACTGTTTTCTGGGGTTACCTACAGATAGTTATTCCAACTGATACTGAAGTTCACACATTCTTCGGAGCGATTTATGGAGTAGTGGCACTTTTTGGTGCTATTTTCGGATTTAGGGTATCAATTAAGTGGGGTTTTTTAAAAAGCATTATTGGTAGGGCAATAGCAATGTTTTCTCTAGGGTTACTAGCTCAAGAATTTGGCCAAGTTACCCTCTCTTACTTTCACTATGCCCTTGGAAAAGAAGGTTTATATCCCTCATTAGGGGATGTAGGTTTTTTCGGGAGCATACCGTTATATATTTATGGAGTTATTCTTTTGGCGCATGCTTCAGGAGTAAAAATTAGATTACAGTCTTTTGTTAATAAGCTGCAGACAATTATTATTCCTCTAGTAATGCTTGGTGTTGGATATTTTCTTTTTCTTCAAGAATATAACTTTGATTGGTCTAACCCTATAAAAATATTTCTGGATTTTGGGTATCCTTTCGGACAAGCCATATATATATCGCTTGCAATACTAACTTATCTTTTATCAAAAGGTGTATTAGGAGGGATTATGAAAAGTAAAATTTTATTTATATTGTTTGCCCTTAGTATTCAATTTTTATCCGATTATACATTTCTTTACCAAACAAGCAGGGGAACTTGGCACGTGGGTGAAATAAATGATTATATGTATCTGGTTGCCTATTTTTTAATGACATTGGGATTAATACAACTTAAAACAGTTTTAAATCAACTGGATTAAGCCCAAATTTATATGGATCCTTATGCGGAGGCTATTAGCCGAATAATTAAGGAGCAGCAATCGATCATTGGACCGGTGGCCCTAGATCAGGCCAAAAAAGTTTCTGGTCTGCAGGTTAACAGTGTGGATGATGTTAAGATTACAGGGAATAAAAAAGAAGTATTAAATAATCTAGTCAGCCAATATGCAAAACTTTTTGGTAGGGCCTCCATTGAGGTATGTAAAGAGGCTTTTTCTGCTTTTTCGGATAAAGTCCCATCTTCAGAAGTTCCGGATATTTTAAAAAACTAATTACTCCAATAAATTTGATATAATTTCAGCATGATTGTCTATCTTGATAACAGTTTTCT
>CAZYPW010000022.1:0-5337 GCA_964649615.1 uncultured Gammaproteobacteria bacterium | reverse complement strand
GGAGCTAAGTTTAGAGGTTCTCTGTTAAATTCTGCCATAAATATTAATTATACCATATACTACAGGGTATTTCAAATTGCTTTATAGCCTTTTTGATGCTAAAATTCCCCTATGCAACTAGTTTATGCACCAGATCCAAGGTTAAGAATACAAACCAAAAAAGTTAAAAAAATTAATCCTGCTTTACTTGCGACCTTAAAAGAGATGGTTAAATTAACCAAAACTTTTAAAGATCCAGAAGGAGTGGGTTTAGCCTCCACCCAGGTAGGCTTGAATGAGAGCTTTTTTGTGGCTAAAGAGAAAGAGAAATTCCTCTCTTTTATTAATCCTAAAATACTCTCCAGTGGTAAAAGAACCAAAACTTATTTTGAAGGTTGTTTATCTATCCCCACTATCTGGGGCCAAGTAAAAAGATACATTAATATTAAAGTTTCACACCAAGATGAATCTGGAAAAGTGATAAATAAGAGTTTAAAAGGAGTTTTAGCCTGGATATTTCAACATGAGGTGGATCATTTAAATGGCAAACTTTTTACTGAAAGAGTTTTAGAACAAAAAGGAAGATTCTTCAAATACATGGGCAAAGATAAACATGGGCAGGATATGTTTGAAGAAATAAATTTACCACATTTATGAAGATAATTTTTTTTGGGAATACTAAGTACTCAATAATTGGGTTAAAGACTGTTCAGGCAGTCTATCCTATATTGTTAGTTGTAACTATTTCTAATAGCCCTGTAAAAAATTTTGCAGAAAAATTAAAGATCCCTGTTTTAGAGGCAACCAGGCTGGACAGAAATATTATTGAACAGATTTCCGAAACTAAACCTGATTTTTTGCTGGTAGAAGACTATGGTTTGATTCTACCTCCCAGCTTGCTCAACTTACCTAAGTATGCTCCTTTAAATATCCATCACTCACTGCTGCCAAAATATAGGGGTCCATCCCCTGCTCCTGCAGCTATTTTGGCTGGAGATAAAATTTCTGGGGTAACTATCATCAAAATGATTAATGAAGTTGATGCTGGAGATATTTTGGCACAGCAAGCCTATGCTCTTACTTCAGATGAAACCACTGAATCTCTATTAACAAAGTTAAATCAGTTAGGCGGGGAGCTGGTAACTCAAGTTATAAAACAATATTTAAATGGAAAAGCAAAACCCAAAAAACAAAATGAAGTACGTGCGACATATTGTTATCTATTAAAAAAAATTCATGGCTATTTTGATATTGAAAATCCCCCACCACCTGAAGTTTTGGATAGGATGATTAGGGCTTATTATCCCTGGCCAGGAGTTTGGACCCGTTTTCGCCAAGGCTCCAGCGGGCAAGTTAAAATTGTCAAATTCTTACCTGGAGGCATGCTGCAAATGGAAGGCAAAAAAGCTATATCTTATAAAGATTTCCTAAACGGCTATCCTAATTTTCCCCTAGTTTTTAATATATGAACGAATATAAATCTTTAGGCTTTAACAGATTGTATGCCGGATGATGAATAATCAGCCCTTATCTTCAATTTGAACTGACACAATATTAAGGAGTAATTGCCTCTGTGGCAGCGGAATTTTGAACTTTAAAAGGAGTCTTGACTACCCTTAAACACTTAGTACAGTATCTTTTATTTTTGTAACTATGTAAGTTAGGCATTTGGGCTCTTTTATGAATTGGAGCACGAAGTGCCCACACTCCTCCAGCACCAGATGAACCTTTCTTATGCCTGGAATAAGAGCTGATAACTTTACCTTTTCCACATCTTGTACAGACTAACATGTGGTAAACTATATCACGTAGTTTATCAAAGTTCAATGAATGATTATGCTCTTTCAGCCAGCCTAAGAATTGTGATTTTAATCTTTTCTGTGATTTTGCATGAGGTGATGCATGGGCTGGTAGCGCTAAAATTTGGAGATAGGACTGCCCAGAAGGCTGGCAGGTTAACTTTGAACCCCCTACCCCATATTGATCCAGTAGGCACCATATTAGTGCCTGCTTTGCTGCTTTTTTCCCAATCAGGTTTTCTTTTAGGCTGGGCTAAACCTGTGCCTGTTAATCCTTTAAATTTTTCCAATATCAGGCGTGGTGAACTGTTTGTGTCTGCAGCTGGAATTTTATCCAACTTTGCCTTGGCAATTGTGGCTGCAATTTTATTTCATTTAGTTAAGAACCTCTCTCTATCAGAAGTTCTAGTAGACGCGCTAACCTATACTGTCATCATTAATCTGTTACTGGGCATTTTTAATTTGCTCCCCATTCCTCCTTTGGATGGATCAAAGATGTTACTATCACAGTTATCTTATAGATTTGCCAAAGAATATCAAAAAATTGAAGCCTATGGCTTTATGCTGCTGCTGGTTTTGTTATTTTCAGGCATGTTGCAGTTTGTTTATGTTATGGTGGTCAGAATAGCCAGAATCCTCTTGGGTTTTTAAAAAATTTGATTTTTCAAAACCACTTGATGTGGCAAAAGAATTGGCAGATGGCATCCTCATGGATATCTCTCTTGCTAATATCCTTGCAGGATTCTATCACCCTGCGAGACTTTAACCCTCAATCTTAAGCTAATTTTTGAAGAAGCTTAATGTCTACCAGTTTTAAAAAAACTCTTAAAGGGTATCTTGCTTTCTTTGCCCTGCAGGCCATTTTTATTATCTATATATTCAATCACAGCTCTTCTGATATACTCTCCAGCAGAAATATTTTGTGCTTTAGCACTCTTGACTATTTTATTCCACATATCTTTATCTAAAAGTATCTGCGTTCTTCTATTTAACATACACATACATATACACATACACAGGTAGATTTGTCAAGAGCCAAAAATACTTTTGGGGTTAATTTGAGGCTAAAATACCCCTTGACAGGACCCTAAAACTAGTATTATTATTAAATTATCCTTTAAGACATTTAGTAGATGACCTAAAGGTACTGTCCTGAGGATAATCGAAGGACATCCCTGCTTAGCACGTTTAAAGCCAAAATATTTTTCTTCACTGATTTGTAGATTCTAGGGAAGTTCAAAGTTGGTCTGCTTCTTGGAGCAAATCACAGAACACCCACCTCAGTTTTTCTGAGGAGAAAATTTGGCTAACGACTTTATAGTAGGGAGAAATTATTTTTTGTTTTGGATAAGCACCGCAGTTACTGCGGAATTATCCATTTTGAAACCTCTTCTCGTAAATTGTCTCATTTTTTTGTAAAATATCATATGTGTTGTGTGTTCGCCTCCTTTAGACACGAAGTGTCGCAAGGAGGCCGCAGGCCTCCTTAGCTCAATGGTAGAGCGGCGGTTTTGTAAACCGTTGACGTCAGTTCGATTCTGACAGGAGGCTCATTTGAAATCCTATTTCAAATGGTAAAATTGTAGCTTGTGCCGACGTAGCTCAGTGGGTTGAAATGTCGAAATAGAATAAGTATTTGACCCAGGAAGAGCGCTTAAATATGCCTGGGTAGTTCAGTGGTAGAACGCATTCTTGGTAAGAATGAGGTCGCGGGTCCGATTCCCGCCTCAGGCTCTCGAGTAAAATCTTATTCCCGTCTTCTGCTCCCAACCTCTTGCAGTTTCATCCGCCACTCTATATAATCCTAACCCTATGGCAAAAAAAGGGGCAAGGCAAATATTTAACCTTCAGTGTGTTGTTTGCAAACATAAAAATTATTTAATCTCTAAAAATACTTTAGAAAATAAAGATAAATTAAACTTTAAAAAGTTTTGTAACACTTGCAAAAAAACCACAGAACATTCAGAAATTAAACTAGGTAAGTAACTACTAACTGGGGAATTATCTCCATCCTTGTTATATAATACATCATGTTTAGGGGTGTCGTTCAGTGGTAGGACCCAGCTCTCCAAAAGCTGTGACGAAGTTTCGATTACTTCCGCCCCTGCATCATTTTTAGTTCAATTCTAGCCTCAAAAATTGTTAAATTTTAGTTAAGGAGTAATGGATTAGAACTTTTAAGCAGCTTTAATAATTTGAAGCATCTCTTGATGAACTAAACCATTTGTAGCTAGCGAGGTTCCACCCAAGGCATATTCATTTCCTTCAAAATCTGAGTATTTTCCACCAGCTTGTTTAATAATTATTTGGAAGGCAGAAATATCCCATGCTTTTGGACCAAATTCAAAAAATATGTCTGCTCTACCTGTAGCCACCAAATGATAACCATATGTATCACCAAATCCTCTTATATTAAGTACTCTAGCATCTATATTTTTTACAATATTTACAAATTTAGGATTGTTAAATTTACTCGGATTGAAGTTGACAAAACAATCCTCAAGTTTTAATATCCTAGATACATGTACTGGTTTGTTGTTAAGAGTCGTTTCTTCTGTTTCTGATGCATACAATAACTCCCCGATAGCTGGCATATTTGATATACCAAGCACTATTTTCCCTTGGTGTTTTAAGCCAAGAACTGTACCAAAAAAATCAAGTTTATGGATAAAATTCTTAGTACCATCTATTGGATCTATGATCCAAGTAAATTCAGCCTCCTCATTATCCATACCAAACTCTTCCCCAATAATTCCGTGATTTGGAAAAGATTTTCTTAATATAGAAACAATTATTAATTCAGATTCCTTGTCAGCCTTAGTAACCGGTGTTTTATCTACTTTGGTTTCTATAGTAGGGAGATTTTGGTAATAATGTAAAATTATCTCCTCTGCTTTTTTGACAGCTTCAAGTGCTACTTTTTTAAACTGAGTTGTATTCAACATTCAAAACTAATTATATCAAACATTGAATTATAGTGGTTAACCTTTTGCCAAAACTTGGTATAATCCATGATGTGGAAGAGATCATCTGGACAATATTAACCTTCGAAACAAACAGTGGAGAAAAACCTGTTGATGAATTTATCAAAAAGCAACAATCACAAGCACGATCTAAAGTTGTTCATAATGTTAGATTACTTAGACAATATGGCAATTTACTTAGTTTGCCACATTCAAAGGCATTGGGCGAAGGACTCTATGAGCTTAGGATTCGCGGGAAAGAAGAAATAAGAATAATTTACTGCTTTGGTAAACAAAGAACCATTTATTTACTCCATGGTTTTAAGAAACAGAAACAAGAAACGCCCCAAAGGGATCTTGAGTTAGCTTTATCCAGAATGAAAGAGTTGACTACGTTCAGTTTTCATGAACGTAGTTGACAATTGTATAACGAATATGTTATAAAATAGGCACTATGAGTAAATGGGAAGCCTTAGAGAAAGAATTACTTTCTGATCCAGCAACAAAAAGGGAGTTTGATAAACTTACTCCTCGCTACGGAGTGATTTCAGAACTTATCAAAGCAAGAATACATTATAAACTTACACAAGCAGATG
>CAZYPW010000021.1:0-5744 GCA_964649615.1 uncultured Gammaproteobacteria bacterium | reverse complement strand
GCGGCGTCGCTCGATCAGGCTTTCGCCCATTGTCGAATATTCCCAGTTGCTGCCACCCGTAGGTGTATGGGCCGTTCGCAGTCCCATTGTGGCTGACCGACCTCTCAGTCCAGCTACCCGTCGTTGCCTTGGTAGGCTTTTACCCCACCAACTAGCTGATAGGACGCAGGCTCATCTCAAAGCGCATTGCTGCTTTGACCTTGCGGTCACATTGGAAATTACCTCACCTTTCGGCAAGCTATGTCCAACTTCGAGGAAGATTCCCACGCATTACTCACCCGTCCACCGGTTGCTCGTCCCCTTGCGGAGACGGCCCCCTTGATTTGCATGCTTAAGGCACGCCGCCAGCGTTCATCCTGAACCAGGATCAAATTCTCAAAAAAGGAATGACAAGAACATTCTTGTCAAAAACTAACCCACCACTCTTCAGGCAGTTAAAATGTCTCAACGACATTTTAACAGGTTAACTACTATTTATCGCCGGAGGCGAAATAGAATCATTTTTTAACCCATAAAAAAACCAGCCTCCTGGCTGGTTCAATTGCCGAAGAGTGCGCGTAAAAAATATTATCTCTTCGGTTTTTAAAGTGCTCGCCTCGCTTCGCGAGTCGAAGCGGGCTTTTTTAGAAGTAGTATCTTTCTTGTGACTTTCTCCTCTGGTTTTTTAAACCGTTTGAATTTTAACTAAAAAGGTTTTGTATGTCAATTAGGCAAACTTTAAGCAGCTTTATCAAGTTCTGGAAGTCTTTTTGGCTTAAGGTCTATTATATTAAGTCTCTCAGAACCTATGGCCTGAGATGGGAAAGTTAGTATATTGGAATCTTCCTCCCCACCAGCTAAAATATTTTTTGTATCAGGAACTGTCTCCCAAGATAAAACCCCACTCTCTGACTCTCTCACACCTGAGCTAGGATCATTACTATTAAGACTAGCTACTCCTTCTCTTTGTTCAATTTCATAGTCCTGTCCTTCGGGTAAACTATTAGCCACAATACTTTTAGGCATTTTGGCTGCCTCAAGATAATGAATAAGTCTGGTCACAATTTTAAAATTTGAACCAGGTGAGCCTGAATCCACAGCTTTTATACCTGTACTAATCACCCTATATTTTCTAGGTTTAACATAACCTACTTTTTGGGGAAATTCTATGGCAGTTAGTGTTGATCCTTTTTTAGATTCCATAGTCTGATCCTTCCAAAATCTCTCTCTTAGGTTGGTATTCTACCACCTTTTCCCTAATTTGTCTTTTTTTAACTATTCTTGTGACAAATTCTAAAACAACATGGCTTACCTTCTTTGGCCGCAGTACCCTCTTCACTGCTTCTAAAGTTAATCTTTTACCATGCTCACCATCCTTGCCTAATCTGGCTGGCTCATTTTCTTCAAGGATCTTCTCTAAGGTATGTTGAGCCTGTTCTTCAGTATAAAAAGTTCCTGCTTTTAAAATTTGTTCTGCAATTGCCAGATTAGTTCCATCAGGACCTGTTTTCTTTACAATTTGGCTCCTATTAGCTTCATGATCACCAGGTAAAAACCTAGTTACTAATTCCCCAGTAATTTTACCTAGCCCAGCTTTAACAGCCTCAATAAAAGCTAGCTTAATTGCTTCTTTCATCTCTGTTCTCCTGACTTCTGAAACCTCCTCATCTTCTACATAAACTCTTTTCATCTCTAAAACCTCTTCATCTTCTTTAATAGCTTCTACTGGTTTTTGTTCCTGGATTAGCTCTGTTACATTTTCTTCTAATATACTCTCTACTTGAGGTTTAACTTGAGGCTGAGCAACCTCTGCTACTACCTTACTTTGAGCCTGAGGTTGAATCTCAGTACCAGTGTGAGTGAAAATTCCCACTCTAGATGATACCTGGATTTGCTCTTTAGGCTGCACAATATAATCTGCAACCCTAGGAGCTCTGCTAACTTTAGGCTCTATCCCAAAGACTCTTTGAGGTCTGGGGGTTACTCTAACAGGTTCAACTTTAGGTTCCCTAAAAGCAGCCCTGAAAACTTCAGGAATAGGAGTTTTTACCCCTAAAGGCAGATTAGATCTTGGAATCTGAATAGGGGCAAAATCACGAGTCAAGGCTTGAGCTCTCATGCTGATAGCTACTTTTGGGCCTTCAATACCACCAAATCCTCCAACCCTGCCCACTCCTATCCTTGGAGCTGCAGCAATTGAACCTATTGATCTACCTATTTCTATACCTTTCATATTTAATCCTTTCTATAAATAGTTTATACTGAGCCTAAACGAAGCGCTTGATATTATCCTGACAAAATACTGACTAAAATAGGGTGAAATTTAACTGTCTTCCACCCTATTTATTCCTCATAGCCCACTTTAGTTACCTTTCACTGTAGACACATCTACCACCCTTATTTTATAGGCTCCTGAAAAAGGACTATTTAAGATGCCTGGTGTGTTAGGATATGGTCCACAATCCGTATACTTGGGATGATAAGGATCATCCACCTTTTTTTCAGGTTTATCTCCTGTTACAGGGTTTGATGGCCCATGATATATTTCAGTCATATTTTTTCACCTCCTGCTATATATTTTAGGCTATAGGATATTTGACAGCTTGATTTTAATCTGATATAATCCTGACATGAATGAAGCTAAAAATGTGTATAATTTTAAGGAAGCTCAGTTGGGCTCTGATTTTGCTAAAGAAAAGATGGCTGATTTTAAAAGGCTTATTGATTCTACTCAATCCTTTACTGTGGTTTCCATGCCTGGGGTAGGTGTTTCATATTTTCTAAAATATCTTGTTTGTCAAACTTTTGCATACTTCATCCATGTAGATCTTTACAACCTTCCAACCTTAAATCAGCATGAATTTTACAGAATGTTTTTACGGGATGTTGGCGGGGATCCTTCTGCTAAATCTGATGAGCAAGTTTTTATAGATACCAAAGAAATTTTAAAAAAATTGGCTTCCAAGAATAAGAAAATAGTAATAATTTTTAGTAGGTTTGATCAGCTGAAAAAAGATTTTGATGAGAATTTTCTGTCTAATCTGCAAAGCTTAACTACCCTTGCTTTGGGTAAAATTGTGCTTGTATTTACTGCTATCCTACCCTTATATGAACTGGCCCCTGAGGCTGTCTCGGGGGGTAATTTGCCCTTTTATTCCAAAACCCTATACTTTAATCCCTATTTACCAAAAGACTTAAAATCACTCTTTTTACTGGATCACACCCTAAAAGCCCATCCTGACTTAAATGAAATGCTTAAGCTGTCGGGCGGGCATAACCAGCTTTTGCATATTTTTATTAATTCTCACAAGAAAAACAACCTGTTACTGGATAAATTTGTGAGGCTGCAGCTTCGTGAGCTATACAATTATCTGGATTACCAGCAAAAAAAGGATGTCCAAAGAATCGCTCTGGGTAAAACTATCTCTGAAGTTGATGAATATCTGACAGGAGTAGGCTATGCGCAATCCACCTCCGAGGTGAAAAAAATGCGATTACACCTCGGAGGTGTAAAATTCAGATTATTCTCCCCTGTTTTGGCAGAATACATCAAAACTAACCTGCCTCATAAACTGCCAGTAAAGGAATCCAAGCTCTTCAAGCTGTTGAGAAATAATTTTGGTAAAGTTGTTTCCAAAGATGAAATATTCCAAAATGTTTGGGGGGGTGATGAAGGAGCTACAGACTGGGCTTTGGATGCTTTAATTTACAGGCTGCGCAATTCCATTTTTATGAAGTCTCACGGATATGTCATAGAAAGCCACAAAAAAGGAGGGTATACTTTAATACAAATTTAGTTTAGATATTTTCTTGTAACCTATCTTTTAAGATAGGAACAATAGTTTTTCTCATCATTATACCCTCCTGATTTGAGATATTATTTTCAAATCTAACACCTAATGCCTGCTCAAGCAGTTTTTTAGAAGATTCATCGATTATTATAAAAGTGTTTCTTATTTTTTCTACATCAATAAGTGAGAGAAAAATCAGATCTATGTTTCTTTCTTTTTTTATTTCAGTAAGTACTTTTTGTATTTCATCTTTGTTTTTATTGACAAAATCATTCGTATTAACAATTTCTAATTGTGCAACCCCCAGCTGTTTAGAACTAAATTCGAAAGTTGCAAAATCATCACAGAGTACTTCTTTTAAAGGTTTTCCAAATACTGATTTTGCCAAAAACATTTTATGAACATAGTTTTCAGGTAAATCAAATTGTTTTACCAACCAATCGCACATTTTCTTGTCTCTATCTGTAGTTACATTCGCTTGGAAATTGACGGTATTTGAGATGATCGCAGAGTAAAGTAGGGCTGCGGAGGAAGAGGATATAATTATTTTTTCTTTAAAGAATTTTTCAGCAATTAAGGTTGCACAGGACCCAACCAATTCAATCTGTATTTTTGCATTAGGAAATTTATCTGCTTGATTAACCTCTCTATGGTCAATTACTTCGACCACTTGCTTTGGATCAATTAAGTTTGAGATACCGGGTAAATCACTTGCATCCACAAGGATTAACTTATCTTCCTGATTGAGAATGTTTTCTGCTTGAGCAGGTTTATCAATATCAAAGGTTTTAAAGACAAATTGTGCCTCTCTGTGAGGTGTACCAAAAAGCGCAGCAATTGCATTCTTACCTTTTTTTTTAAGTAACTCCGCATATGCTATCGCGGAAGCAGTACCGTCCAGGTCAGGATTGGAATAACCAGTAACGATAATACGTAATTGAAACATATTCCTTTTATTGCGAAGCAAGAACTTGTTCATTGAGTGACTGCCTGAGAGACTAATTTCATAAGCGCCTCAATATCTTCTTTTGCTTTCTGGTAAAGACATAGTCAGATAATTATACAAAACTCATAGTAATATAATCCAATTTATACAATGCTTAGGTTTTCTCAATTATCTCATAAAGAACAATTCCAAGTGAAACAGTACATTTTAGGATTTGTTCATCCCAAACATAGAAGGCTAAAAAAAGATAGGCTACTACTTAATTCAAACCTAAACTCTAATAGTTATCAGCCTTTCATAGTATTCAGGCTTCTTTGTAGAATCAACTCCATATAAAACTACTTCTGTAATTGGAAAAGTCCAAATGATTTTATTAAATAGGGATTTAAGTTCAGGAGTTGAAGTCTTAAATGACTTCTTGGATTCAGGAATATTCATTCTTGCCATTGTCATATGTGGATGAAACGGCAAATTATTGTCATTAGCATAATATTTTGTTAAAGACTCTGTAACAGAGTAATTAAAATCTTTCAAAGCCTCTGGATATAAAACATTTAAAAATAAAACCTTAGGGTCGTCTTCCCCAAAAAAATCAAAACCTCCCACCGTAAGTTCATTACCCTTGAGTAAATCTATGGTCGATTCAACACTTTTAATAATGTCTGGGAGATTAAATTGGGATTTTCTATCTAAGTAATAGATTGTTATATGAGGAGTTTTGGGTGCAACTAGCTCTAAGGCTGGGCATATCTTAAATACATCCTTCAGTAATACCTCAAACCCTTGTTGATATTGTTCAGGCACAGGAATTCCTATGAAACAAGAAGTATAAATTTTCACTGTTTCATTATACAAATTTCATACTCTAATTTGTGCTAGACAGAATTTTTCTCAATAACTTGATACAACACTATCCCTAAAGATACCATTACATTTAATGATTTGTTTATCCCAAACATGGGCAGCTCTACATTTAAATCTGCCATTTTTACCACCTAAAGCAAAATTTAAAGAATTTTTAGATCAAT
>CAZYPW010000020.1:0-6269 GCA_964649615.1 uncultured Gammaproteobacteria bacterium | reverse complement strand
TATGCTGACAAAATCTTCTTTAACAAAGTGTTACCTATGTGGCCTGCCTATACAGAAATTTGCGTTTTGAAGACAATTGTGGTAGTATTCATTTATAACAAGTTACCAGCGACAAATTCCCAGGCTGGGAAAAGTCCGCCTCTGGCGGACTAGCTGACTAACTGACCTCACCTTTTCGGTGAGGTTTTTTTATATCTAGGAATTTATTAAAAGCTCAAATGATAGTTTCTTTTCTTTTTTCAATTTATTAAACCATCTCTTTGCATCTTTTTCTTCGGGATTATCGTGATAATATCTAATCAAACTTGCTAACGCATCGGCAAGTTGAATCCCGACTTCTGATTTACTTCTAACTGTTCTTAACTTTTTTACTGCTATACCCTTGTCTCTAAGTACTTTTTTAAGTTTGTGTTCATACCATTTTGGTTTTTCTCCATCAATAAAAATATTCTTAATGTTTTCCTCTATAATTAAATGCTGAAATACTATTTCAAGCATTGCTTTAGGCTTAACGGGATTTTCAAAAACTGCTACCTTAACGGTAAAATTAAGATCAAAAATCTGGGAAAGAAACTTATTTTTCATAAACCATCTCTCTTCTGCCCAGTGGAAAGCGCTAATCTTTAAATCCTTTTCAATTCGTTTCAACTGATTCTCAAACTTTTCCAGGTTTTTTACTTCAACATACACAACTGAAGCTGTGGAATGGCCGGTTTGCTTATGAATACCTGACTCGTCGATAAAAATAACCATTAATTTTTATACTAGCACAAAAATTGCTACTGTACTTTACTATGCATCTTTTAGGCCAAATGTATAAGCAAATTCCGAGTTTAGACCGTCAGCCCCGATTTAATCGGGGTCAGACAGGAATAATTCAAAGAAATCCCGCAGATGGAAACTAATAAAAAAATTTTAGAACAAGAGATCGAACTTTAATCATTATTAATGAGGAGTAGCATACTGGTATCTTTCTATAAAACTTGGGTTGGCGTTTATTTCTCGACTTAAATTATAAGATAAGGCAACATTAACGTTTGCCAGTCCATCGGAAACAAACCTAGGTTTTTGAGGTTCAAACATATCTATATAGGGATTAAAGTAATCTGGGTTAATTTGATCAAGATTTGCAATAATTATTTCATCTGATTGAGTCCTATCAATACCTGGA
This sequence comes from uncultured Gammaproteobacteria bacterium, assembly GCA_964649615.1. GTDB lineage: Bacteria > Patescibacteriota > Microgenomatia > Daviesbacterales > UBA10151 > CAZYPW01. The sequence continues at coordinate 5,098 of CAZYPW010000020.1, read as the reverse complement.
CGTTTAGTTGTAAAATCCCCTTGAAAACCATCTGCTGCTTGCTGGATAAACATCTCTACGGTATCTGGTTTTTTTCTTATTAGGCCTAGTAGCTTTGCGGCATGCTCTCTATCCATCAAAAAATTAAATGTTTGATATTGATTTGGTCTACTTACGCGGTCTATACTCGATGTTGGAAATATATAAGAAACTATAGCATTATCTCCATCAGGGTCATTTGCTACTGTGATAATATCTTTATCCAGAATTTCATGATGTGGTCTCCGACCCCTAGATTTTCCCATTGCTGAACCAAATCGTCCTACGAGATAAAGATGCGGCCTTTCTTGCGCTTTAGCATATTGAATATCTAAATCCTTATCTCCATGTGTTTCAAAATCAAAGCTTAGTGGATGTATTTCATATCCGTGCACAATAACACCATCAGGAAACTTTCCAAAGTAGCTTCTTTGTTGTACTGAATCTGCAATTGCTTTTATTTCTTTTTCGTAGTCAACATCATCCGGGGTAAAAACATTATCAATATGAACAGCCAATTTTACCTTTTCTCTAATAGCATCTGATTTTTGCCTGGCCTCTTCGAGTTGTCTGACTTGTTCTGCCTCCTGTTGTCTTGTGCGCGTTGCCACCTCCCTATTATTTTTCCCTGTTATCCTATTAATGAACCTTCTAAAAATACCTTCCCCTCAGTCATATACTAATAATAACAAATTTAAAGCTACTTTATCAATTTTCGAAATAATTTGTATCTCGGTTTGAGCTTGGATTGCATGTCTTAGACCATATTTGTTAAGGTCAACGGTAATTATATAAGTTTTACAACCTATTGATAATCGTCTAATAATCGTCTAAAATTAGACTATATGTTTTATCCTAAATACACTATTACAGATCGCTTGCTATCTAACATTAAGAGAATAAACAGTTTAGTGAATGAATTAAATAACAGGCGGTTTCCTCATGTGGTGTTAGTGGAGCTTGAAAGAACTGCAAGAGCCGTTTCTACATATGCCTCAACCAGCATTGAAGGTAATCCTCTACCTTTAACTGAAGTTAAAAAAATTCTCAAAACAAAACCTGCTCATATAAGAGATAGTGAAATGGAAATTTTAAATTACAATCAAGCGCTACAGAATTTAAATGAAAAGCTTGAAAAAACGCAAGTAAAATTATCTCTTGATTTAATATTAAAAATCCAAAAGCAAATTACTGAAGGATTATTACCTAAATTTGAATCTGGAGAATTGAGAGAAAGACCAGTGGTTGTCAATGATCCCAGAACGCGAAAAGTTATATATTTGCCTCCCGATGTAAAAGACATAGGAAAACTTATGGATGATCTCATTGAGTTTGTAAGTGACAACCGAAATGAAATCGACCCGCTTATTTTAGCCGGTATTTTTCATAAACAGATGGTAATAATCCACCCCTTCATGGACGGAAACGGAAGAACAACCAGACTTGCCACAAAAGTACTTTTGGCTGAAATGGGACTGAATACCTTTAACTTATTTAGTTTTGAAAATTACTATAACAAGAATGTTACTAAATATTTTCAAACTGTTGGAGAACTTGGTAATTACTATGAATTAGTAGATAAGATTGATTTTACTTCATGGCTGGAATACTTCACAGAAGGGATCATTGATGAGCTTTTAAGAGTCCAAAAACTACTTCCAGAGGTTGGAATAAGTCCAGAAACTAAGTTGCAACCCTACCATTTAAAGATACTTGAATTTATAAAAGAAAAAGGATTTATTGCTGATCGTGATTATGCAAAATTAGTTGACAGGGCAAAAGCAACCAGAGCATTGGATTTTAAGAAATTAATAGACTTGGGTTTGATAAGTAGAAAAGGCAAAGGCAAGGCAACTTATTATGTATTAAGAGAAAAATAGTTGCTGTACTTTATTATGCATCTTTAAGCCCAAACTGATAAGCAAATTCAGAGTTTAGACCGTCAGCCCCGATTTAATCGGGGTCAGACAGGAATGATTCAAAGAATTTTCGCAGTCTGTGTAAGGTACTAGCGGGATCACAGGATGATTTTTGATCGAACTACAATTTTTGGCCTCAAGAAATTGTGGATAATTCCTCAAATTTAAGCCTATATGCAAGAAACCGCGCAGGATTCGAACTCATGTTTAGGCTGTTATATCAACCTTATTGGTCGAACAATTAAATTTCTTGGGAAGACAGTAGCTTTGGCGGGTAGATATGCAAGTAAACAGTACTAATCCGGCAAAAATTTGAGTAGAATGGATACAGGGATAAATTTATTTAGCTATGGACTATGCTTGGCACACAAAAAAAGTAAATGATATTTTTACAATCCTTCATTCGAACGAAGATGGTTTGAGTAAAGAAGAGGCAATAAGCCGTCTTGAAAAATATGGATTAAATAAATTACCAGATGTAAAAGTAGACAGCTTATTAATTATCTTTCTTCGTCAATTCCAAAGTCCTTTAATTTATATTCTGATTCTGGCAAGTCTGATTGTTTTTCTAATGCATGAGTTCGTTGACGGTTCCATTATTCTTTTTGTGCTTCTCTTTAATGCAGTTGTTGGTACAATTCAAGAGGGTAAGGCACAAAATACACTCTTAGCTTTAAAAAAGTTTGCTGAGACCAATACTAAAGTACTTCGTGACGGCAAGGAACTTGTGATTCCTGACTATGAAGTCATACCAGGAGATGTAGTTATCTTGCAGGAAGGGGACAAGGTTCCAGCTGATGCCAGAATAATCCTTTCTAATAACCTGACAGTTGATGAAGCGACTATGACTGGTGAATCACAACCAGTTCATAAATTTGACGACATATTGTCAACGATAAATCTACCAACAGCTGACCAAAAAAATATGGTTTTTAAAGGAACTAATGTTGTAGCTGGGAATGGAAGAGTTGTTGTTGTTGCAACAGGATTAGAAACAGTTCTGGGTAAAATTTCAAAAGAGATAGCTGTTATAAACACAGAAATACCTCTTAAAGTTAATATTCGTTATCTTACGAGGTTAATCATAGCCACTGTAGCAACTATTTGTACTTCCATATTTATCTTGGGAATCTTCCTAGGCCATTCGATTAGAGAGATGTTTACAACTGTTGTGTCTTTAGCAGTATCCATTATCCCAGAAGGGTTACCAATTGTAATGACTTTGGTACTAGCTACAGGGGTTTGGAGGATGAGTAAGAGAAATGCTTTAGTCAAAAAGCTTCAGGCAGTAGAAGCGTTAGGGCAAGCCAAAGTGATAGCTGTTGATAAAACAGGCACTCTAACAAAAAATGAGATATTACTGCAAAAGATCTATGTTGGCGGGAAAACATTTAATGTAAGCGGTGAGGGTTACAACCCAGAAGGGGAAATAACTTTAAATAACGGTAAAATTGACCCTCTTAATCATCCAGAACTACTGCTTGCAGGTAAACTAGCAGCTTTTGTTACTAATAATGGTGTTGTTTTTGACAAAGAGGCAAAGCAGTGGCAGGCAACCGGTGATCCAACAGAATCCTCTTTGTCAGTTTTTGCTCAAAAGGTGGGATTTCATAAGGAAGTTTTAGAGAAAGAATCTCCCAGACTTTCTGAAATACCATTTGATTATAAAAATAAATATCACGCGGTATCGCATAAAATTGACGGAACTATTGACTTAACAGTTCTTGGTGCTCCTGAGAAAATTTTAGAAATTACTACTAAAATGTGGCATGAAGGTAAGGCTCATCCTTTATCGGAGGAAAAGAAAAAAGAGCTTGAGGCAGAGTTGGTGAAACTATCCCAGGAAGGTTTAAGAGTTTTAGCGTTTGCCTTAAAAGATAATGTCAGCGGTGATATTAAACCTAAAGATGTTGAAAAACTTACCTTTGTAGGATTCTTCGGATTGAAAGATACTCTTCGCCCGGAAGTCCATGAAGCCATGCAAAAAGCCATCTCTGCCGGGATTAAGGTGGTAATGATTACAGGAGACCACAAAATAACGGCTGAGGCTATAGCCAGAGAAGCAGGTATTTATCATGTTGGGGACACTATTTTGACAGGTGAAGATATAGATAACCTCTCAGAGGATGAGTTCACAAATATGTTGGATAAAGTATCTGTCTTTGCCAGAGTCACACCAGACCATAAGTTAAAGATTGTCAGGGCATATAAAAGAAAAGGTGTGATTGTAGCTATGACTGGAGACGGTGTTAACGATGCTCCCTCTTTGGTAGCAGCAGATTTAGGCATCTCTATGGGTAAAATAGGCACTGAGGTAGCCAAGGAGGCTTCGGATATAGTTTTACTTGATGATAACTTTGCCAGTATTATTGCTGCCATAGAAGAAGGGCGGAGTATCTATAAGACGATAAAAAAGGTCATTCTTTATCTTTTCTCAACAAGCTTTGGAGAAGTATTTACTATCATTGGAGCCTTACTTCTAGGTTTTCCGTTACCGATTTTAGCAGCTCAAATCATCTGGCTAAATCTTGTTACAGATGGTTTCTTAACTGTATCTTTAGCCATGGAGCCAAAAGAAGAAGGTTTGCTTAAAGGCACTTTTGAACATCCTAAGAAGTATTTAATAGATGGTTTAACCATTCAAAGAATGTTTATGATGGCAATACCAATGATGATAGGGACACTATTTCTTTTCAAAGGATACTTCCAGGAGGATATGGTAAAGGCTTGGACAATGTCGCTTACAGTGTTAGCAGTTTTCCAGTGGTTTAATGCCTGGAACTGCAGACATGAAAGCAAGTCCATCTTTCAACTTAATCCGTTCTCGAATAAGTTTTTAGTTGGCGCTACCTTAACTGTTATCGCTCTACAACTGCTCGCTATTTACACACCATTCATGCAAAAAATACTGCGCACCACCACCCTTGATTTATCTGATTGGCTGATAATAATACCAATTGCTTCATCAATTTTGATAGTTGAGGAAATTAGGAAATTTATTTATCGGCAGAAAATGGTATAATATATTTTAATGGAAAGTCTACTGCTAATTCCTCTATTATTATTTTTTCTTTACTCCATTAAACAGGTCAATCAATATGAACGTGGGGTTAAATTCAGATTTGGTAAATATGTAGGACTTATGGAGCCCGGCTGGAGGC
>CAZYPW010000019.1:0-9203 GCA_964649615.1 uncultured Gammaproteobacteria bacterium | reverse complement strand
GGATTGGATTAGATGATGAGGTAAGCAGTGATCTGTGCTTTTTATCAAACAGGCCTGATACCCCGGCTGCATCTGTAATTATAACCGGAACTCCACAGGCCATAGCTTCCAGGGCTGTTATCCCAAAAGATTCATATTGTGAAGGCAGCAGTACTACCTCGGATGCGTTATAGTAGTAGGGAAGTATATTCCTGTCTTTTTTCCCGACAAATTTAACAAATATTTCTAACCTTAAAACTTTTCTGATCTGCTCTAATCTGTTAAGTTCCACTGACCACTTTTCCCGATCTCCAATATTATTTCCTCCCACAATCCAAAGACAAATTTCTAAACCGGGATTTTTTTGCACCAGTATTTTTATGGCATATAAAATTACATCAATTCCTTTTAGAGGTTCAATTCTTCCCACAAAGAGGATCAATTTATGGTTAATATCCACGCCAATTACTTTTTTGGCTGCATATTTATCAAGGGGTTTAAACAGTTTTAAATCAACTCCCGGTGTAAGAATTGAAATTTTGCTTAACGGACAATTGTATAATGTATGGATATACTCCAAATCAGCAATGCTTGTTGCAATAACTTTATCTGCATATTTGACTAATTCAAATTCTGTTTTAATTCTTCCAAAATCCGCTTTTTCTTCCTCGCTTTTGGCAACTAAATTTTTCATTAAGGCTAAAGTATGGAAGGTGATAAATAGCGGTATTTGATATTTATTTTTTAACTCTAAACCAATACGGCCTGACAGGTAATAATGAGCGCTTATCAGATCATAAGATAATCCCTCTTTTTCTATAAATAAGTTTAAATTCAAAGTAAATTCCGGGATATATTGGGCAAGTTCCTTTTTTGAAATTTCTACCGGTTGCCCTGCACCCAGATGTATTACTCTTAAATTTTTTGAAATATCCCTAACTTCCGGACTGTCTTTGTCAACGCAACGGGTATAAATATCAATAACATAACCTTTTTTGGATAAAGCTTTTGATAGCTCTAAAATATAGGTATGCATCCCACCGATCTCTGCATCTTTTTCATCAGTTAAAGGACAGACGTGGTATGAGATCACAGCGATTCTTTTAATATCCATAATTGCAGGTCCTTATTTTCTGCCCACAATCAGATTATCTAACAGATATTTTGTGAGATGATCCTCATACTTTACGTGAGCTTCTTTATCATTATCTGACTTACTCGCAGAATTATCTATAGGTGCTGTTAAAAGCAAGTATAGATCTTTCAAAATTGTATTGCTTAAAATTTTTTTGATGTTCATGTTTAAAATATACATCTAATCTGTCTGTATTTCCGTTGTTTGAACGACATTTTCTAAAAGGGTTTTAATAAGAGTGTACTTATCCGGTACAATCCCCTGGCTGATTAAGCTTCCATTAATGATTAAAATGGGAGCATGCCAGGCTAAACTTGTTAATAGTGGTTGCCAAAACCAGGGAAACCAGGGCCTGATGGTTAATTTTGTTTTATCTTCCAACCCCAGTTCTGAAATGGTTTTTTTAACCAATTCTACCAATAGATCACACTCTTCACACCATTTCTTGGGTACACTAAAAAAGCCCTGGCTGCCAGTAAAGCGGTAAATGGTTATATTAATCGGACAATTCTGACAAGTGGCAATACCTCTCATATACCCAAATTTTAAAGGAGAGATCCGTTGCAATCTGTTGTTTAAATGACAAAATTATGAATTCAACGCTTTAGCCTCTAGCTGTTGCGCGATAAGCCGCATAAATTAAATTTCCAAGAAGTAGTGCTATAAGTGCTGCTGCCTTAACTTTTATTCAACTTCCCTGATTGAATCAATATCCAAAACTACATATGGACCATAAATATCAATACAATTATCGACAATACACTGCTTTGAGGATGAAACAAATTTACCTTTAGTAATAAGCACGTTCTTATTTATAAAAGGGCTCAAATCTATTTTACTTTTTCCGATTGTTATTCTAAAAAAATTAGTGTTATTTTCATCGTTAAAAACTCCTTCTCCTCTATACTCTAAATAATACCTGGCTTCTAAATCATATTGTGCCGAAGGACTACCCTCTACCCATCCTTGAAAAAGCGTTGAAGATTTAATAATAGTGTAACGAGCTTGAGAATTATCTAATGGGAAAAATTCTGGAGGTGGTTCATTGACAATTCCCCAAATGAATAAAGCACCTAAAATAAAAATGGAGAATAAGACCATTAAAACTATTTTTAATCTTTTACTCATTTCTTCCAATGTGGGCATAAATTCAGTATATCAAAGAGGTGGCAATGAAAACTGTAACCTGTGGATAAGATATTATTTCCCTAAAGGGACTGATTTTAACCAAGTTGATGATGAGGAATTGAGAGATGTAGAATGGGAGCTTAACAACAGGCCCAGGAAAAGGTTACAATACAAAACACCTCAGGAAGTATTTGATTTACACCTTAGGGGTTGCATTAGTTCCTAGAATACAGGTAATGATTTCCCAGATGTATTTAGAAGAGCTTTTGAAGATGATAAAGACTGATAAAAATTATTTTTCGATGATTTAAGATAAGTCGGATTTAATTCTATAAACCTGGGTTTCTTTCGGCAGGATTTGTATTAATTAATGGGTGTTCTTTTTCTGGCGCGGCCACTTTTAAAGCTACCGCGTCAAACGCGGCTATGTTTTGAGTAACTTCATTTTTCGCAAAATAGGCAAAAATTCCTCTGGTCTAATAATCGTTGTTTTCTTCCATTGCTGTTCTCTTAGATCTAAAAGGTCTTTATCTCTGGTAAGAAGGTAGTCTACTTGGGCTGTTTCTACAAGTTCCAACATGAAATTGTCTTCTGGATCACGACATACAGTAATTTTTACATTCGGAGTAACAGAAATACTTCTTGCCTCAAGAAACAATATAGCCTTAGCAATCATAATATCTGTTGCCCCATATTCTTTTAACTTTTCCAAAACCTCTTTCTTTAAATCCGGGGAAGCAAATAATTGAAGTTTTTTAGCAAGGATAAGATGAAGAATCTCTTCAACCATTCCACCATACAAAATGGCGGATAGAAACATATTGGTGTCTAAAACAATTTTGAGCATTTAGCGAGATTTAAGAAGGGCAGCAAATTGTTCTTCACTGACATCTTCTCGCTTTAAACCCTTTTTTGTAAGCAATTTACTACCAAGTTTTTTACCCTCTGACATAAGATAAGTATATGCATCAACCACTTTCTTTTCCTCTTCCGAAGATTCCTCCAATTCCTCGCGGAACTTTTGAGAAAGTGCCATTTTAATAATTTCTGCTTCAGACATGATAGGATACTTACCTCTTAAGAAGGCTAAAACATTGTCTATTTCTGGGGTACGGGCAAGGCGTATTTGTGACATAATATACACAGTATAGTGTACTTAGTGTAAAAAGTCAACTATTGCCCTTTTGGTTAAAACAGATAATAATGTTAAAAATAATTTAGCCTGCCTGCCGGCAGGCAAGGATTCATCTGCTCGCCTAGACTCAACGTCCACCTCGTCGGCGAGACGGGTCTAGTCGAGGCTGGCTCGCCTAGCTTTGGCCAGCCTCGCCGAGTCTAGGCGGGCGAAACGGGCCATTTAGGCAGGTAGAAGTATTATAAACTATCTTTACGGTCAGTTGTAAATTTGACGTCAAGCTTCAATGCTTATATAATACAAACCGGTATGCCAGAAGACGGAAAATATATTACTAGTGACGACATGGAAGCACAGGGACCAACGGAGGATTCGCTGCCTACTGATTCCCTAGGGCAATTGGACAATCTTCTAAGGGAAGAAAATCGGTTGGTTGATTTAATGCAAAGACGAACACATGCTTTAACCCGCCGAGCATTTGAATGGAAAGAAGCTCAAAGATTAATATGGGATCATCAATGGGAAGAAGGATTAACAAGACTAAAAAATTTGGATCACAATTTGTATTATTTTACTGTGAAAGATGGAGATCAACAGTTAGTTTTTGAAGTTTTTGAGCCATATTTACGTCGTAGTTCTAGTCGTTTTACACCTGGTTATCTTTGTGTGATAGAGTATGTGGTTTCGCCCGCGAACCCTCTTGAGTTTGACCATCATGCCGTAATTGGTGCGAATACTTTTGCAACAAATGGCCGTGGACAAATTCCCGAAAGTTTTAAGGTTGCTATTGATACAAACGCTCTTGCAATTTCTGCCTTTGGTAAAGAGTATTATCCCATTGGTGATAGTTTTAATGGTGAGCATAGGCTATCTGGTAGTGATTCTAATTTTGGTTGGGATTTACCCAACACTTCGCTTAGAGAAGAAAGTCTATATACCGGCATTGGAGGTAATCCACTTCCTAAATCAGATCTGTCAAAAGTTAATGTTTTCTATAAATCTAGTGATCTAGATATTTTTGCAACTGCTCAAAGGCGACTTGATCTTTTGGCAAAAGCAGAACTTATAGGAGTAAGTAAGCCTCCAGAACGAGTTATTACTCCATACACTAAGGGCTAACTTCTTCTATATTCCAAGTTTTTTTAAGATTTTGTATCACGCAAATGGACACCCTTGGGGTGGATTTGTATTGACACATGGTTTTTTAAATAGTCTTCGGATTGAGATTGCTGCTAATGTTGTTCCTGCAGCTTGTGTTACAACTGAACCAAACCACAGGCTTTGATAGTATAGCAGGTTATTATTTAACGGTTTTATTCTAGATAGGTCCTGCGCTGCTTTTTGGGAAATAGTTCTGAGTGTCTCTTTTAAGGGATTTGCCTGTTTGGCATATTCATAAAGATTTCCCTCTACCAGTTCACTTTGAGATGGAGTAGGTAGTCTGCGCGAAATTTCATCCAGCTTTTTTCTGATGTCTGCTTCTTTGATATTCGATGAAACTTCCCTTATGATTTCCCCTGCTTCCATAGGATCAAGTATCCTGACCTGGGTAGCTTGCGCTGGTACTGCTTCCCCCTTTTCTGATGCAAAAAAATCATCAAATGGTTTAAAAGTGTCTATTAGTACTAAAAGATATGGTCTATCTTTTTTCCTGGTTTCACTGGGAGCAAGGACTGAAGGCAAATCAAGCATAGAGACTGCTCTGTGTAACTTAAGTGTCTGAGTTCGCAGACTATCTGCAGCAATTCTGTCTGGATGAGAGTGTATTTGATCACCAATCTTGCTACTCTCCTGCCAGGCTGCATATCCTGTTACAACAGAGCATGCTATTCCAATATCTGCCAGAAGAAGTATTGCTCTTTCTTTTGAAAATGCCATTTTTGCTTTTTATCTTAATGTTTCTCTTAGTTCATTATTTAAAATTTCAGCAATAGCTTTAATTTCAGTAATTGGATTTTGTCTTTGTTCAACTTCCCATTGCCCGCTTGGATTGTATCTTCTTGCACCTATTATACAGGGTAATCCATTTGGATTTAACTCCCTTAAAGGATGTTTTAAATTAGGTTGTTCTTGTTTAATGGAATAATATATGTGCATAAACAAATCCAGTGTCCATTTTTCCCTTGGGTAAAGACCAACCCAAAGTCTTTGTAACTTGTCTGTTTTATCCCAACCATAGACAACTGATAGGGTTGGGAAATTTTCTTTGTCACGATAACCTATAAATGAATCAAAAGCTCTAATGCTTTGATGTGCCCAAAGCAATTGGACACCCTTGGGGTGGATTTGTATTGACACCTGCGGATATTCTACTTATCACAGGCTCAAAAAGGGTTAGCAACTTTGCTTTACCCATACTGCTTATGCAGGGGGGATATTTTAGGGGTTAATTTTTCTTTTTTTTAATTTCTTCATCAATTTCTGCAAATACCTCATCTCTCATAGGACAACCATCTGCACTTCTCTCAAATCCTCTTTTAAGAGCCCTCAATTCAGACAGGTTGTCACCTGGAACTTCATGCTTAATAGCTTCCATCCAGTGGCAGTCAGCAGCATTTCTGCAAATATCACCCATGAACCCTCTTGCTTCACATTCTTTCATATCAGCTTAAACCTCCTCTAATTTTCGTGGATCATAAGAGATTATTTTACTTTCTCTTTTAATAATTCCCTGATGCTCAAATTTATTTAAAAGCTCTGTCATAGTAGGGCGGGATACTCCGACCATGTCTGCCAGTTGCTCATGGGTAAATTTGGTGGTAATTATCACTCTATCATCCCTTACCTCACCATGTTTTTTGGCAAGTCTTAACAGTAAATAATTTAGTTTAACTAAAAGATTATCTGAAGCCAATGCTGCTACTTGTTTTTCAGACTCTACTACCTTGGAAAAAAGCTCTTTAACTAATATATTAGCAAGCTTCGGCACTTTGCTGACCATGTCAAAAAATTCATTTTTGTTCATCACGCAAACAAAGGAATTAGTTGAAGCTTGCACAAAATTCTCATTTTCTTCTTTTAGACCTAAATCTCCAAAAACATCACCGGAACTTAATACATCAATAATAATTTTTTTACCATCAGGAGTAAGCTGATAAATTTCTACCTTGCCGCTTTTTAAAAGAAAAACCTTACCCCGATCTTCAGGCTCAAATATAACCTGTCTCTTGCCGTACTCTTTTTCAGCAAAACGCTCACTGATATATCTGACCATATCTTCAGGCAGCGCCTTAAAAAGATCCAGTTGTTTTAGGACCATCAGCTTTCTGTTCATTTTATTGTATATATTATATGATATATTAAAATAAGATTATGAGTATGCATCAATTTGGTTTTACCCTGACCACTGTAGGAGAGCTTCTGATTGGTTACTCTGTAATTAGGGTTCATTGGGGAATTAAAAAAGAGCATAAGATTGATAAGTTTATCATTTCCGAAATAGGCCACGAGATCTGGCTGGCCGGATTGGGTATGGTTTTAATTGTGACTGGCTTTTTCTTACAAATAGCATAATTTCTACTATAAAGTATAAAGGTCTGTTTCCGGGTGAAAAGCTGCCCAGGCAAACCAGAATAGTCTAATTGGTATGATTTCCTCTTGAGTTTGTGAATTAGTAACTTTAATTTCTCCTGATTGTGTTCTTTCTAATCTGATTGGTGTATCACCAACTGTATCCTCGATGACTGGCTCTTTATCAAAAGCATCCTCTGGATAAGCTTTAGATTTACCACCTATCTCTATCCCGTAAACAACTGTTTTTATCTGAAGACTCCTGTCTAAACCTTTTACCCCAAAAAGCAACTGATCATCCTGTTCATAAGTGCCATACGGATATTGGTCATAATTTCTACTGTGGCCTGTATCTCTTGAAAGAACTTGGGTGTTCGGATGCCCCTTTTTCCATTCTTTCCAAGTTGTAGTAATAATTGGCACCTGTTTTAAAGTTTCATTTCTTCTGGCAGACGGTCCAACAATACCTTCTCCTGTTATTTGTTGCCATAAATTCCCCTCGTATCTGTCATACATTACTAAATCAGAGTTGTGTAATTTTCCAGATACACCAAATTCAGTTATAACTCCATCTACTTTTCTCTCAAAAGCTAAAGCTGACCCGCAAAGAGGGCAAAATGTAACAGCAATCGGATCACCGGAAATCGTATCATTTACTATTTCATGCCAGTTCAAAATTCTTTGAGGATAGGCTTTTTGAGTACCCTTGTAGTTAATTGCAAACACCATATCTTCATCTCCTAACCAGCTAGCATCGTTTACAGATTCAAATTTAGGATTATCAATCGAGGGAATACAATCCTGTCCAAAACAGCCTTGCAGCAGATCTTCTTTTTTAACTTTTGCTCCTGTAAAATCATTTTGTAGAGATACTTTTCTTACAACAGTTTCACCAGGATTTGCTTGACCTGAGCTTTGTCGAAGGTCTTTTTGCACTTGCTGCCCACCTCCTTTTAACTCTCTAAGTTGTGTGTCAACTTTAACGCTACTTTCAAAAGTAGTTGCAATTTGAGTCCAAGACTGTGGTAAATTAGCCAATGTCCATCCTTGTACTACTCTATCCAGGCCTGTCCAAATAAAAAGGGCGGTTGCCAAGATAATAATTCCAAATACTTGTCTGATCTTTTGATTTTCAGTTTTAAAAAAGGTTAATTTTTGGGAAGCTGCACTTCCACCCCTTGCAATAAAGTACAGCGGGATTCCTGCACCGATGGCATAGGCTAAAACTATCAATACCATTGTTAGGGAAAATGAGCTAACTGCAGCCAGCGTGGCCATGGTTGCTACAACCGGACCAATACAGGGTGTCCAGACAATCCCTAAACTTGTGCCTGTCAATAATCCTCCCCAAAAACCACTGTTTTGGTTTTGTATTGGCTGAATGTGCCAATACCTTTCAATCCAGATCTGAATCCTTTCCCAAATAACAGGAAACACAAGACTTACCCCAAATATTACCAAAAGTACTACTGCTAAGGCTCTGACAGTATCAGCAGGGATTCCTAAAACTCTAACTATTGTTGCCAAAAGCAAAGTGGCAATGGTGAAACTTATAACAAGTCCTATGATAACCCCTTTTATCCTTTTAGTATTTCCATCAATACCGCTTGCTAAAACTGCCGGAAGTATGGGTAATACACAGGGAGAAAAAACTGTCAAAATTCCTGATATAAAAGCTATCGGTATAAGCAGAAACATAAATTTAGTTAAGATTTTGGATTAAAGCATCAAGGTTGCCGCCAATCCATCTTTTAACTTCATTGCCATTTTGGTCCAGGACAATTAATGTATGTTGAGAAGTTACACCCCACTTTCTATTCATTGCTCGGTCATTGTCGTAATCTACCTTAAGTATGGTTACATCAGGCGGTAGAGAGTTGCCCCTCCCTTTTATCTCTTTTTCCAAAGCCTGGCAGGTTTGGCACCAAACAGTGGCAGCAAAAAACAAAACCGGCCTGCCGTTTCTTTTAGCAGATTCTAAATTGCTTGAGGAATAATCTATATAATTTAGCCTGTCCATCAAAACCGGGGAATTAGTGTTTGAAACTGTATTTTGAGGTTTGTTAAATCCATCTCTGAAGAAGAGAAAACCTATCGCGATTACAATTAAAGATATAACAATGAAAATATTAAATGGTTTCATGATTAGTTAAACCTTTCAAGAAAGCTTAACAATTTACGTTTTCTCTTACTTAACTTAAGCGAATAGCAGATTAATTGCCCGCATCTATGACAATCTACTAACCCTAGATTTTTTAGGTCTGATAATGCGTGTGAAATTGCAGATTGAGAAAGTTCCAGAATTTGAGTTAAATC
>CAZYPW010000018.1:0-13574 GCA_964649615.1 uncultured Gammaproteobacteria bacterium | reverse complement strand
GAATTAACTAGAAGTCTTTTCTAAGATAGCTCGCTGTCGCAAGCTTTGTTTATAATTTCATATAACACTATCCCCAAAGAAACCATTACATTTAAAGATTTGTTAATTCCAAACATGGGCAATTCCACAATTGTAACTGTAAAACTATCTCAATTTGTGAAAGTTGACAGATATGGTTATTTATTCAACAATCAATGTATGCATACAAAAAGATATCATATAATTATTGACTTAAAGCAAGTTTCCAATAAAGTATTGAATGATAAAATAGGGTTAGATAAATTTTTAAGAAGGCTTGTTAGAAAAATAGGCATGCATATTTTGTACGAACCGGTGATAGTTAATGGTATAGAAGAAAACCCTGGCATTTCAGGGTTTGCATTAATAGACTTTTCTCATGTTTCTATTCATACATTTATCAACCACAATGAAGCTCTGGTAGACATTTTTTCCTGTAAAAGTTACAATAAAAAAATAGCCAAAGTGGAAACATTAAAATATTTTAAAATCTCAAAAGATCAAGCTAGAATCCAAATAGTCTACTGGGGTTAGTTGACAGTTTGCTAAATCTTATGTTACAATTTTGGTTGCATTGAAGGGGAAAAGTAAGTAAAATTTTATATCTTTAGCAAGAAGAACAGCTGAAAGTCTTCATATTAAATTTTACCCAAGAGAGCCCCTGAGCAAGAACCGAAGAAAGCTTTTATGCAAGTAGGTTTACCTAATTAAGGGCAGTTTAGTAATTTTAAACTGAATCAAGGTGGTACCACGGGAGATCCCGTCCTTGGAAATAACTAAAGTTATTTCTGAAGACGGGATTTTTTTATGCTTTAGCTCAAGAATTTGAGCGAAGCGAAATGTTCTTATGAAAAAACTTTGGCAAAAAGAAAAATATAGCCTTGATCCATTTGTAGAAGCCTTTGAGACAAAAGGTGATCTTTATTTTGACCAAAAATTGATCCAATATGATGTGATTGGATCTCTAGCGCATTCTAAGATGCTTTTAAAAATTGGCATTTTATCAAAACCAGAGTTTTTAAAACTGCAAAAAGGCTTAATGGAAATTTTAAGCCTCTTAAAAAAGGGGGGATTTATTTTAGAAGCAGGAGATGAAGATATGCATACTAAAATTGAAAACTTTTTAACTGACAAATACGGAGATGTTGGGCAAAAAATCCATACCGGAAGATCTAGAAACGATCAGGTTCTAACAGCTTTAAGGCTTTATAACAAAGACATGCTTTCCAAAACTGAAGAAGCGCTAAATTCTTTAATTTACGGCTTTAAAAAATTTGATAAAAAATATGGCCATATCAAAATGCCTGGCTACACTCATATGCAAAAAGCCATGCCTTCATCTTTAAATATATGGACTGGTAGTTTTATTGCTTCATTGCAAGATGATCTGGAAGTTTTAAAAATAGCTTTTAAGTTAAACAACCAATCCCCTTTGGGCTCAGCTGCAGGATATGGCACCAGTTTACCCCTGGATAGAATTTACAGTGCCAAACTGTTAAACTTTTCTAAAGTTCAATCTAATCTTTTATATTGTCAAAACTCCAGGGGCAAAATTGAGGGAGTGATTTTATCCTCACTCCTGCAAATCCTTTTAACAATCAATAAATTTGCCACAGATATGCTAATTTTTACAACTTCAGAGTTTAAGTTTTTTACTGCTTCAGAGTCAGTTACTACTGGAAGCAGCATGATGCCACAAAAGAAAAATTTAGATTTAGCAGAGCTTTTAAGGAGTAAGGTGCATCTTGTACTTGGTAATTTAACCCAGGTCATCTCTTTAGTTTCAAATTTGCCTTCAGGATATAACCGTGATTTTCAGGATACCAAGAAGGCTTTAATTGAAGGTGTAGAAACCACTCTTGACAGTATCCAGGCTGCAAATATCTTACTCAGTAACATAACCCCCCAAAAGGAGGTAATGGAAGCTGCTTTAACTGAAGAAATTTTTGCAACAAGTAAAGCTCTTAATTTGGTTCAAAAAGGTATTCCTTTTAGGTCTGCATATGGGAAAATAGCCCGCCAAGGAAGGGGGTGAAAATTATGAAATTCAATACAGATTATATAAAAGTTGCTTCATATGAAGGAAAAGTAGGTGAAATCAAGAAAGTTTTACTACTTTATTCCGGAGGTTTAGATACCTCGGTAATGCTAAAATGGATCCAGGATAATTACAAAGCTAAAGTAGTCACTTTAACTGCTGATTTAGGCCAACAACACGATGATTTGGAAACTATTAGAAAAAAGGCTTTAAAATTTGGCGCTGTTGAGGCAATTGTTTTGGACCTTAAAGAAGAATTTGCCAATGAATATATCTCCAAAGGTATAAAGGCAAATGCTTATTACCAGGGAAACTATCATTTATCAACTCCAATAGGCAGGGCAATTTTAGGCAAAAAGGCAGTGGCAGTAGCCAAAAAAGTAGGCGCAGATGCTATTGCGCACGGTTGTACTGGCAAAGGCAATGACCAAGTCAGGATTGACGGTTATATTTTAACCCATGATCCAAATATGAAAATTGTTGCGCCAGTCAGGGAATGGGCCATGGACAGGAATGAAGAGATAAAATATGCCCAGGATAATAAAATCCCAATCCCGGCAACAGTAGATTTTCCATATTCTGATGATGACAATATGTGGGGAATTACCTGGGAAGGCGGAGAAATTACAGATCCTGCTTTAGTAGCTCCGGAAGAAAAATTTCTTACGACTTATTCTTTACCTAAAAATGCCCCGCAGAAACCAGAATTTGTTCAAATCAAGTTTGAAAAAGGTTTACCAGTTGCATTAAATAACAAAAAAATGTCTTTGGCTAAACTAATTGTTACTTTAAACAAACTTGCCGGAAAACATGGCGTTGGAACAGTTCACCTTCTTGAGGATAGGTTAGTTGGACTTAAAAATAGAGGTGTCTATGAACATCCAGCAGCGCATACCATTATTGAGGCTCACAAGAATTTGGAAAAATACGTTTCAACCAGAACCTTAAATGAGCTTAAGGAGATCTTAGACCTAAAATGGGGTTATCTTTGTTATGGGGCTCTCTGGTATGACCCGGCAATGAATGCAATTAATGCCTTTAATAATGAAGTAAATGAGAAAGTTACAGGAGAAGTAACAGTCAAACTTTTTAAAGGTAATGTTACAGTTGTGGCTTTAAAATCTCCTTATGCCCTAATGCATGCTTCATTTAATAATGAAGAAGGCTATGGCCTAAATGTTAATGCTTCAGCTGGATTTATTGAGCTTTACTCTTTACAAATGAAGTTAGCAAACCAACTTGGAAAGGGTAAAAAATGAGACATTTTTTGTCTATTGCGGATTTTTCTGCTAAAGAGATTTGGCAGATTTTGCGCCTGGCAAAAAAATATAAACCACAATTTAAAAAAAGGGGTAAAAATAAACCTATTTTGACAGGTAAAAATATGGTGATGATTTTTGAAAAACCCAGCCTCCGCACAAAACTTAGTTTTGATATTGCAATGTCTCAACTTGGCGGCCATCCAATTTATTTTGGAGTGGAAGAAATAGGTTTAGGCAAAAGAGAGTCTGTTGCAGATATTGCCAAGGTTATTTCCTCTACAGCGGATTTATTAGTGGCCAGGGTGTTTGAGCATGAAAGTCTCCATGAGCTATCTGTAAATTCCACAATTCCTGTTATAAATGCCCTTTCTGATCTAGAACATCCTTGTCAAGCTCTGGCAGATTTTCTGACTATTTGGGAGGTTAAAGGAAAGCTTACAGGGTTAAATCTAGCATATATTGGGGACGGGAAAAACAATATTACTCATTCATTGGCTTTAGGATGTGCAATTTTAGGGATAAATTTTATTTGCGCCTCACCAAAGGAATATTGGCTCAATCCCCTAATTACTAGAAAAGTAAAACAGCTATTAGCAAAATCCAGTTCAACTTTTTTTGCAACAGATGACCCAAAAAAAGCGGTAAACTTAGCTGATATTGTTTATACAGATACCTGGGTTAGTATGGGAAAGGAAAACCAGTATAGAAAAAGATTAGAGGTTTTTAAAAAATACCAGGTTGACCAAAAATTAATGGCTCTGGCTAAAAAAGATGCAATTTTTATGCACGATATGCCTGCTAAAAGAGGGCTGGAAGTAACTGGAGAGGTTATTGACGGAAAACAATCTATTATATTCCAGCAGGCTGAGAACAGGCTTCATGCCCAAAAAGCTCTAATCGCATATTTGCTAAAAGCTTAGATCATCTGACAAAAACTTCTGCCAGCATACAACGGGCGCTGCCGCCGCCAATTCTTTCAATAGTAGGTATATTAACAGGTAAAAGATTAGCAAAACGTTTAAGTTCTGTTTTTTGCCTTAGAGTAAAAGCTCGGTATGCGGTTTGAGACATAATCAGTAATGGGTCAACAAAAGGTTTTGGCTTAACCTCTAAAATATTGCCACAAAAATTACTTACTTGATCCTGTGTTATCTCAACTATTTGAAGATTTAATCTTTCAAGCTCCTTTTCTACTCTTAACTTCTCGCCATCATCAGAAATAGCATCAAGACATACAACAGAAAAGCCACTACTAATGCTCATAACCACATTTGTATGATATATTGGCTGGCCTGCTTGGTCATTGGCATGGAAAACTACTGGTTCATAGTCTGTTGCATTACAAAAAACGTTCAGTGCTGCTAAATTGGTTCTGGGAGATTCCTGGGCAAAAACTACTCTCCTAGCCCGTTCAAAAATTAAACTACCTGTCCCTTCAAGATATAATCCCTGGTCTTCCAGGTAACTTAAATCCAAGATTCTCAAGCTGCTTTTTGTGGCCTTTTCTATTAATTTAGAAACCACATCTTGTTGTCTTTCTGCCCTTCTATTGTTAGCCATCATTGGGTACAAAATGGTATCTATCTCTCTTGAAAGAAGCTCCCGGTGAAATGAGATCCAATTATTTGGGAAAACTGCATCTGGGGTAACTCTATCAACTGGGCTAGGAGCTACAGAAACCAACAGCCCATGTACCCGGAGTTTACTTACCATACCTTTAAATTCAGAAATTGCTTGATTTCTAATCTGTAAATGATGTTTATCAGGTCTGTTTTGGAAAGAATTTGTTACAGCAGTCTCAGGATTGAAACCAAATTGATCAGGAGAAACCATCAAAAGCCTATCTGTTAATTGGGCAATCCTTGATGGTCTGGTTTCTATTACCATTAAGTTATCCTTTATTCAACCTAACATTACACAATTTACTTGTCAATCCCCTGCAATCTTCTCTGCAATCTTCCCTGCAACTTTGCACTCTCTTGCAAATTCCTGGAATATTTTTTCAAAAAAAATACTTTTTTCTGCTTCTGGATGGCTCTGAATACCAATACAAAAATAGTTCCTGTCTTCATGTTCTAATATCTCAGTGACCCCAACTTCAGATTTACCAACTATACGAAGATTATTTCCTGGTTGATCTACTGCCTGATGGTGATATGAATTAACAAGGACTTTTTGTCTATTTATTAATTTATATACTCTACTGTCTTTTTCTATCAAAACAGGGTGTTTCATACTTGTTAAAAGGTCATCATAACTTTTGTTACGGTTGTGGTTTTCATTCGGAAATTTATCTGGTATATGTTGTATTAGAGAACCACCATCTGCTATTGCTAAAGCTTGTATGCCCCGGCAGATTCCAAGAAAGGGTTTTCTGTCTTTTAAGGCCTTCCTGAGTAACCAAATCTCAAGTCCATCCCGCTTTCCTTCTGTAACCACAGTCTTAGGGTGCTTTTTTTGTCCATAAATACTAGGATTAAAGTCCTCTCCACCAATAAAATACACTCCACTGCAAAAATTATAAACTTCCTCTATTTGTTTCCTATTCATTACAGGTGCAACAAAAACTGGCAGCAAATTATATTTTATAAGTTTTTGAATATATGTAGATCTAATCCCATAAATCGGTATTATACGTTCACTTTGATATATTGCTAAAGGGACAATAACTTTTTTCAATTTATTACTCCTTCTTTTCTCATAGCATTAACTGAAAGATCATAAATTCTTGTAAGCCTTCCAGAGTCAGATGCGGCTATTATCATAGAGGCATATCCGCCACTCCTTTTATCTTCTAACCATACAAACGGGATAACACCTTCCTTTTTATATTGATCATAAGATAAATGTACTCCTTTTAAAAATTGCCAAACATCAGTAATGCTACAATTAGCTGGACCTAGCTTAATAACTGCAAAGGGATGGTCACAATTTATACCCAGTGACTTTGCAGCCTCAACTTGCGACACTGAATCAGACATTCTTGAACCATAAGGAATAGCTCTGCCATATAATCTTAATACCCCGAGGGAACTTAGTCTCTCGTACAAAGCTTCCACTTCTACAATGCTGCTTACTCTACTTATTCCGTAGCCACCGCCTGAAGCTGCCAGTTTTGCCCACACTGATTCCTTACCTCTTACAGATACGATATCTTCATATGCCTCAACCAACTCTCTTTTGTCCAAAGCCACTCTTGAATAAGGTATTTGTAAGCCGTATTTTGTGGCAAATTCAGCAAAGCCTGATCTGTCAAATATATTTGGGTAGAGGTATGCTTTAGCTGATCTTTTTGGGAGAATATTTGAGCAATCCATTGGGAGATAATTGGATCTAGTTGAAAGTAATTATCATTACTCTTAATCAATTCTACATCCTTTCCGGCACGTCAATACAAAGCAGGTTTAAAGCATTTTTTATAACTTGGGCTGTGGCCATAGTAAGCCTCAAGCGGCTATTTCTAATTTCAGGGTCTTGTTCATTAACAATACTACGGTCCCGATATAAATCACTAAATCTGGCAGCAACAGAATAAACATATTGAGCTATACCATCTGGCCTGTTTAAAAGTCCTGCTTTAACAACAGCTTCTGGAAACTTGCTTAAATGCTTAACTAAAGCCACTTCTGTTGGGTGGTCAAAATTTGGAGACAAGGTTGAATCTATAGCAATATTTTGTTCAACGGCTCTTCTCATCAAAGCTTGTGCTCTAGCATAAGCATATTGAATATAAGGCGCGCTGTAGCCTTCAAGAGAAAGAGCTTTTTCCCAATCAAACTGGATATTTCTTTCCCTGCCTTGTCCTAAATCAAAAAATACCACTGAGCCTACCCCTATCTTTCTTGCAATGTCATCTTTTTGCTCAGAAGTTAAATCACTTCTGCTAACCCCATCCATTTTTAATCTGGCTCTTTCAATTGCCTCATCCAATACATCTTCTAAAAATACCACTCTACCTGCCCTGGTTGACATCTTACCCTCTGGCAAGGTAATCATCCCAAAGGAAATATGTTCTGTTTCAGGCTTTTTTATCCCTTCTGTCATTTTCCCAAAAGTTGCAAAGACCTGCTGAAAATATTCTGTTTGATCTCCTCCCACTACATAAAGAATTTTTTGAGGATCAAACCAAGCAGATCTGGCTACCAAAGTTGCAAGATCTCTGGTTGCATATAGACTTGTACCGTCTGATTTTTGTACTACCAACCGATGTAGATTTTGTTCTTGAAGATCAATTGACAATGCTCCACTACCATCATCTGAAGCAATTCCTCTGTCCCTTAAAAATTGAAGAACTGAAGGAAGCATGCTCACATAGAAAGATTCTCCTAGCATATACTCATATTTTGTGCCTAATAAATCATAAACCCTTTGAAACTCTTTCAAGCTTTGCTGCGTTGCCCAATTTAAAAGCTCTAAGGCAGCTGGATCAGATGATTCCAGTCTTTGAAACCATCTTCTCCCTTCTCTTTCTAAAGAAGTTTCTATATCATTTTTGGGGATACCTAATCTGGCACTTTCTGCCTCTTTTTCATTTTCTACAGCTTCATGGATCCTGACATATAATTTATACAAACCCTGGACAGAATCTTTATTTTCCCTGAGCTCTTCATAATCACCAGCCCACAGCTCATGGGCCCTGGCAAGCATCCCAAATTGGGTCCCCCAATCCCCTAAATGGTTATCCCTTATAACAGCAGCCCCAAGGCTTTTATGGATTCTTGCCAATGACTCACCAATAACAGTTGACCTTAGATGTCCTACGCTCATAGATTTTGCTACATTAGGGGAAGAACAATCAATAACCACCGTTGCTCCATTAGTTACATTTTGCTCTCCATATCTATCCTGGAAAACTTCAATCTCCTTTAGCACACGGCCACCATAGCCATTTGTATCTACAGAAAAGTTTAAGTAACCATTTTGGGCTCTGATATCTGCTATCAGCTCTGGTCTTAACCCTGAATTTAACTGGGCTGCTGATTGAGCAGCAATTTCCACAGGGCTTCTTCTTAATACCCTGGCCAAAGGATGACAAGCAAGAGCATAATCTGCTGCTATTTCTCTGGGAGGCTCTGTAATCTGGATATTACCCTCCTCAACTCCCATCAGTTTAGCAACTAAAATCTGTAAATTGCCTCTTATGCCTATATATACATAATCTGAGCTTTGAGGTAAAGATAGAGTATCTGGTTTAACAACAGGAATTAAACTATCAGGCAAAGGCGGGATTGCTATCCCTAAATACTCACCATTTTCCCTCATGCTACCTCCCGCAGAAGCTGGCCTGTCATACAATGGGCTGCGCCATAACCTCTGGTACTCTGATACAAATCAGTTAGGACCACTTCTTTTCCTAACCTTCTTAACTGGTTATTTGTATCAGTATTACTCTGTAAAGGCACTAAGATTACAGTTCTTCCATCATCATATTCTCCAAGCAGTAAAAAATTGCAGCCAAAATCCTGCTGCTCCCCTTTGGAAATCACCACAATATTATCTTCTTTAACCTCATGCTCTAAATAATCAATAAAAGACAACCTGGTATCTTTTATGACTGTACTTTCACCTATTGATCCAACAAGCAATATTTTTCTTCTGGTGGCTTCTTCAAGACAAACAGCGATATCTTTTTTACCTGTCGGATTTGAAAAAGTATCAAGGTGCATAAAAGCCTGCTGCTCTGAAAAAGGCCTGTTAAAAGCATCTTCATCCCTGACAACTGCAAACTTAAGATCATGCCTCCTGAGATCACCTTTTAATCCTTCATAGATTTTTAAAGCTGCACCCATAGTTGTTCTGGTACCTACCCCAACCCATACATGACCCTGATGGATATAGGCATCTCCTCCCTCAAAAGTTTCACCTGAAGGGATTTTAATAGGTTCATGATCAACTAAATGAGCGTTATAAACCTGTTCATAGAGGAGAACCTCAGGTTTACGGATTTCTTTTGCCATCGATGATACAACTCTTTGACCCAATAAAACATTCATCTGATCTCTTGCATAGAGTAAATTCCCTAATGGAAGCCTTTCTGTACGGCATAAAATATGATTTAAAGCTAAAGCATCTCTTTCACCATACAATTTAATATCTTCTTCTAAAAGATGAACAATTGTACCTCCTAATCCTCTGTTAGGACCACCAAAAACCATCCTAATTGCACGGGATTGACTTAATAATTCTGATTCAACCTTTCTCTTGTCTAGTGTTACTTCCAAATTAACTCTTCCAAGTATTTTAGCCAAATGATCCCGTGCAGAGATTACCTCCACCCCCCAGCTTCGCAAAGTTTCCTGATAATTTATACCCTCTTGCCTGGCAGCTGGTACATCAAATTCTTTGAAGAATAAAGATTTTTCTTCTGGGAAAAGTTGAGCAAGTACAGCTTCTGCTCCTACAGGACCCCAAACAACAGCAGATTTCAATAGATGTGATTCATCAAAAATACCAAATGGCCTATTAAATAAATCAACCCCTGGGGTTGATCTTGAAGGAAGCTGCAACAGATGTTCTCTAGTACGCATAAATTCCTGCTTAAATTTAAAATACCTTTACCAGATATAAAAGTCAAGAGTTAAGAAGAACCTATTTAATACTAATGCTTTACCTTTTCTAGAACTTCATATAATACTATCCCTAAACTTACCATGACGTTTAGGCTTTTATTAACACCAAACATAGGTAGTTCTACTATTCCATCAGCCATTTTAAGTACTTCTTTTGAAACTCCATCACTCTCATGTCCCACCACTAAAGCTATGGGCAATTTGTACTCAAATTTGTCATATGGGATTGAATTGGGGGTCTGTTCTATTGCTATAATTTGTATATCGTTTATCGTTAATCGTAAATCGTTAATCGCATCAATTGTTAATTCTTTATAGCTCCAATCCACTACTTCAGTTGTATTAATAGAGGCTTTTTTTATCCTGTGATTAGGTGGAATTTCACTTTCCCCACAGATATAGATTTTTTTTGCAGCCACTGCATCCGCCAGTCTAAAAATAGATCCAATATTATAAGTATCCAAAACATTATCCAAAATAATATAAATCTCATTTCTTTTGACCTTTTCCTTTACCTCTATAGCCCTGAGCGAAGTCGAAGGGTTTCTTAACTGTTTAGCATTTAAAACAAATTCACGTTTGTCCATAAGGAGGTATAAATAAATTATTGCAGAGGTTCACATCCAGCAAAGGGCAGCACAGCGATAGAGTTATCTCCAGGCTTTACCCCCCTAGGATCATCCGTTTCCCATAGTTGAGCAAAATAGTATTCCCCATCTTTAAATATAACAGGTGGCCTCCCAAAAACATCAGCAGCTCCACCGTGTGTTAAGGTTGTCCAGTAATCAGCTCTTTCACCTGCCTGTTGGAATCTATTTACTACCATTATTCCAGTCTTTATATCTGTAATAGTTAATGCTCTACCAACCGTTAAAACCGGATTATGTTCATTTCCTCCAAAGATAAAACCTATATCTCTATGGCGCCTTGGATTCCAATCATCACCATCAGGAGAACATGCACCAATGCCATAAGGAATGAGTAATGGTTGCGCTATAGCTGTTTCTGTTGCTGATAATACCCCAAGTGCCATCAGGGAAGCCACCACAACACGCACTCCCCACCTTGAAGTAACTACTTCTCTAACAGTATCTTGATTAGTTACTGGTTCTGCAGAAACTGTTTCGTTTCTCATATTATAGGCCTATATAATATTTCTTACATTATACCATAAATCCTTCATTTTTTCCCTTGACACCTAACCTCACTTAAGTCCATAATGGATTATAGACCTTATGGATCCTGATAATGCCCAAAATGAGCCTATGGTAATTAAAACTGCCACTCCTTTTTATAAATCCTTTAAATTCTTAACAGGTATTGGATTAGCACTTCTTTTGATTTTTGTATTGGGAGGTGTGGCTTTTTTACAAAAATCCTCTCCTGCCCCTTCTGATATTGCTCAAGATGAATCAATTATCCCTTTAAAAGGACTGATCGGCACAGTTGAGGCTGTAGATACCAAAAGCAGCCTGATTACAGTTAAATCTGAAGCTAAAACTAAATCCTATCAAGTCTCTAATGATGTTTTAATTTCTCAAATGGTGTTAGGAGCCAAATCTGAAGAACAATCCATGAAACAATTTAGCCTCCCTACAGAAATCTTATATTTAGAAGATTTAGCAAAGAAAAAAGGAGTGGAGGTTTATTTAGTCTTTGATCAAAACGGTAAAAATGTAACTCAAATTCAGATGTATCCTAATAAATAATATGTGGGGAAGATTCTTCTCATAATGAATTTAATGTCTAATAACCGAACTTTATTTAATATAAAAATATAACTTTGATGCTTTACATTTATCCTCTGCAGAAACTGCAAATGCTGATATTTTTATCACTTGTGATTATGATATAATTAAAAAGTATAAAGGAAAGATCAAGGTAATAACTCCACTGGAGTTTATACAATATTATGAGCATGCAAATTAATAGACAGCAATCTTTACTTACTACTGCCTTTGAGGTATTGTTAAAAAACCTGGGACCTCAAAAAACCAGCCAGTTATGGCAGATCTTAAACCCCCTAGTGGGAGATTATCTTAATGAGAGACAGAAATTATTTAAAGGAACAACTGTTATCTCTTTGTATAAAAAAGCTAAAAAGTTTAATAGAAAATGAACAAGTTCGCGCTTTGCGCTAAATCAGGCTGCTTTTTGTAGCTGTGCAGCTTTTCTTCTTTCTGCCCTGTTGGGTAAAACTGTAACTTGGGATTTTCTCTGATGTTTTAAATTCATAAGGAAATTACCAATAGACCGGAGGAGTTATACCGCTAGAACCATCCTGTAAAAAATAGCATCCCCTAAGGTCCAATTCATGACCTCTTCTCTGATTTTGAAAATCAGGTATACACTCAAGAATACCTCCACTATTAACCCTCTTAACCACTCCTTGCCAATGATCTTGTTTGATTTGATTCCAGTCAATCTTTCCATCCTTGTTATAACTCAGCTTGATTTCCTTGGTAGCTGGTTGAGCTTGATATTCATAGATAGTAGTAAACTTCATATTACCTTTTTCATCCTGTTCTACAGAAGAGACAGTATAAGAGTGACCATCTGCACCTATTCTGACAGCCCAGGTTGGTCCCCAATCTACCTCTTTACCATCCCCTTGTACTCTTTGCCTGACTCTCCAATAATAGGTAGTATTCGGCTCTGATGTTGGTAGTTTCCAGCTATTTAAAGGGTTACTCATGCCTCCATGGACTAGATTCCACCAGACAAAGGAAGTTGCAGTCTGAGGGTTTGTGTCAAACCTGTTATCACCTGAAACCTGAACTTCATAGTAAAAGTTAGCTGTATTGGCATCTTTCCATATTAAAGTAGGTTCCTTAACTGAAGCTATATTAATTGAACCAGCTTCAGGTAAACTTAAAGTAGCAGAAGATGAGTCAGGGGTTTTAAAAGTCCTTGCTTCTGACCAATGGCCCCAGGCATCAGAACCATCTCCACTTACAGGACCTTTAACACTTGTAGTACGGACCCTCCAACTATATGTCATACCAGGAAGCATTACATAATTTCCCTCACCAAGCTTTGGTTCAAAAACAGCATATGTTCCACCGCTGACTTCTGTTTGTCCTCCCCTGATCATATTAATCCCAGGGCCATCATTGTTATGAGGGGTTACCTGGATTTGGAATTGCTGGGTACTTGCAACAGGCTTAAATTCCAAGCTGACTCCTAATCCACTAGTAGTTACACCTGAGGCTGGTTTTAAAAGAGTGGGGGTATGATAAGCATCTGGGAAGGTTTTATACCTTTCTCTGATAATCCTTTTGTGTTCTTCATTAAAGCTATAACACATACCACCATCTCCCCTGCCAGTTGGGTTGCATTTTTCCTGCACATCCATAATATCTGCACCTTCATGCTCAAATCCATAGGCAGCATGTGCTGTTTCATGGGCTACAGAGCTAGCATCATCATGTTGTATTTCTGCATCTGTTAACATCTTATTATCTTCTGTTCTCTCAGGAATGACTACTGCTGCATAAGTATAAATGGAAGCTGGGCCTTGCTTGGATTCAAAAAAAGCTGCTCCAGTGCTTCCAAATGGATATTCCCTTTTTACTACCACCATAGTTTCCTGAAATGGAATGCCAGTAATGGCAATATTTCTATCTATCACTCTTCTGACTGCTTTACTGCTACTACCTTTAGGCTCATCTTCACTATTGCACTGAC
>CAZYPW010000017.1:2858-14361 GCA_964649615.1 uncultured Gammaproteobacteria bacterium | reverse complement strand
CAAGTTGTGGTGGAATACCTTAAAAAGTCTAATATGTATATGACGGATACAAAATATTGACAAAGTATTTATAAATAAATATAATGTAAAGAATGTCAAAAACTTTGGTTTTAAATTTAGAAAACAGTTTATCACTCAGCCTCCTATCTTTAGGTCTCCTTTTGGGAGCCTTTGCGGGAGGTCTTTTTAGATAATTTTATCTAAAAGAGAAAGGAATTAGACCTCCCGAAATGGGAGGTTTTTTTATGGCAAACACACCAGAAAGACAAATAATAGGGGCGCAAATATCAGCTGCATTACTTAATGCCAAGGGAAATATCATGTATACAGTTAATTGGGCAATAATTTCTAGAGATAGTACCTCTATATTAAATAGATCAGATATATCAGAAGGCATTCAAGAAGTTCAACAACCAGGAACTTATTTTGACAAATCTATTGATTGGCAAGCTGGTGGGGAAAACCCATTTAGAGCTGCTCTTGAAGAACAAAGACAAGCCATCATGGAACATCCTAGATTATTGAGTGATTAGAGAATTTGAAATGATGAAAGGAGGTGGGAAATAATGCAAAAAAGCCCAGAAAGAGTAATGGTTTTTAAACCTACTGTGCAAATTACTGTTGCTAGTCCCGAACAATTAGCAGCTAGCGGAATTAAGGTACACCCCAAAGTAATAGAAAGCACTTGGGGAATCACAGCACTAGAAAGATACAGAAAAGCAGTTACTCAACCAGCAGTCACTACTTCTAAACATCCTGATATCTGGCCTGGTAAATGGTATGGTCCAGGTGCTGATGAAAAAAATCGGAATGGATATTGATAAATAGATTTCAAATTTTGACAATTTTCATTTTGCATGTTAATATATAATTATGCAATTTAAGAATATTCAAATTATTGAAATTATTATTACCTCGCGCAAGGGAGGAGTTTCTTAGTAGGCTAAAAAAAATTAAGCTTACCAAGATAGCCTCCCAAACGGGAGGTTTTTTTATGGAAAAATTTGAAAGGAGGTGTTTAAAATATGAATAAAGAACAAGAGGCTCAAAGGGTTACCCGATCTCTAAAAGAAACTTTTAGTCCACCTCTTAGGATATATTACGGGTTTGATCAGGAAGGTAGAGGGCATTCTAAAGCTAAACATTTAGAAACTGTCTTATCCGAACCAGCTGTTTCTGATTTAGTTGAACAACCAACAGAATCAAAACCACTGGAAGCTCCTAGGGATTTAGCAGGAAGACCACGGTCAACAGTACGTGTTGGACCAAGGCAGTATATGGATCGAGTGACAGGACTATTATTGAGATATAGCTGATAATTTAAGAAATTTAAACTATACGTATATCTTTAGCCTTTAACTGTAATTTTTCATTACCGTTATATGTATCTATTTCTGAAGTATAGGCCAGGTCAATTTGCTGACCATTTTGTAAAAGGGAACTGAGCTCCCCCATGCCAAAGGCAATAGCATCAATATTATCTGCTTTAAATTTAAGGTGTTTCCCCTCGCCTACTGTTCTGATATCTGAAATTTGCATATTATATGTTGCAAAAATTGGTCTGGGGTTTTCAAAACCAAATGGTTCAAATTTTTGTAACTTTTCTACCAGACTTCTGCTTAACTGTTTAGTTTCCACTTCAACATCTACATTTAAAGTTTGTTCCAGCTCGGGTAAATTATCCAGATGTTTTTCTATCCTGTTTTTAAAAATCTCTACATGACGCGTTTCAATAGAAAATCCGGCCGCACCGGGGTGTCCGCCGACATCTATTAAAATGTCTCCAAAATTTCTGATCACCTGCACTATATTTACCCCATCAATGGATCTGGCAGAACCTTTGGAAACTTTGGCGCCTAATGATATGGCAATTGCCGGCCGGTAATATTCATCTGATATTTTCCCGGCAATTAAACCGATTATTCCCATTGACCAATCTTTGCTGAATAACACATGAACTTTTTTATTTATATCAATTAATAATTTTGCCTCCTCCAATGCGCTGGCTGTCATTTTCTGACGAGTGGCATTTGTTTCATTCAAAAGTTTTGCCAAATTCCTGGCTTTATTTGCATCTTTTGTGCAAAGAAGGCGCAGTGCATCTATGGCATGTTCTAATCTGCCTATGGCATTAAGTCTTGGTCCTAACATATAACCCACTTCATATGATCCAATATTGCCAAGAGTGATCCCTGCTTCGTTAACCAAAGCCAAAAGTCCCAAATTGCTGGTCCTGTTTAAAATTTTTAATCCCTCATATACAAAAGCACGTCCCAGTCCAACTAATGGAATAAGATCACAAATTGTAGCAATTGCCGCAAATTGTAAAAGTTCCGCTGCTAAATCTTTTTTAATAATACTTTGAATTAAACACCAGGCCACTGCAGCTCCGCACATTTTAGTGGAATGAACTATGGTATAAGCATCCGGTTTTTGAGCCATTGGCAGATGATGATCTGTAATAATTAAATCTAAGTCCAGACTTTTGGCAAACTCTGCTTGAGAAAAAGCTACAATTCCATTATCAACTGTTATCACAACCGTTGCTCCTGAATCTCTGGCGAACTCCAACCCTAATTTAGATAGACCATATCCTTCTTTTTCCCGGTGTGGAATATAAGGCAGAACTTTGGCCCCAATTGAAGTTAAACCTTTATATAAAATTGCGCAGGCGGATATTCCGTCAACATCATAATCTCCATAAATTATAATTAATTCATTATCTTTTATAGCCACTTTAATTCTCTTGATGCTGTTTTCGATTCCCGGAATTTTTAAATCCTTATCAAAATGAGAAATCTTTGGATTGAAAAATTCTTCCTTCTCTTTTTCTGTTTTAATCCCGCGATTGATTAATAGTTGTTCTATCAGGTCATCGCTTTTTTGTGGGGCTACTTTCCATTTCATATTACTTTAGCTACAATTACATCATGAATTATACACTACCTGATGAAGTCAAAAACATTCTAGATAAGTTTAACAAAAATGAATTCCAAATCTATATTGTTGGAGGAGCAGTTCGTGATCTTTTGATGGAAAAGGAAGTTTCCGATTGGGATTTTACTACAGATGCCAAGCCGGAAGAAATCTTAGAGATTATTCCAGAGGGTTTTTATGATAACAAGTTTGGGACTGTAGGATTAGATGTAGGTAATGGAGTTTTTGAAATTACCACCATGAGGAAGGAGGGGATTTATAGGGATCATCGACATCCGGTTGAAGTTTCCTGGACAGATAAAATTGAGGAAGATTTAGCGCGTAGGGATTTTACCGTCAATGCCATAGCATTATCATCAGATAATATTTTAGTTGACCCATTCCATGGGCAGCAGGATATTAAGGACAAAATAATCCGTTGTGTTAGAGATCCTGATACCCGTTTTCAGGAAGACGCGCTACGTCTTATGAGGGCTATTCGTCTTGCCTGTCAGCTAGATTTTGAAATTGATGAAAAAACATTTGAGGCAATAAAAAAAAATGCTCATCTGATAAAAGAAATTGCGACCGAAAGAGTTAGAGATGAGTTATTTAAAATCCTGGAAAGTCCTAATACTTACATAGGAATAGTTAAATTAAGAGAATCAGGAATTCTGCAAATTATTCTACCGGAGTTGGAAAAATGTTTTGGTATAGTCCAGGAGGGCCCAAAACATGACAGAGTTTATGATATTGGTGAACATTCCCTTTTAGCTTTAAAAGAGTGCACATCAAAAGACCCACTAACCCGCTTTGCAGCATTACTTCATGATATTGGTAAAGTCAAAACTGTTCGAGTCGAGAAAGATGGTAATGTTACTTTTTTCAACCATGATTTTATTGGAGGAAAAATAGTTTTGGATTTAGGAAAAAGATTTAATTTGTCAAAAAAATATTTGGATAAATTATACAGACTTGTCAGATGGCATATGTTTTCAGTTGATGAAAACCAAACAGATTCCGCTATTAGACGCTTTATAAAAAATGTCGGGATAGAAAATATTGCCGATATGATGGCTGTTCGGGTTGGGGATAGATTAGGCGGAGGAACACAATCCGAAACTTCCTGGAGAATTGAAAAATTCAAAGAAAGAATAAAGGAGGTTTTAAAAAAGCCTTTTTCTATCTCTGATTTAAAAGTTAATGGCAAAGATGTTATGGAAACTCTAAAAATTAAACCCGGACCAAAAGTAGGCGAAATCCTCCAAAAACTGTTTGAAGAAGTGCAAGAAGATTCCTCTAAAAATAATAAAGAATATTTAATAATCAGAATAAAGCAGCTTAATTAATGGCTGAGTTTTTCTTCCCACCAAACTAAAAGTGCGGTTGCATTAAAGATGGAAGAGTATGTTCCAGAAATAATTCCTACCAAAAGTGCTACCACAAACCACCTAATTGTTTCTCCCCCAAACAAAAGCAGCGCTGTTAAAACAAACACCACAGTTAAAGAGGTATTTAAAGACCTGCCCAAGGTTTGGACAATAGATATATTAGCCACATCAGTAAATTTTTTACCAGGGTTTTTTAATAAATTCTCCCTAATTCTATCAAAAACCACAATTGTGTCATGAACAGAAAAACCAATAATTGTAAGTAGTGCTGTGATAAAAAGTGTATCTATCTCTACGCCTTTAAGTTTTCCTAAAATGGCAAATATTCCAACTACCAGTAAAATATCATGTATTAAGGCAATAACTGCAGCTATGCCAAATCTTAAAGACGATGCCGGCTTTGGTACTTTCCTAAAGGAGAAAGCAATATATAAGACAATCATGGCAGATGCTAACAGAAGAGCCATTCCTGCTTTGGTAGTGGTTTCAGAACCTATGGTTGGACCAACTATTTCTTGCCTTCTTTCTTCAAAATTTCCTAATTTGTTTGTTAAGTTACTTTTTAAATTGGTTAATTTATCTGCCTCTATTAGCTTTGTCCTAATAATGAAAGTGTTATTTTCTGATTGAATAATTTGAGATACTTCAATATAGTTTTCCTTTAACTCTTTTGTTAACTCATCTGCAGTTATAGATTGCTCAAATTGATACTCCAGTAAACCTCCACCTGTGAAATCTATCCCTAGTTTTAGACCTGATGTTATTAAAAAATACAATCCTGGCAAAATAATAAGTATAGAAAAAACAAAATACCAAACTTTATATTTCATGAAGTTCATCTCATTTTTTCTCCTTTGATTTTTTAATATCCTCTTGCAGTTCTTTTTTTAAATTTTCTGCCGCATCTTTAACTTTACTTTCAATATTATCAACTTTATTGTTTAGAAACTGCCAAATTTTGTCATGATTATTTTCTTCTAAATGCCTTAAAAAGATTATTTTATCTTCCTGGGACAATTGAGATAAAATAGCATCTAAAATAGTATGGTGTAAACTGGAATCTACTATGGAAGTAAGGTGCAATTTTTGCTCTGGAGTTAAATCTAAACTATCTAGTTCAACTATCAATGATTCAACTTCTATTAGATGGCTGTAAAATGTTTTCATAATTTATGCTTCACCTTCTACTTTTATTGGACCCAAAGGGATAAGATTTTGGGGATCATCAATAAAAAAATATAGAACTGCTCCTTTTCTGGACCCCTCTGCTAAACCTAAATAATCCATAACTTCTGGTGAACCCCCTAAGTGTTTACCTGTCCACTCGGCTGGGCCTGCATCTGCTATTACTGCCACCACTGACTGGCCAGTGTATGGATTTATTACTAACATTTTTTTGTATTGGAAAAAATCCCTATATTTGGAAACATTTTCTGCAAAGCCTGGCGCAAGAAATGTTTGTATAGCCAAATAATATCTCTCTTTTAACTTATCTTCCTCGCTAAACTGCTCTTTTGAAAGAGCAAAATAACCCCATGCCCCCAGTCCTGGCGCTATCCCTGCTCCTCCATATTTTGCCCAATCAGATGTATTATCTGCATGTTGGTATAAATTATCCCCAGGATATCTATATAGGTGCTGCTCGCCTCCAATTAAGCCATAATTTCTATTAAGCCTGATGCCTTCTAATTCTCCTGCTACTTTAAAACCAAAATCTCTAGATAAAATCTGAGTAATTTCCTCCTCTTCTGCTGCACTCAATGGCCCTACTTCTGGAGGAAGTTTTTCTTTTAACCTTTGTGCCAGTATGATATTTTTATCAAAGCCTTTTATAATATCGTCTCTGCTGGCAATTGATAGGGGTTTGGGTAAAATTGGTTGAGGAGGAGAGGAAAGAATCATTAAAGATCCTAATGATCCAACTGCAAGTTTTTGCAAAGTTTGGCCATGTTTGCTCCAAAGATTATTATGGATATTTTTATGCTTTTTAGACCAGCTTTGCCTTAAATATTCAAATGCAGGTTTTTTCATAAAAAATTGTTTCATCATTTAACGTATAATTAATCTCAAGAAAGTTCTTGTTACTACAATTGCTGTAAACATTGAGACTAATACTCCAATGGCTAATGTTATCGCGAAACCTTTAACTATAGATGTACCCATATAATATAAAATCCCCGCTGTGATAAGCGATGAAACATTAGAGGCCCAGATAGAAGACCAGGCTCTTTTAAAACCCAGCTCTAAAGCAATTTTATTTGGCTTTCCCCATCTAATTTCCTCTTTCATCCTTTCAAAAATTAAAATATTGGCATCAACCGCCATCCCTATCGAAAGAATGAAAGCTGCAATGCCCGGAAGGCTTAAAGTAATAGGAGGGATTAGAAATAATCCGGTTTTAAAAATAGCCAAGGTAATTAAAGCATAAATTATGAGCCCCAAATCTGCAATTATTCCTAAAGTTCCATAATAGAAAGCCATATAAAGAATAATTATTAAAAGGCCAATTGCCCCAGCTACTATGCTTTTATCAACTGACTGCTTTCCCAAAGTAGGACCAATTTGTCTTTGTTCTAATATTTTTATAGGCACTGGCAATGCTCCAGCATTCAGTTGAACAGTTAAATTTTTAGCTTCTTCTAAACTGAACTGCCCTGTGATGACGGCATTATTCCCCACAATTTCTTGTTGAACCAAAGGATAGGAAATTAATTGATCATCTAAGAATATATAGACTGGCTTGCCAATATTTCTTTTGGTAATTTGAGAAAATTTTTTGCCTCCTTCCTCTGTAAATTCAATTGCTACTTGTGGTCCACTTTCTTGTGACTGCCCACCGCCAAATGTTACTTGGGCTTTCTTTAAATCAGCGCCAGTAAGATTGGTTAAAGCCGATTGTGTAGCTTCAGCTGAGGTAGTTGCTGGGATTTCTTTAAAGGTGAGTTGAGCTGTTTTGCCAACTAACAAAGCAGCTGAGGAGGCATCTTTTAAACCTGGCAATTCAACTAAAATTCTCCTGCTCTGGCCTACTTTAGAAGTTTGCACTAAAGCCTCAGATACACCAAATAAATTTACTCTTCTTTCTATTACTTCTTTGGCTGATTCTAATGCAACATCTCGATTCTCTTGCAAAACATTTTCCATTTGGGTTTCTAAGATAAGTTGCATCCCACCTTGTAAATCTAAGCCCAGCTTAAGCGGAAAATTCAATTCAATACCAGGAAGTTTTGGAGAATCAACAAATGCAGCAACTAAAGCAATAAAAATTACAATCCATAGAGTAAAGTGGGATTTCATCCTTTCTCAACTTACTCCTTCCAACAAATCATCTTCATCCCCTATAAGCATAATTTTAGGCTGCATTAAAACTCTCAGTATAAATGGGTCTCTTCTTTTGACTCTAAACTTAAACTCAGATTCATCCATGTAAGAATAATTTATTTCTGCCTCTTTTTTTGCTTGCTCATCAGCGATTATCGATTGTAATTCTGGTAAAACCAGCTGTCCTACTACCAAAAGATCCACATCTTCCTGTGTTGGGGGTATGCCTTTAACAAATTTTGAAGAAACAAAGGCAAATTTAATTTTTCCCAATCTGGATTTATTTTTGACTAAATTTCCACCTAAGCCTGATGATTTTGCCACCAGAGAGAGTAACTCCCTATAATAAAGGTGGTCTTTCCTAAAACGATAAAGCCTTCTGTTTGCCCTCCATTCAGAAGTCATCATGCCATATTTTTCCATTCTAGCCAGTTCACGTCGAACAGCATTAATCTCTTCTGAAACACGGCGTACTATCTCTCGGACATGAAATAAAGTCTCCGCTGGAGCAGATAAAAAAAGTTGTAATATTTTTACCCGGACTCTTGAGACAAATAATTCCTCAAGCATATATTTTCTTTCACCACCTTTCTTTAGGCAGTGTAATTTTAATTAAGTTAAACCCTTCAGTAGGTAACTTTGGAACCCTCCGGGACAGTTTGGATCCAGATTTGACCTCTGTTAAGCTCAATCTCTTTACCATCACTTCCCACAAACTTTGACCTTGAGGTTCTATTTTGCTTAACCCATTTACCTTCAACCACTCCTCCATCTTGGAATATTAAAGCCTTACCGCTACCCACTGTTCCATATAACAGATGGACATTTCCTGGATAACCATCATTAGCATTAGATTCTTTTTGGAATTGGACAATGATGACTTTTGCCTCCAGTTGTTTATTGTTATTCAAATCCATATGCGGGTCTCCATTTTCTCTCTTATATGTATTAAGCTGGGCATCATAATTCCATTTAACTGCATATGCTGGTTGGTTATCCCAAAAATTAACAGCAATCTTGGCAGTTGTTCCCCCGCCTTGGTCATCTTTAAACTTCCAAGGAGTAAAACCTTTATCCCATCTTATACCTGCTGAATCTGTTGCTACCCAGCTTCTTTTGCCCCCGACTTCCCATAATTTCTGGGTTGTTGAATACATAGTATGTTCTGTAGCCACTGGGTGGCCTAATCTTTGATAATCTCTCCAAAATACTGGAAAACCAATGCTAAATTGATTTAGGTCTTTGACTTTAAACTTAATGATTTGCCCTAGCGCATCTGCAGGACCTGGAGTATTTGCTCCACCAACATGGGCATAAAGAGCGTCATATTCTGCTAACCAGTCTAAATAATATGTTCTAGCAGACCTAACAGGACCCACTTGAGTATCAGAAAGGTTACAATAAAAAATGGCCATAAATCTGGTAATTCCACCCTCTGCCACAGCTTCATAAATTACATCTGCAGAGGACAAACCAGATTGAGGCCTTGCCTCAGAATGATTTTCAATCATGACAGCCAGAGGCCTTCTCTCCTCCCATGATGCTTTGGCTTTTTTACTCTTCATGGCACCATTTAATGGACACTGTTCTGTTTTTGGCTCATTGGCATCTTCCTCAACTACAGATGAGGGACTAGGTAAGGTAGTTCTTGGGATATCACCACCTACTCCACCTCTTGATAAAAATCGTGAAAAAATTGAAAAAGAAATGCTAGAAGAACCAACATAAACAACCGTTGCCAGGATAATAAGCACTAATATTTTCTGTATTTTAGTTAAACCCTCAAATGATTCAATAATATTTTTAATCATAATTTAGCGCTCTCTTTAAGACTTCTTCCTCCTCTTTTGAAAGCTCATATTTAGATTTACCAGCTGTAATAGACTTTGCAAAGATCCTGGTACCTGACCTTGCATGTAAACTAGTTAAAATAAAACCAGTTCCTTTATTGTCTAACATTGCAATAGTAAAACTTATGTTACCACCCGTATCCTGATAAGGATTAAATCTTAAAAGCTCTACTTTTTGCAAATGAGTAGACCCTTCAACCTTAATACTCTCAAGCACCTTAGTTAAATCTGCCAAATCTTTTTTAAAATCCCCAACCTCTTGTAAAACTTCCTCAAATTTTTTCCTGATGTCTCTTTCTCCTGATTTGGGAAATAGAGATTTCAGAAAATTTCTCTGTTGTAAAACCAAAAATGTTAAAATTCCAAGCCAAACTGTCCCAAATCCAACAACTACCAAACTTATCCAATCCGAATACATAAGTTACTCTTTCAATATAACCTAAACCTCACTTTTTTGTCAATGATAGAGTTAATTCTTAATAGACTCATAGTTTTAGCTTCAAGTAGTGCTTGACAGGTCCACTAGCCTGTGCTAGGCTCATGTTACGCACAAAATGGCAATTCACCAACCTCACAAACAATCAGATTTGGAAAAAAGGCTTAAGTTAATTCGCCAACAGGTATATGGAAAACAGTCTTCAGCTATCTTCCCCTTCGGGGACCCACAGCTATCAGACAAATCTGGCGACCGACGACTGACGACTGAAAGCTATTCTGATATCACTTATCTGCATTATGATCTTCTAAAGATCTCTCTACTTACCTCTATCGCATTTGGTATTCAAATCATTCTTTTTTATCTTTTGCAAAATCATCTTTTGAGCCTAAA
The DNA here is from genome assembly GCA_964649615.1 of uncultured Gammaproteobacteria bacterium. Lineage (GTDB taxonomy): Bacteria > Patescibacteriota > Microgenomatia > Daviesbacterales > UBA10151 > CAZYPW01. The sequence goes on along the minus strand of CAZYPW010000017.1, from coordinate 4,054 downwards.
TCTATTTTGAGAGGAGGTGAATATTATCTATGCAAATGTATTGTGTTAAATGTCGTGCAAAAAGAGATGCAGAAAATGTACAAGCAGTTACCATGAAAAATGGTAAAAAAGCCAACAGAGGTACTTGCCCAGTTTGTAGCACCTCTATGTTTAAAATTGGTGGGTAAAATTGTCATTTAGACAATTTTACGGAAATAATGGTGATCACCATTTTGAAAGACCTCATTAAGCCTTTTGGCAGAGTGGGGTTTTTCAATGGTTAAAATCTAAAGTTCCTCTCTTGATCTATACTGCAAAGCTTCTGCTATATGTTCAACTTGAATATTTTCAGATAATGATATATCTGCAATAGTTCTGGCAAGCTTTAGGACCCGATGATATCCCCTTGCAGAAAGATTTAATGAAGAAATCGCTTTTTTTAAAAGATCCAGGCTTTCTTGAGTTAATATGCAAAATTGTTTAATATCCTGATTTGTCATTTCAGCATTAGTTAATATCTTATCTTTAAATCTCTCTTTTTGGATCCGCCTTGCCTTAGTTACTCTTCCTCTGATAGTTTTAGAATTCTCACTATCGTAACTTGCTGATAATTTTTCTACTTCAACCGCAGGAACTTCCAAATAAATATCAATTCTATCCATTAAAGGCCCTGAAATTCTTTTTTTATATTTGGCGATTTGGCCTGGCATACAAACACAATTTTTCTTAAAATCTCCTAAAAATCCACATGGGCAGGGATTTTGGGCAGCTACCAGAATAAATTGAGCTGGAAAGGATAAAGAACCGGATGCCCGAGAAATTGTTACTTTATGGTCTTCCATTGGTTAGTTATAGTCGATAGTCTAAAAACTATACCTCCTTACCTATATTATATAGAAATAAATGACTTATTAATTAGGGAAATGCCTACTCTTTGGGGGTTGTCTTATAGAAGATTTTTATGTATAAAGGGTCGCTTTTAAATTGAATCTTATCTATTAAAGAAACTAGTATTTTTCTTATAATCGGGACATCTTTCTCAGCTGGGGATTCAATAAATTTAGAAAGGATTGATTGATACTGTTTATCCCAGTCTAGTTTTACAATAGGAGTATTGGCTTGAGCATTAAGACTAATCAATTCCTTTTGGAGATTTTCTAGGATAGGCAGTAATTCCTCTTTATTCTTTTTATACTCTGCCAATGTATCTACACCCT
>CAZYPW010000017.1:0-2758 GCA_964649615.1 uncultured Gammaproteobacteria bacterium | reverse complement strand
ATAGGCAGTAATTCCTCTTTATTCTTTTTATACTCTGCCAATGTATCTACACCCTCTTTATATGCTCTATTGATCCTATCGAATTCATCTAGCCGTTTCTTGAACTCTCGATCTTTTAGCTCATAAAGTTCTGCTCGATTGTCAGTTTTCGACTTATTTACTTTTTCAAGATAAGCAGCTCTTGCTTTATCATTTGCAAGTTTTAACACTTCCTCTAACACTAAATCATGAATAACTTTCTGTAACTTGCCATTATGCCGACACGTTCCTTTATGTAAGAATGACCCACAACCATAACCTTTCCATAAATATTTTTTACCATTTTTAAAAGTTCTTCTTGATGTTATTTGGAACATTGAGTAATCACACCAACCACATTTTAGAAGACCTATTAAAAGTGCTTTCGACATTATGGTTCTACCGCCTAAAGTAGCTCTTCTTTTTATCTCCGCTTGAAGTTTTTTATCATAGTCATCGTCCCATATACCATTAAATTGTGCTTTATGCATTATCCAATTTTCTCTTGGTTGGATTCTTCTTTCTCCATTTTTTGTAGTTTTCCAACCAAATCGAACTTGGCCAGCATAGTTAGGATTTTTTAAAATAACTGGAAGGACTGACCGACCCCATTGTTTACCCTGAGGTGATGGGATTCCTTCATCATTGAGATCTTTGCATATCGCCCAGATGCCCTTTCCTGCCATATATTCGCAAGCAATACGTTTCACTATCGCCACTTTGTTGGGGTCCCACTCGTAATACGTTTCCTGGATATCGCTACCACTACTATCCTTACCAATTGTTCTATACCTCCTCATTAAACCATATGGTAATGACCCTGGCGGTTTTCCCATCAAAATTCGTCGAGGCATACCAATTTTGTAATTTCTTCTTATCTTACTTATATCGAGTTGGGATTTCATGTCCGACATTGTTTCTACCATTACCGCGGAATCATCGTCATAAAAGTCAAAACACGAGGGACATTTGAGAGGTAGTGGTTGAGATAAAGAATAGATCTGAATCCCCATTCTTTTAAGCTGCTCCCGAATCATAATTCCTGTCGATCGTGCCCGACACAACCTGTCGTTGTCGTTAGTTATCAAGACCTGAAATTTTCCTTCTTTGGCAAGTCTTAAAAATTCTTCTGTATCTTCTCGGTCAAGATTTTGTCCACTTTCGCCCTTAGCTAGTGATGTACCAACATGTATAAGTCTTATTTCTTTTGAACACTTTGAACAACGTCCCTTGTAGTCGGCTATGGCTTTCAGGCAGTTATTCTGTTGTTCGGGTAAAGATGCTTTTTCTTCAAATATATTTTTTACCTTTTTTCCTAACTGTGGTTTGGTTGACACACGACCCTGAATCCATGTGGGGATGATTGTAATATCGTTTGCTAACAATAGACTATTTTTTAAATTAAAATCGTTTGTTGCTTGATTGTTTAATAACATGTTTTTTATAATCTCTCTATAATAATTATAGGTTCATTTTCCAACAATGGCACGTGGTTTAGAGCTTTGCGACAATATAATATTGTCAATAACCACCGCAGCAATTTCTTCCCCTAATTTGCTAGATAAAACATCCGAATCCCCAGGTTTTAAATTGGATTCAATAATAGGATTTATAACGATTTTCTTTTTTTTCAGATAATTTTTCATAGTTTTTAGTTTTTTTTATATTCATATCAATTGCTATCCATGCCAGGTCAATCTTTTCCTTGAACTAGATTGATTGACCTGGCTTCCTCATACTATTTGCCCTTTTTACGCATACCCCGCCTGATTTGATCTCCCATAAGAGAACGACCCGTAACCATTTCATCTAGACACTCTGGATATGGTGATAAATCTATAAAGGTTAATTTAGCACCATATTTTTCTACTAGAGCTTTAAAATCCAAATAATTTGGTATCGTCCTTGAGATACGGTCTGGATTAGTACAAACAATAGCTTTTATTCCGCCTCTTTTGAGAGTTGCAAGTAGTCTTTTTAAACCTGGTCTCTTAAGATTAGCTCCTGATTTTCCTGAATCAGAAATTATGCCTGTTAACTCGTAATCATTCTCTTGACAATGTTCCTTTATCTTTTGTTCCTGATGTTCAAGAGAATTGTTTTCTCCAACCTGCTTTACTACAGCTGTTCTTACATAACCGACTGCTGTTTTCTTCTCATTTTTAGTTTTCATTTTTTTGTTCACCTCCCTTCTTTTTATAAATTTATAAATAACTAAGGAGTAACCACCTTTACTCCTTTTTCTTCAAACATTTTTTCAATGTCTTTCCAGTCACAATAACTTCTTGCAAGGCGGCTTATGTCCTGACAGACGATTACTTTAACCTCTCCTTGTTTTACCGCCTCCAATAAATTACTGAAAGCTGCTTTAGACCCCGACTTATACTCTTGAAACACGTTGACAACTTTATAGCCCAGTTTCTTGGCATATTTCTTTAATCCCGTAATTTGGTCTTTCAAGTTATGCGATTTTTCCTCTTGAGAACTAGTCGATTTCCTACCGTAGATTAAGCACTTTTTCATTATTTTCACCCCCTTTCTCAATTGGTTTATGATATTTTTATTCAATGGCTAAATATCTCTCTAATTGTTTTTTGGTCAGGTTCAGTAGATTCATTAGGTTTATCGGTCTCTTTTTTTCTTCTTTGAACCTCTTGGCTTATTTTTTCCCAGATTGTGTGGATAAAATAATACTCATCCGTTTGGCTTTGGTTTATGTTATCCATAAGCCATTTTTCAG
>CAZYPW010000016.1:0-15663 GCA_964649615.1 uncultured Gammaproteobacteria bacterium | reverse complement strand
GATTATTATAAAACGAAGAAGATTGATAGAGTAATCTAAACATGAGTTCGAATCCCGCTCGGGTTCTTGCTTATAGGCTTAAATTTGAAGAGATATTCACAATTTATCGAGGCTAAAAGTTGTAGTTCGATTAAAAATCATCCTGTGACCCCATTGCATCTTATTTCGAACTAGTAATCGAATGGCTTGAGCAACTCAGGTTAATATACCAAGAAAAGGATCAAATTGCGTCATAAATAGCTATAGGGTATAATGTAGATATGGTAAATACGATTGAAGGGGAAAATACAAAACCAATAAGAATAATTGAATATGGTGGTAACAAACAAATTCCTATGTCCTGTGAAATCCAAGCACAAGAAGTTTTTTTAGAAAGGTATAATGAACGATTTATACTTTCAGCATTTGCAAGAAATCTTGCTCGTTCATATGTTCCTTCTTTAACTAATATACCTGAATATTCTTCTCCATTAGTAACTGATCAAGCTTTTTCTGGATTTAAGAATATAACAGGGGCTGCAATAAAACAGCTTTCATGGCTCTTTTTTGCAGTGAATGGTAACATTAAGGGAAAGAGAATTCTAGATTTGGGGTGTGGCTCTACCGGTGGAACAGAGGAGTCTTTACCAGAATACTTTGGTGTACTATTCCAACCTTGGCTATGCAGGACCCTTGTTGAGCTGGGAGCATATCCTATTGGTGTAGATATTGGAGAACTTGAGAGAGAAAAATTTGAAGCATATAGAACAAATCTTCTAACCCTCGGTGCCCTTGCAATGCTACCAGATGATTCTATTGATGTTGTACATTCCCGTGCTCTTTTTACCTCTCCAGAGCTTGATGAACAATTTCACAGATCTTCACCTCCGTGGCTATTTCGGCCTGAGAGAGAAGATTATCTTATGAAATTATTGAAGCTACAAGTTGAAAGAGTATTAAAACCAGGTGGATCATTTGTATATTCTAAAGGTCTTTAATACGTAGTTCGAAATCTCAATCGGGTATGAAAAATCTGAAGCCAAATAAATTTTGCCAAGATAAGAATAACAATATTAGAATTAGCCCGTTATATCAACCTATTCGGGATGTTCAAAATAAGAACACCCCGTTCGGTGAGCCGGCTGGGGATCGAACCCAGGACCAAGAGATTAAAAGTCTCCTGCTCTACCGCTGAGCTACCGGCCCGAATATATTCTTTTTTCAAACTGCTACTTTAGCACAGATCACTTTTAGCCGCTTTCGCGGCTTCTCCTGCTCTTCCTGGGAGTCATTTAGACTCCCGTTCGCACTTCGTGCAGAACCCGCTGACCCCGATTTAATCGGGGCTGAGCTAACGGCCCATTTGATTGGGTAAAGGATATACCTATTATACTTTGAGATAGCTTCTCAGGCAACAGAGAATGTGTTATACTACATACTTACTTAACAATATTATGGCATTTAATCGAGATCGAAATAGCAGGGGTGGTGGAGGATTTAGGCCAAGGTTTAATGATCGAGGTGGTCGTGGGCCAGTAGAGATGCATGATGCAGTTTGTGATAACTGTGGTAAAAATTGCCAGGTTCCTTTTAGGCCAACTTCTGGTAAACCAATTTACTGTAGTGAATGTTTTGAAGCTAAAGGTGGGGGTGCCAGGCGTGAAGAGCGCCCATTCTCCCGCCCAGAACAACCAAGATTTAGAGAACAACCTAACTATCAGCAACAGTTTGATGCTTTAAACAATAAACTTGATAACATCTTAAGAATCCTGGAAACAGCTGTGACTGAGGCTGAAGAAGTTGTGGAAGTAGTTGAGCCATCAGTTGAAGAACAGCCTCAAGAAGAAACTGCCCCTAAAATTGAAAAAAAGAAAAGAGTTTCTAAAAAAGCAGGTCTATCTTCCTAATTCTAATATTTTTAGGGGTCACTTCCACTAGTTCTGTCTCATCAATATATTCTAAAGCTTCCTCCAGCCCCATTATTTTAGGAGTATCAAAATGTTTAGATACACCTTCTCCTGCAGATCTATGGTTGGTTTGCTGTTTTTCCTTACAAACATTAACTTTGATATCTTCTGGCCTTGAATTAGTCCCAATAACCTGTCCTTTATAAACAGATAACCCTGGCCCAATAAATAATATTCCCCTCTCTTGAGCTCCAACAAGGCTGTGTAGCTTAGTAGTGCCATTTTCATATACCACCAGAGACCCTTTATCACGAGTTCTAACTTGCCCATCATCTTCCTTAAAATCCTCAAAAATAGTATTAAAAATCCCTAAACCTTTGGTATCTGTGATAAATTCACTCCTATAACCAAATAAAGATTTGGTAGAAATTATAAATTCTAAACTGGTGATGCCTCCTTCAGTTTTCATATCTATAAGTCGGGCTTTTCTTTCACCCATCTTTTGTATTACTCCTCCTGCAAATTGGTCTGGGATTTCAATAAAAACTCTCTCAAAGGGTGTTAATTTTTTACCATCTACTATTTTTTCTATTACTTGAGGTTTGCCAACTTGGAATTCATAACCCTCTCTTCTCATTCTTTCTATCAAAATAGCAATATGCAGTTCACCTCTACCAGAGACAGCCCAGCCTCCAGATAAGTCAGTTTCCACCTTTAAAGCTACATCAGTTTCTAATTCTTTAAGTAACCTATCCTGGATTTGGCGGGAAGTTTTAAATTCTCCTTCCAGCCCTGCAAATGGTGAAGCATTGACAGAAAAAGTCATCTTAATGGTTGGTACTTCAATATTTAAAATAGGCAAAGCCTGAGGATTTTGAGGGTCTGCAATTGTTTCTCCAATATTAATATCCGGGATTCCAGATATGGCTACAATATCTCCGGCTAAAACTTCTGTGGCATTAATTTTTCCCAAGCCTTCAAAGGTAACCAGAGAGGTTAACTTATATTTTTTCATCTCCCCAGTTCTGCTGATATGCATTACTTCCTGCCCTGCTGTTATTTTGCCATTGTGGATTCTGCCTGTGGCTATCCTGCCTTTAAAATTATCAGCAGAAATAGTAGTAACTAACATTTGCAGGGGTAAGTTAGGGTTTCCAGCAGGGGAGGGGACATATTGCATAATAGCCTCAAAAACAGGGGTAATATCTGCCATTTGGGATAAATCTGGTTTTAGCCCTGCTTTGCTATTTTTAGCTGAGGCATAAACTATGGGAAAGTAAGCAGCTTCCTCATCTGCTCCCAGTTCTATAAATAGGTCAAAGGTTTTGTTTAACACATAATTAATCCGGGCATCCTGTTTATCTATTTTGTTAATTACTACAATAATTTTTAGCTTCATTTCCAGGGCTTTTTTCAAAACAAATCTGGTTTGGGGCATAGGGCCTTCTTTAGCATCTATTAAAAGCAGGGCTCCGTCAGCCATTTTCAAAACTCTTTCTACTTCCCCGCCAAAATCAGCATGCCCAGGGGTATCAATAATATTGATTTTGGTATTATTCCAATTGACTGAAGCATTTTTGGAAAAAATAGTGATGCCTCTTTCTTTTTCCAGCTCATTTGAGTCCATAATAAGATCAGCACCCACCTGTTCTTTATTAAGAGCTGTTTTGGATGCACGAAGCAAGGTATCAACTAAAGTGGTTTTACCATGATCAACATGGGCGATGATTGCTACATTTCTGATATTCATGAGCGTTATATGATACCATAAATTTGTATATTTTTAACATATGAACTGGGTAGACCTGATAATTATCCTGATTTTACTTTCTTTTGCTTTTGATGCTTTGAGCAGGAACCTAGTCATGGAAGTACTAGATTTCTTGTCATTTTTACTGGCCTTTTTTATCTCTTTTAGTTATTATAATTTTGCTTCTAATTTTTTTGAAAAACAGTTTCAAATTCCCCATACCTTTTCTTTAGTTCTAGGTTTTATCAGCATGTGGTTTGTGACAGAATTTTTATTTTATTTATTTGCCAGGATTATTTTTCCTAAAATTCCCAAGATTAGGAAAAAAGCCCTAAATTTGCTCTCAGTAGTTCCTGCTCTTTTGAGAGGATTAATTTTTATAGCCATCATTTTGGTCATGATTGCTACTTTTCCCATCCAGCCTATTATTAAAAAAGCAGTTTTGGATTCAAAAATAGGCAGCCAAATTTTAAAAAATGCTTATGCCCTGGAACAGCCTTTAAAAGGAGTGTTTGGGGGAGTAAGCAATGATAGCTTAACCTTTTTAACTATTAAGCCTAAAACTTCAGAAAAGGTAAATTTGGGTTTTCAGACAGGCCAGTTCCAAACAGATGAGGCATCTGAGCGAGCTATGTTTGATTTAGTTAATAAAGAAAGGGAAAGCAGGGGATTTAAAAGATTAATTTTTGATGGGAAGCTGCAGGAAGTAGGAAGGTTGCATAGCCAGGATATGTTTAAAAGAGGCTATTTCTCACACTTCTCACCTGAAGGGAAAACTGTGGCAGATAGGGCTTACTCCCAAGGAGTAGATTTTTTAGTAATAGGGGAGAATTTAGCTTATGCTCCAAATGTTGAGGCAGCACATAAAGGCTTAATGAATTCAGAAGGGCATAAAGCTAATATTTTATCAGAGGATTATGGAAGGCTGGGGATTGGGGTAATGGATGGGGGAGTTTATGGCAAAATGTTTACCCAGGTGTTTTCGAATTAGTATTAAGTATAAAGTATTAGGTATCAAGTATGATGCTTTTTTTACCCTTAATACATACTACATAATACCTCTAAAATGTTCAATAATACTAAATTATTAATATATACTAGCTTAGTTGTTATTATTTCGGGTTTTAGTTTTTTGTGGATTGGGATTAAACCCGAGATGGAAATTATTTCCCAACCAACACCCACTCCCCTGGTGGATGAATCTCCAATTGCTACCTCTTCTGCAACATTAGGGATTGAAGGAGAGAAAGTATTAGTTACTAAGGTTGTAGATGGAGATACTTTTAAAATACAGAGTGGGCAAACTGTCAGGATGATTGGAATAGATACTCCAGAAACCAAAGATCCCAGGCGTCCTGTGGGTTGTTTTGGCAAAGAAGCTTCCAGCGAGACAAAAAGCTTAATTGAAGGTAGTGTGGTAATTTTACAAAAAGATATATCTGAAACTGATAAATATCAAAGGCTACTAAGGTATATTTATTTGCCCCTGGAAAATGGAGATTTGCTGTTTGTCCAGGATTATTTAATAAGAGAAGGTTTTGCTAAAATTTTAACCTATCCTCCAGATGTGAAATATACAGAAAGATTTTTGGAAGCACAGGAAGAAGCCAAACTTAATAATAGAGGCTTGTGGGGAAGATGTTGAGGATATGATAAGGACCTTTTTGCTCGCTTCAAAGAACCTTGCCTTTTTGCAGGCAAAAACGTAAACTGAAAGTATCCATGAAAAAGTTTGCAGTGCAAATTGTAGCTTTACTTATACTTATCAGCGGTGCTTTATATTTTTATAACCCAACAGGGGGAGGCAGAAGTATACCTCTTCCCTTTGCTCCAGAGCAAGTTGCAATTAAACAACTGGAGATTAATGGCAACAAATTAAAAGTGGAGATTGCAGATACTAAGGAAAAAAGAACCAGGGGTTTAGGGGGAAGAGAAAGCTTGGAGGATGACGGGGGGATGCTATTTATTTTTCCTGACAGTAGCAAACATTCTTTTTGGATGAAAGGATTAAAATTTCCCTTAGATTTTATCTGGATTAAAGACAGTATTGTGGTGGATATTATCCTAAATGCCCCTCCTCCCACTGAGAATCAAAAGGATGAAGATTTGCCTATTTATCTACCAAATACAGAGGTTGATAAAGTATTAGAAGTAAAAGCAGGTGGAGTAGAGAGATTAGGCATAAAAGTGGGGGACACTATTAATATAGTGGATCTTCCCAAATAATATGGATGTACTGCCTATTAGAGTTTTGCAGGATGAAGATGGAGTAATCTTTGGAAAAGAAGGGGTAACTTTAGGTAAGTTGTTAAGGTTAGGTTTGCCAATTTGCCCTGGACTGGTAGTTTGTGCCCCAAATTTAAGATTAAAGACAGTTTTAGAACACCATAATTTCTCAAGCATTGAAGTTTTTGAGCAAAGCTTAACTTTAGTTAGGAAAGAAATCTCCCAAATGCCCATTCCTGAAATTTTGGAAAAAGAATTAGGCAAACACAAAAAATTTCTCTTTAAAAGAAGGCTGTTTAAAACAAAAAAGGAACTGCATTTGAGCCTTTTGCACAGCTTTTTAGAGCAAATAAAATCAAGAATTTGGCAGCAGGGTTTTTACCCTGGGATAACAGAAGGATTAGATCCAAAAATTGTTAATTTTGTAGGCCAAATAACAGCTGCAGGTGAGGCATATTATGATAGTTTGCAGGATGATGTGGTGATCAGTGTTTTTGCAGGCAAGATCCACCCTAATGATGCCAAGAAATTATTTGAGGCTGTTAAGTTAGCTAATAAAAAGCTGCTTTTGCCCAATGTTTATGAGTGGATTGTAGAAAGAGGGGTCAAAATTGTGGGACTTAAGCCATTTACTCCAACTCTTGAGCATATAATGGAAGATGATATTGATCAGCAGAAAAAAGAGCTTGATCCAAGTGTAGTTAGGAGTGCAATTAAAGTTTTTCTTGATCTATCAGATGGATTTACTATTGAAAAAAATGTAGATGGGATTTTTATCTCATCTGAAAAAATTTTTGATCTAAATAAGCCCAGGGAATCTTTTGAAGATTTAAGTTTAAGGCTAGTGGAGTCTGCAGCTAGCTTTCCCAACTCCCCTGTTCTTTTTAAACTGGCAGATAAGTCTGAAGGTATGGGAAAAGTGAGAGGATCTTTAAGGCTGCTTCATCAAAAAAGTTTGCTTGATCCTTTAATTGAAGCTGTCCAGTTTGGCAGAAACAAAAAAGGATTCAAAAACATTCATGTGGTTATTCCCTTTGTCAGATCCGTAGAGGAAGTTTTACAAATTAAAAGGGAATTAGCTGTGAAAAAACTTATTAGAAAAAGTTCCTTAGAAATTTGGCTGGAAATTGCTATCCCTGAAAATATTGTTAATTTAGAGGATTATTTAGAGCTAGGAGTGGATGGAATAGTGCTAAATTTGGATGAGTTAATAGCCTATCTGAATGGGTTTGACCACCTGGAACCGGAATTAATGTTTTATAAAAATGAAGTTTCAGGGTTGCTTAAGTTTCTAGAGGATAGTTTAAAAATTCTACACAAATCGAAGGTTCCCTTCATTGCCACAGGTTCCTTAAATTTGTACCCTGAGGTTTTGGAATTTTTAGTGGAAAAGGGAGTATATGGAATGGTAGTACAAAAATATGAAGCCCATTCTATTAAGGATTTATTACACCAAGCAGAAAGAAAAGTAATTTTAAAGAGGGTTAGCTAAATTAAAAAGTAGGACATATTCTCCTTTGGGTACGCCAGCTGGCGGATTTAAATGCTTTTGTAATTCGCTGATTATTTTTTTATCTACACTTTGATGAACTTTTGTTAGTTCATGGGCTAAAACTACTTCTATATCTCCAAAAACTTCCTTTGCATCCGCTAGAGTTTTTAAAAGCTTATGAGGAGAAACAAACATAATATATGTAGCTTTTAATTCATTATGTTCGCGGTCGAGAATATAATGAAAAAATTTTAATCTTTGACCAGGTTTTTCCGGAGGATAACCCAGGAAAGTGAATCTATTAGGTGGAAGGCCTGAAAGGGTTAAAGCTGTAATTACAGAAGAAGGTCCAGGAAGAGAGTCCACTGGAATATTTTGGGCAATACATTCTCTAACTAATTTATACCCGGGATCAGAAATTAAAGGAGTGCCTGCATCTGATACTAGAGCCAGATTTTGACCTTGGTTGAGTAAATTTATTATCTGTGGAAAGTTTTTGTACTCATTATAGTCATTTAATACCAGCATAGGTTTTTTTATCTGGTAGTGGTTTAACAGTAATCCGGTTCTTCTTGTATCCTCACAAATTATCCCATCAACTTCCTTTAGTACCTCCAGTGCTCTTAAAGTAATATCTCCTAAATTACCAATAGGGGTTGGAATGATATAAAGCATTAGTTTCTTTTTACTTTTTTGATGATACTTGCTCTGATTTCTGCATCAGTTAGCATATGATGAAGGCCAGGTAGAATGGAGGCAATAATTATTAGCCCAACAATTGGCAGTAAATATTTGTCCACATCAGGAATCATACTGCCCAAATAATATCCCGCAAATGTCACCCCAATTGCCCAAAGGCTCCCACCTATTAAATTATATGCCACAAATTTTTTATAATTCATGGTTCCCACTCCTGCCACCACAGGGGCAAAAGCCCTGATCACCGGCACAAATCTGGCTAAAATGATAGTTTTACCTCCATGTTTATCATAAAATTTTTGAGCTCTTTCAAGATGTTTTTTGTGGAAAAAAATAGAATTATCTTTGGTAAAAACTTTAGGGCCTAATTTTTTACCAATATAATAGCCAATGCTATCCCCCATCACAGCTGCAATAAAACAGCCTGCAATTAAAACTTTAATATCTAAAAATCCTTGGGATGCTAAAAATCCAGCTGTAAATAAAAGTGAATCTCCTGGGAAGAAAAAACCAATTAAAAGTCCAGATTCTAAAAATACTATAGTAAAAACCCCTAAGTACCCAGCAGTTTTAACAAGCTCCACTAAATCAAAATGCATAGGGGTATAGTATAGCAGAAAAAGGGGTGCTTAGTTAAACCTGCGGATGACACCGACACATTTACCCTGGATTTTGACATCTGTGGCATAGATGGGAGACATAGAGGAATTGGCTGGTTCAAGCCTGATCCTATTGGGTTCTTTGAAGAACCTTTTTAAAGTAGCTAGTCCATTATCCAAAAGTGCTACCACAATATCTCCGTCTGTGGCTATATTTTGCTCCTCAATAATCACATGGTCTCCATCCAAAATACCCTCTTCAATCATGGAATCCCCTTTTACTTGCAAAACATATGACCTTTTTTTGCCTGAAACCATAGTGGTGGGAACATTAATTGTGGCGTCAGGATCTGTGTAGGCCATGATAGGTTGGCCGGCTGCAATAAAGCCTAAAACAGGCAGCTCTATGCCTTTTAAAACACCGGAGATTTTTTGGTCTAAGACCTCAATTCCTCTGACTGCTCCTTCAAATCTTTTAATGACCCCTTTGGTGGTTAAGGCCTGGAGATGTTCATGAACTGTTGCTAAAGAGGAAACCCCAATGCTTTCAGCAATTTCCCCCAAAGTTGGGGAATAACCATATTTATCAATATATTGTTTAAGAAAATCCAAAATTTGCTTTTGTCTGCGATAAAGTGTAATTGGCATCCTTCGATTCCTTTCAGTCACTCAGTACTATAGTACGCCATAACTTTAGCAAAGATAACCCGAAGGTGTCAAGGGGATCAAAATAGATCAAAGATTTTCCGGTTTCTTTCTTGTGAGATACCAAAATGACCCTCCGGCAATAAAAAGTCCAAGCAATATCCACCACCAGTTTTTGGCAAGGAATGAACCTGTTTTTGCTTCCTGTTTTTCATCTACAACATCCAAGCTGGATGATGGAGTAGATTCTCCTAAAATCTCTCCAATGTTACCAAGTCCAACGTTTCCCGCAATATCTTGATTTTGAGTTGTTGCTCCCAAAAGATTAGGTATAAAGGGAGTTGTTATTCCTAATACGGATGCTATATTTTGAGGAGCAGGGTGTATTGAGCAATCATGTACCGCACATCCTAAACCGTCTCCTCCGTCACTACCACCACCTCCGCTTGAAGAGGAGGTAGATGAATTGGGTGAGGTGTGAGTAGCAACATAAGTTGAAGCTTTTGTTGCTGTAAATGTACAAATTCCCCCTGCTACCACACATGTTGTTGGGGGTCCAATACCTTCGTTTGTCCAGCCTCCTGTGCCACTGGTTGATCTTTGGACATTGAGTGTTTGCCCGTTAAAAGAAGCTCCGACAAATATATTTAAAGTAATTGCCGGATCAAAATTAAGCTCAACATTATCCAGTCCCCACTTCAGCGCACCATCAACTACTTCTCCTGATGCCAAACCAGTTAAGGAACTTTCTGTTACCCCGTCAGCAGTAAGCTGGGAGATATTGATTGGCTCTCCGTCAGTCCTGGTGATAATTGTGCCTGCCGGAAGCTCAACAGAGCTGGTTCCTCCATTATCACTGACACTAATAGTAGATGATCCCAAAACTGTTACTTTGGTATCACTGGTCGGCACAAATGTAGCACCTTGTGCTTGAATAATAGGAGCATTACCAAATCTTAGTGGATTATTATTTTTATCTGCGGTGATGGTTTGCCCCCCTAAATCTACAAATATATCAAAGAATGAATCTGCAGGATGAGTTTTTTGAAAACCATCTTTTGTTTCCTCAGTTAGCCTGTATGTTCCTGGACCATCTACGCTGATGGAAACTTCGCCATTACTATTGGTTGGTAAAGTGCTTATTAAAGAAAGCTTAACAAGCTCGGTCACAATCGGCGCTCCGCCATCTGGATTAGTGGTTGAGGTAGTAGAGGTAGTAACCCGGGACAAACTCATATTCCAACCTTCAATGCCTGGTTCACCAGCATCTTTGACTCCATCTGCATTTAAATCTTTCCATTTGGTAATAACAATAGTTGTCCAGGGGAAGTTACCAAAATCAATGCCTGTGACATTTGTGCCGGAGGAGACAGTAATATCAGAAGGATTGGCAGTTTTTTGAGTCCAGCCTGATTGGGTAGCCTCCCTAACTTTATAAGTTTCAGGACTAAGGGACGTGAAGCTATAAGTGCCATCTGTACCTGTTGTGGTAGATGTTTCTCCGTTATCTAATATTCCGTTATTATTGCTGTCTAAAAAAATAGTCCAGTCAGCTTTAGCAGATTCTGTTGATTCTTTGGTACCATTGCCATTTAAATCAATAAACTTCATTCCAGAGATGGTAACTTTCTTAAAGTTGCCAAAATCAACTCCAGTTTGAGTTGTACCCGAGGTGACTATGATATCAGAAGGGTTAGTGGTTGTTTGTACCCAACCGTCTTGTAAAACCTCTCTTACTTTATATGTTCCACCTGTAAGACCTGTAAATTCATAGTTTCCGCTCCCATCAGTTTCGGTTGATGTTTCATTTTCATCTAAAACTCCATCATTATCACTGTCTAAAAAGATTATCCAACCCTCTAATCCTCCCTCACCTTCGTCCTTTTCTCCATTCCCATTATAGTCATGGAATTTATATCCGGAGATAGAACCCAATTTGGTGTTAGTAAAAGTACAGGTAACAGATTCACCTGCATCTAATGAAATATCATCAACTGAGCTGCCATCGCTACAACTTGTTGATGTTAAATTCCAGTCTTCCAGCAGATCTTCGGAAATACTGTAGCCATCACCCGGTTCAAGTGAGAAACCGGTGGAGAATACTTCCGATTCATCCGTTAAAGAAAAACTCTCATCAACAATCTCAGATATTCCTCCGGTTAGATTAAAGTCAAAACTTTGCGGATCCCCCGAGGGGTCAGTAACTTTATCAACCCTAATCCTGGCTCTTCTGGTATTTTCAAAAGTACAGGTAACTGACTCTCCGGCATCCAAAGTAATGCTTGCTGTTTGTGTATCTATATCTGTCAAGCTGTTTCCTGTTGGGTCAGTGCAGCTTAAATTTGTTAAATCCCAATCTGAAAAATCGCTTTCCGTAACATCATAAGTACCGGGGGATAAATCACTAAAGGTGCTTTGATTTGATAAGGTATTGTCTGTATCATCATCCAGAGAAAAGCTACCTAAGTCACCGGAAAAATTGAAATTTACCCCGCTATCCGGATTTGAGTCTTTAACTATTGTAATTGATCCAAGCTTAGTATTAGTAAATGTACAGGTAACAGTTTCCCCCGCGTCAACATCAATAGTTGCTGTTTTGGTACCAGTATCAGTGCTTGAACCATTATCAGGGTCAGAACAGAATAGATTGGTTAAAGTCCACCCGGAAACAGAATTTTCCGTAACAGTATGAGATCCTACAGCAACGTTGGAAAAAGTTGTCTGGTTGGGTAGAGTACCGTCGCTATCGTCGTCAAGTGTAAAATTTGTTCCAAAACTTCTGGTAAAAGTAAAATCCTGCGGATCATCCGGATCGCTGTCTTTTATAATAACTATGGTGCCCGGATTTGCTATGGTTACCGAATTTGAGCAACTATTATTGTTTTCATCGCTTTCAGTCACCTTGCTACTTCTATCGGTCTTACAAACGCCTCCTCCTCTTGGATTTGCCATGGTACCTGTAGAACTTGGTGTAATGCTAAAAGATATATCAAAAAAGCTGCCGACAGGCATAGTAACAGTTCCGTTAGCAACACAAGTTAAATCACGACTGTTTGTACCTGATTGAGTACAATTTATTGTACCTGTGGTTTCGCTTGAAGTAATGGAAGGAGTCCCATATGAGGAGACACCGGAAGAGGGCCTTTCATCCTTTAAAATTTCTTCATTATTTGTAAAAATGGCTGTTGATTCGCCCTGATTCTCAACACGGATATTCCATGTAAACGGCTGATTAACAGTAGCAATATTATTAACATTGTTTGTCTTGGTGGCAGTTAAATCAGGTCCAACAACTGTCACCGAATCCGAGCAATCGTTATTGGTTTCGTTTGATTCCGCAATTAGGCTATCCGGATCTACCTGGCAGACGTTTCCTGTTCCGCTTCTTGGGTTATTTAGTGTACCCACGGCATTTGGCGTAACTATTATGTCCACACTAAAAGACCCTCCTGCGGGGATAACAACAACTTGCCCTCCAGAATTATCATCACAATCAAGAGTATTGCCTGAAATGTCACAATCAATAGATCCTGTTATTCCTCCTGAAGTTGTAACCGTGAGATTAGATGTTGGAGAGTAGTTTGCGCCGGAACTTGGCAAATCGTCTTCTAAAATATTCTGATTATTAAAAGTTACAGAAGCATTTCCTATGTTTGTGACAGTTAAAGTCCAAATAAATGGCACTCCTACAGCTGCATTTCCGCCATTTAAGTTATTGGTTTTGGTAACAGTTAGATCAGGCGCGTCGCCTGTAACAATTACCGCATTTGGGAGTGTAAAAATGGCGCTTTGCCCGCTGGTGCTACAAGTATTGCCATTATGAATCCTAAAATAGGCATTGTATGTGCCTGGGGTGGATGGAGCTGTAATGTTAAAGGATTCTGTAAAAGTCCCCCCGGGATTAGTAGTATGATCGGTAGTGTTAACACAATTCATTGATCCGGAATCGGCTGTGGATATTCTCCAGCTTGTGGATCCCCAATCATCGTTACTTGTGGTTGTAGCGGTTACCGAGGCCACGATAGTTGCTATGGGCTCAACAGTAACTGCTGATCCTCCATCTAGAGTTACAGAATCAATTGTTCTTGAATCTGTAAATGTGATAACTGCAACAATGTTTCCTTCGGAATCCTTTAATTCTGCTTTATAGTTGGGTCTGTAGATGCCGTCCAGATGGTAGACATAAGTAAAGTTACCGTTTTCATCCGTAGTGACTTGTGTTTCAAAATAAACAGTTGGTTCATTTTCTGAGGTGATTATTAATGTATAAGTTGTATTGGGTTCTGGTCCTGTTCCTGAGAAGGTAACTGCATCTGTCGGAGCATAATCTTCTTTGTCCGTTGTAAGTACAAAGATTGTGAAATGATCTAAACCTGTTATAGTAACAGTATCCTGTTGGGCTGTTACCCCACCCAAAGTGACAAAGTTTTCTCCATCTTCAGATGCTTTTACTTCAACCCCTTCCGTTATTGGAGCGGGGAGAGTGAGGACATACTCAAATGTGCCATTTTCCATAGTAGAAGTAATGTCATAAGCTGTATCCGAGACTGCCCCTAAATCTTCCTGGTCTTCCTGGGAGAGGATAATTTGTTTGATGGTTAAAGTTCCTGGACTATCAGGTAGTTTGGTAAAAGTAACTGTGACTTTATCATTTTGTGGAGCAACATAAGTTTGATTTAAAACTACATTATTAATTGTGGTAATTGATCCATCTTCATTTGTCTGCCAAACAGAGGGGGCAACTTCAGCACTGTTTTCTACTTCTTGTACCTCAAGATTTAAATCTGCTGAAGGAGAGGCCGGAGGAGCAACCAAGTTTTCATCTACCACCAGTTCCGGTGTAGACTCTTCCTCCACAACCGGTTCTGCTGATACTGATGCTTCTTGAGCTAAAACCAAAGTTGGGGAAAATGATTGAAATACTAAAAGCAGGCTTAAAAAGCCAGAGAGAAGTTTGTTTAAGATTTTACGTTTTTTAAACATTAAAAACCATCCCCCTGTTAGCTTTTGCTAGAGGTGATTTAAGGTTAGAGTAAGTATAATCCTGCCGTTAAACGGATGTCAATGAGCAAAATATCTTATAAAAATATTATTATAGGGTACGAAGACTACTAATTAGCCCAGAGTACGAATGTAAATAGTTTGTTCCCTTTGCCTAAATCCCTTTCGTGCAGGGAACTTTTCCCGTCGTCGGACTTTCTTAGAACCTTACCCCACTGCTTTTCATCTGAAGTATCAATATCACTGCCGTCATTTTCAACTTTATCAAAAGCCTGGGACTTTTTGCCCGGACTGGTAGTTATAGTATCAAGATGGGCATAGACAGTTTCCAGCTGGTCGTAATCATGCTGATTTGGGTGTTGGTTTGTTGTTGGATCGTTAGTATAGTCCATGCATGTTCCAAGATTAGGATTGCTGAAATCTTCATCTTGATGATCAAGCCCAAATGTATGACCAACTTCCTGACATAAAACATACTGTCTCCACACAGGTGTATTGTATTTTGCAGTATTAAAATAAGTATCATTTACTTTAACGGTTGCTTGGGTTATATGGTTGCCGCTGGCCCAGATTGAAGCTATACCAAGCCAGCCATTGTTACCATAGGTTTTGTTGCAAATCTCTACTCTTCCCTTTGTGGGCTGGCAGTTTCCTTTGGACTGGCCTGTAGTGACGGTTGTGTCTAATACTGAAGATACGCTCCAATCTTCTGATGAGGTTGCAAGATGGTTGTTCCAGACTGCGGAAACATTATCGCCCAGCTTTAAGTTAAACGGATTGGCACTGCGTGCCCAATGATAAGTGCCCCAGGAATGATTTGCGTAGGCAATCGTTGCAAATACACTAAGAAAGAATACGTATATAAAAGCCGCCACTGCCGTAAACTTTCCTAAACTGCGAGGAATATTCATTAATACTATTTTAGTTTAGCATGCACCAATCTTTAGTTGTCAACCCCTAAGATTTTTTTTCGGGCATTTTTCGTAGTAAAGTATAATTATTAAGAAATTTATTTAACTCTGTGAGGGATAGCTATAGATTGGTCCATAAACTCTTGTTTTATCTCTTTAGGGAGACTTTTACTTAGTTCTTCGAGATGCTTTTACCATTAAACATCTCAATTATTACTGGTTCGCCATTTTTATCCACCTGAACAATTGCATCATCAGTATCATATGAATCATCAACTTTACTTATTGCTGTTGGTTGACCATACTTAGTAGTGCCACATTTAAAACATGCCAACTAAAAACAATCTTCACAAAATTATGATAGCATGTTCCTACTTGAATGTGGGGAAGCTGTGTATCTGAGTAGGCTGAGATACATCGGTAACACTTCTAAGCTAGAATAACTAGCTTGAGG
>CAZYPW010000015.1:0-16220 GCA_964649615.1 uncultured Gammaproteobacteria bacterium | reverse complement strand
CTGTCCCTGGATCCAAACTATAGGAGGAGATGTGCATGCAAATAGAGGGATTAATACCCAATGCAGGACATGAATCTCCACATAGTTAATAGTTCTCGAGCATTAAAATATTTTCACCTTTGATTTTGCCGTGGGCTTTCATATCATCACTGATCAGTTGGCATCCTTCTATTTGGGCAAGAGCCAGAAAATAAGCATCATATGAAGCCATATTATATTGCTGCATTAATCCGGCAGTTATTTTAAGTAAAGATAAATGAATATCTACAATTTTTAAGGGCAATTCAAAAAGTTTTTCCAGGGCAAATATAGTTTCAGCTTGCGGAGACTTTTTGCCCACCAGCAGTGCATTTAGAAGTTCAAGCGCCAATTGATCGGAAATTATAATATTGATGTTTCCGGCTACTAAATCATCCAGAATCTTTCTAGCCTTTTTGTTATGAAGTTCATTTTTTTCCTGGAACCATTGGACTACAACAGATGTATCAAGCACATAAGTTGTCATTTTATCCCCTGGTATCCCTGTCTTTTCTTACAAACTCTCTTAAATCAATATCCTGTCTGCCTGATTTTCTGATTTTATCAAAGGCTTGCCAGATTCTATCCCACTCCTCTTTTGTTAACTTCTTTTTAGGATGCTGCGGATGGGAAATAGGCAGTCTTTCCACCCTGAAACCGTCACTTTGGGTTGTTACTTTAACAATTATCTCATCCTCCGGCCAGTTTAAAGCTTGCCTTACATTTTGAGGAACAGTAAACTGTCCCCTTCCTCTTATTTTAGAGATATTTTGAATGTAATTCATACTAATCAGATTATCGCATTACTGCGAATTTGTCAATACTCGCTTTCTCTTTTTGACATCTATCTTTAAAAAGTATTAAACTGAAATTAGCCCAAAATGGAAAATGTGCCTGAAAATCCTTTTCTCAATTTTAGGCTTGACAACTCCCGTTTTTTATATTAATATTAGGAATATGAGTCCCAACATTACTGATAATTTGTACATCAAAAGAGACTTGGAAAACCTAATCCTTAATAACCTTAACAAAGGTAAAATAATTATTCTGTATGGGCCTAGAAGAGCTGGCAAAACTACTCTTATCAAATATCTGTTTTCCAAACAGAAAGAATACTTATACTTAAACTGCCGAGAAAAAAGGATCCAGGCGCAAGTAGTAGCTGATTCTCTCTCGCTAAAAGCACTGATCGGAAACTATAAAAATGTTGTTTTTGATGAAGCCCAATATCTGGAAAACCAGGGTGAAGTTTTCACTGTAGCAATTGACACCTTCCCTAATCTGAATATTATCGCATCAGGCTCTTCTTCCTTTGAATTATCCGGCAAAGTCAGAGAACCCGCAACTGGCAGGAATCTACCCTATTATTTGTTTCCTCTCTCTTACCACGAAATCACGAAACATTACCCTCCAACCGATATTAACTTTTATATGGAACAGATACTGAGGTTTGGGTCTTATCCAGAGGTATTCCATTACTCTCTAATTGATGAAAAAATCCATTATCTACAAACACTCACTGATGATTATCTGTATAAAGATATCCTTGATTTTGAAAGAGTAAAACAAAGCAAGAAACTAAGAGATCTACTGGTCGCTTTGAGCTTACAAATTGGCCAGCAAGTTTCATATTCAGAACTTGCCAATACACTTACAATTGACCGAAAGACTGTTGAGTACTTTATAGACCTCTTAGAAAAAACGTATGTTGTTTTCAGGCTTTATCCGTTTAGCCGCAACTTACGTTCGGAAATCAACCGGAAAGTGAAAATCTACTTTTATGATATCGGTGTCCGCAATGCCTTGATTAATAATTTTAACCAGCTTAACCTGCGTACAGACGCAGGTTTCATGTTTGAAAACTTTTTTATAGCGGAAATGGTTAAACAAAATGTCAATAAGCTCTATAAATCTAACTTTTACTTTTGGCGGACTTATGACCAAAAAGAAATTGACCTGGTGGAGGAAAAAATGGGAAAACTCTTTACTTTTGAATGTAAATACTCTAATAAAAAGGGCCTGTCCCAGGCAACACGGGACGCATTTCAAGAAGCTTACCCTAACAGCAGCATGACAACCGTCTCGCCAAACTCAGTTGGCAGAATTTTAATCTAAACAGTTCTCCAATGAACCACTGTAATGAACCAATCTTCCCTTTTGACATCTATCTTTAAAAGGTATTAAGATGGGATTGACCCAAAATGGAAAACCTGCCTGAAAATCCTAATAATATCCGGGTGATAGTTAAACCAAAACCACCTTTATTAAAATATGGAATATATATTGTCATAACCCTAGTCATACTATTAATCCTTGCTTTTGCAATAATTGCACTAAAGCCTGCTTTTTTTAAAGAAGCAGTACAGGAAAAAAATACAGAAACTACACCTGAAACTCCAAAACCTGCTTCCTCCCCGACATTACGTTTTTCATCAGGAGGAGGGAATAAAGAAAACGCTACTATTTCAGCAAAAACTCAAGATACCAAACTAGAGTCGCAAAAAGGTAAGGTAATTAACGTTTCAAAAACCACCTTCCAGATAGAAACACCTGATAAGGAAAAAATAACTTTCCCTTTGGATAAACTTTCCCAGGATGATCTTTTAAAACTTAAAATAGGGACTGGGCTTTTAGTAGATGCATACAAAGACTCAAACAAAAACATTGTTAAAATAACTGTTTTTGATACAAAAGATTTGGAAAGAATGTAATATGAAAAAGAACAAATTCATAATTTATTTTATAACTCTTTTGGGGATTTTGCTTTTTCCATCAAAAGCTGAAGCCGCCTTAGGCTGCACCAATGACAGCACTCCTGATGGCTGCACATTACAAGTTTGCTATGAATCTCCTCCTGCTGCTGGCTATTCCCTTTCTGGTTATGCCCGTAAAGCAGAGTGCCCAGCAGGAAGTTCAGCTGATGTATACTTGGAATTTGGACTTTCATCCTCAGCATTAAAAGGTGAATTAAGACCTTGTACCATCAATGGCCAGTCAAAACAATGCACTACAAATTATAAATTCAATTATACGTGCAGCTACGCCAAAAAAGCCTACGGCTGGGAATCTGCTGCCGAGATGACATGTAATTCCTCTGGTTGCTCTACTGGCGCTTTGCTTGGCAGCGGGAATCCTATCACAGGAAATGTACAATTTTCAACTCCTAGGGAAGGCAGTCCTGAGTGGCAATTTACCTGCTGGGATAACAGCAGCTCGGGTTCATGGATGTCGTCTAGCTGGTTATTTGATACAGATGACAATGTCTATACCGTTAGCTGTATAGATAATAGTGATTGTTCTTCTGGGCAAATATGTAACAAATCAGGAAATTGGGACAGCTGGCAGTGTAAAACACCTCCTCCCCCATCTGTCACTACAAATCCTGCTATTAATATAACCTCCTCATTTGCCACTTTACAAGGTTCGGCTAATCCTAATGGCCTTGCTGATAGTAAAGGTTGGTTCAGATATAGCACCACCAATCCTGGGTCATGTAACGATACCTTTGGGGAGAAAGTCCCATCTCAAGGCCAATCACTTAGTCCTGAGATAACTCCTGTTCTTTTTGCTGCATTTACCAACAGACTCACTCCAGAAACTACTTATTATTTTTGTGCCATAGCCCAAAATAGCAGTGGAATAAGCTTTGGGGAGGTTTTAAATTTTAAAACTCTACCACCTTTAGTAACCACAATCGTTACTACCGATATTACTAATACCACAGCTATATTGAATGGTTCAGTAATTCCTTTAGATTCTCTTGGCCGTCCTATTGATGTTACAGCAGGCTTTCGATATGGTTTAGTGGATATTGGCAGATGCAGTGAAACTTTTGGTACATCAACAGGGGGGGTTTTTATACCTAAAGGCACCAATCCTGTTCCTTTCAGTAAATCCATTTCCAGTCTGCAACCAGGTATAACTTACTATGCTTGTGCTACTGCTCATGGAAACAACGGAAACTTAATCGGGTTTGGTGATCTACTACCTTTTACAACTACTGGTTCTCCTCCACCAGGCGGTCAACCAACTGATACACAGCCTCCTACAACCTCATATTCTATTGATAGCAATCTTTCCATAACTTTAACCTGCAATGATGACTTAGCAGGTTGTCAAAAGGTTTTATTTTGTATAGATACCAATAATACTTGCAATCCTAATATAACCTCTTTTAGAAATTATGCTTATACTAATGGAGCAAACCAACTTAGCATCCTTGGTGTTAATGGGGCTTATATCAGGTATTTTTCTATTGATAATTTAAACAAAAATGAAACAGTTAAATCAAACTTTTTCGGCTCTACTGATCCAGTGGGACCACTGCCATCCTCTACTAGTGACTTACGCGTATTTGTCACCAGTACTGTTTATGGTGGAGCTTTGGGTGGTCTTATTGGAGCAGACATAAAGTGTCAAGAAAGAGCAAACGCTGCTAATTTAGGAGGGACTTGGAAAGCTTGGCTTTCTGATTTCCACACTTCTGCTTCGGAACATATTACCCATACCACAGGCAAGTATAAACTGCTTGATGGGACTATTATTGCTAATGGCTGGGCAGATTTAACAGATGGTACTTTACTGCAAGCTATTAACAAAACTGAATCTGGTAGTACTCCTAAAACCAATGTATGGACTGGTACAAGACCCGATGGTTTAGGCTCTATAAATTTACCCACCTGTGATGGATGGTCAGTATCAAATACTAGTGCCACAGGCAGTGTTGGTAGCGCTTTTTCTACCGATGGTAAATGGACTGCCTGGGGTACCCGTTCATGTGCTGTTTCTTTCACAGGCCAAGGTGGTCAGCATCTATACTGCTTTGAACAACCCTCTTGCGAGGAGAGTAATATAACTTTAGCCTTAAATCCTGCCACTGCTACAGTAGGTACTCTTGTAACACCTTCAGCAATACTCACATCTTGCTCGGGTAAAATAATCACTTTTAAAAAGGGTCCCTGTACAACAGGAGAAGAATGTTCAAATTTAACACCAACTACACTCACTTGTACTTCTACTTCAGGAGGTTGCACTGCTAATGCTTTCACAGCTCCCCTAACTGCTGGATCCTACCAATATTCAGCTTTAATAGATAAAAATGGTGATGGGGATACTTTAGATGCAGGAGAAAGGGGCACAGCCACACTTAATGTAACTGCATCGGTTACAGGAGGAGCAGGTGGTGGAGGCAGTGCCCAAACTTCCAGCTCTGCTTGTTCAGTATCTCAGGATCCTAGCCTAACCAGGGTTTTAGATGGGTTAATCAGTACAAGTCAACCTATCACAGGCAGGCTTGATAGCAATACTGGTAAATGTGTCGTAGATCCTAAAGCAGCTTTTTTTCCTTTTAAAATTCCCAGCTTTGATGATTTAAAATCTATATATTTTGACCAGAAATAAATATTTATATATATTATACTCAAAAGTAATGCCTTATTTGAAAAGCTATAAATTTATATTTTGCATCCTTGCCCTTTTGGTCATTATATACTTTACCCAGCTGGTGCAAGCAACTGCAAGCAACAAAAAGACTATCCAGGGTGATTTGACAGTTACATCTACTACTAATGATTTTAATGGTAGCGATAATCTTTATGAGATCAGGGGAAACTTAACCTTTAATGCTGATTTAAATAACAGTACTAATAATAGGGTCCTAATTATCTTTGTTAACAATAACCTGACAATCAATAACAGATTAATCCATCCAGATGCAAATTCAGGCTTGGTCTTTGTGGTTAAAGGTAATGTTAATATCCATAAAAATGTAACCCAAATAGATGCAGTCATTATTTCAGAAGGCACTATCTATACCGGGATTGATAGCGGAGAAAGCTGCAGCCATACTAGTCCTGTAACTGCTAATCAGCTGGTTATAAACGGCAGTTTAATATCACTGCATCCTGATAAAAATATTGAATTTTGCAGAATCCTCCCTGAAAACCAAAATACAACTTTAGCTGCAGAAAAGATTAACCACCAGATTAAATATTTACCAATCTTGCGGGATCTACTCTCAGATACCTACCAAAAATGGTCGGAAGTGCAATAATAGCTTAAAAGCCTAACGGCTGATGACTATTTACCAAAGTTACGCCTCTGGGCCTGATACCACAAAATAGCTTTTTTAAACTGCTCCCCATTAAAATCAGGCCATAAAGTTTTGGTAAAGTATAACTCTGAATAAGCTGTTTGCCAAAGCAGAAAGTTAGAAAGCCTGATTCTTCCCCCTGTTCTGATCACTAGTTCTGGATTATGCTGACCCTTGGTATAAAGATGTTTATCTATTAATTCTTCATTTATATGGCTAACATCAATACCATTTCTAACAATGTCTTTTATAGCTTGGACTAATTCCTTTTTGCCTCCATAGTTTAGAGCGATGTTTAGTTTAATGGATTCATTCTTAATATAGGTTTTTTTGATTAGATCGATAATTCTTTGGATAGTTTTTGGCAAACCATCTAATTCTCCTAAAATAGTCACTCTCACTCCATTTTGTATCATCTTTTTTAGCCTGCTGTGATAACCTTTTCTAAATAAATTGAACAATCCTAGTACCTCTCTTTTAGCTCTTTCAGTAATATTTTCAGTTGAGAGGGCAAAAATAGTGATTGTTTTAACTCCTAATTTTGCAGCCTCATCAACAATCTTTTCTAAAGTTTCTGCACCCTTCTCATGGCCTTTAATATCAGCTAAACCCTTTTTCCTGGCCCACCTTCTATTACCATCCATCACTATGGCAATATGGGAGGGAATATTTTCTTTGTTAACCTTTGTCATAATTCAAAATTCAAAATGCAAAAGTCAAAATTTCAAGTTAAAATTCAAAAGTTTTAATTACTTTTTACTTTTGAATTGTACTTTTGAGTTTTGACCTTTGACTTTTTACTTTACTTACTCCTTTCCACCATATACCCGCACATCTCTGCCAATAATTTGTTCATTTTAACATCTTCTGTGATTTTGGGGATCATTTTTTTAGCCTTGAGTGCATATTCCAAAGCTTGCGCGTTGGCATTATCAACTGATTCTACTTCCCCATCCAAAATATCATCCTTAATTTGGAATGCTATCCCCAAATTCTCCCCGAATTCCCCTAATTCCCTGATGAGTTTCTCCCCTGCTCCTCCTAAAGTTGCTCCAAGTTGCAAGGGTCCAGAAATAGTATAACGAGCAGTTTTTAAAAGATTTATCAATTTTTCGTTTTGAGTTAACATCACATCCATCATCTGCCCCACTGCGGTATCAACCATTGTTTTTGAAAATAGCCTCACTGCTTGATTTTTTAATTTTTCTTTAAATTCGCTCTCTGAAATGATTTTTATTGCCAAAAAAAATCCTGCATCAGCTAAACAAATAGCCTGGGAAATTCCATAATGGTTGCCTCCCAATGCCTGGTATAAAGAAGGTGCTCCCCTTCTTATTAAAGACTGATCTATAATATCATCATGGGCCAAAATTGAAGTATGCAATATCTCATAAGCAGCTGCTACTTTTAGGATCTGGCTATTGTCATTCCGAGCTTGCAAGGAATCTCTAGATTTAATTTTAAGATCCTTCGTTTCACTCAGGATGACACTTCGTGCAATCTCATATCCTAGCCTGACTAAAAACCCCCTGACCTTTTTGCCTCCTTTATTGCTCTTGATAAACTCAAGAGCTAAAGGCAAAAGGTTTGCACTGGCCTCTTTAACTTCACTTTGCCAATCTTTCAAAATCAAACCTATCTCTCTTTCTAATTCCTGGGCGTTTAGCTTTAGTTTATTTTGTAAATCCATAGGCCTAATTTAGCACATTTGATCTTGGTATGCTACAATAAATTTAATGAATAAGAAATGCTTTTATCTGAAAACTGATAGCTCACCTCGTCTTCGACGAACCGAAGCGGGCTGAAGACTAACGACTATTTATGAAAAAAGGTTATAACCCTGAGCGAAGCCGAAGGGGCTTCACCTTAATTGAACTACTAGTAGTTATTTCCATAATTGCTGTTTTATCAACCATAGGTTTCTCTACTTTCCAGGGTGTTCAATCAAAAGCCCGTGATGCTACTAGAAAACAAGACCTAACTAGGTTAGCTTTTGCACTGGAGATATATTTACAAAAAAACGGCACATATCCCACTACTGATTCTGATGGTTGCCTGCCCATCGATGACACTTTATATGAACAAATTGCTCCATCTAGTGGTAAAGCTCCTTTAGATCCTACAGGAAATCCTTATTGTTATGTAGCTGTAGATAACGGCCAATCTTACCGTCTTTTTGCCAAACTGGAGAATTGCTCAGACCCAAATATTATTCAACAGCCAAACTGCATAGATGCTAACTATAACTATAGTATGGTCTCTCCCGATATAACCACCATCACTTCTGCTCCTGGTGACACTATAGCCTTACAAACACCTCTCAAACCATTTTCCTGTGAGAATTATGGTGATGTAGATAATAATAGACAAATTGACAGTAATGATGCTGATATGGTCACTCAATATGATGCAGGTTTATTAACCTTTACTGACGATCAAAAAATTTTGGCTAATGTCGATCAAACAAATCCCCAAGATGATAGAGCTGTTGATAGTGCTGACGCACAACACATTTTACGCTATGTTAACGGCGATATTACTCAACTTAATGTTTGTACCCTAGCCAAACCTCCCCCTTGTGGCCAGTTTGGGGATGCATCAGGAGACGGTAGAGTTACCTGGATGGATGCTGATGAAGCTCTAAACATTGCTATGAGTAAAAATTCATTATATACTGGCCAATCATTTACTGATGCACAAAAAACCAATGCTAATGTATCAGACCCATCAACAAGTGCTGTTACTTCAAGTGATGCTCTCCAAATATTACGTTATGTTAACGGAACCCAAACCAGCTTTGAAACCTGTCCCAAATCTCCCCCTTGTGGCCAATATGGTGATGTAGACTTGGATGGAGAGGTCAGCTATAACGATAAAGTAATGATATCTAACTATGTTGCATATACAGTACAACTTACTGATGTTCAGAAAGAAAACGCAGATGTTAATAATGATGGTACAGTAACGGGCAGTGATGCTCTGCTGGTGAGAAATTACTTAACTGGTTCTGGTACTGCTGCTACAACTTTCCCTGCAGTTTGTACCCAATAAACTTCCGCGGACTGAGAGTCCGCGGTTTTCTTTAAAAGTTTACAAGAAACTGCAGAAAACCTTAACTCAGTATACCACCTATCCCGCGGAAGACTGTAATCACTTTAGCATTCATCCTCGCTTTGAGAAAACAGGGTTTTCTGCTAGTGATTATAATTGCGATTTGAGTTTTGAAGTCAATAACTGGTAGAATTGGCTCTCATGAAAAGCAAGTTATCTCTACGTGATCTTACCTCTGCCCAGGAGAGACGGCAGTTTTTGGAAAAAGAGCTGAAAATACATTTAGAAAATATAGCTAATTTTAACTTTACAGAAGAACAAGTTGCTGGACGTAATATTGAAAATTTTATTGGAGCCACCCAAATCCCCCTTGGGGTTGCAGGCCCATTGTTAATCCACCTCGAAGGAGTCTCCCTCGACTGGTTCGACTACGCTCACCACAGATTCGCTCGGGACAAGAAAGCCCACCTTCGAGGTGTGGAGTATTACATCCCCCTTGCTACCACAGAGGGAGCATTGGTGGCTTCCATTTCCAGAGGCTGCAAAGCAGTCTCAGAATCAGGAGTGAGCGTTTTTGTAGAAGATGTGGGACAGACACGGGGACCAGTGTTGAGGGTTAAAAACTTAGAGCATGGTATGAAAGTTAAAGGGTGGATCCAAACCCATCTTCCCCTACTCTCTCAAATTACCCATAAAACCTCCTCTCACTTAAAACTTTTAAATATTAAAACCTCCATCGTGGGCAAAAATTTATTTGTCAGGTTCTCTTATTCAACTTCTGATGCCATGGGCATGAATATGGTAACTTTTGCCACAGAGCAGGCTGTTTTTCTAATTGAGAAAAAAACCAAGGCAGAATGTCTATCTTTGGCCGGCAATTTTGATATAGATAAAAAGCCAGCCTGGTTAAATTTTATCGAAGGCAGAGGCAAAAAGGTCTGGGCTGAAGTTACTTTATCCAAAAAGATTGTTAAAGAAATCTTAAAAACTACCCCGCAAAAAGTAGTGGAAATAGTTCATCGTAAAAATCATTTAGGATCTATTGTTTCCGGCTCTTTAGGCTTTAATGCTCATTTTGCCAATATTGCCGCAGCTATTTTTATAGCCACCGGCCAAGATCCAGCTCATGTTGTGGAAGGAAGTTTGGGGGTAACTGATGCGGAAAGTTTGCAAAATGGGGATCTCTACTTTTCCATCTATTTACCAGCTCTGGTAGTAGGCACTGTGGGAGGAGGTACTCACTTACCTACCCAACAGGAGGCGCTAAATTTAATGAAAGTGAAAAATGTGCTAGAATTTGCAAGTGTCATAGGAGCTGCAGTTTTGGCTGGAGAACTTTCTTTAATTGCCTCTTTGGCAGAAAGAAGCTTAGCAAAAGCACACATGAAGTTAGGAAGAAGTCAAAACTCAAAAGTTAAAAGTCAAAGGTAGGGTGGTTGTCTTCGACAACTTTTTATTTTTGAATTGCAATTTTGCATTTTGACTTTTGAATTTTAAATTTAATTATGATAGGCATAGTTTCATACGGAACATATATTCCAAAATATAGAATAAAACCATCTCAAATTGCGAAGACTTGGGGCAAAGAAGTTAGTGAAATTGAAAAATCATTAGGGGTTTTTGAGAAAGCTGTTGCCTCATATGATGAGGATGCGATCACTTTAGCTTTAGAGGCTGCAAATAATGCCCTACAAGCAGGCCAAATTGATCCAACCCAGATTGGTGGAATTACAATTGGTTCTGAATCTCACCCCTACGTCGTTAAACCTTCCGCCACAATAGTTGGGGAAATCTTAGGCATGGGTAATGATTATCTGGCAGCAGATTTGGAATTTGCCTGTAAAGCCGGAACTGCAGGTATTCAACTGCTATCCGGCTTAGTCTCACAAAATAAAGCCAAATATGTACTGGCAATTGGTTCTGATGTTGCCCAATCACGCCCGGCTGATGTTTTAGAATATACTGCCTCGTCTGCCGCCGCAGCTTTTGTTTTAGGCAAAACTGGTATCATTGCAGAAATAGTTGATTTTACTTCCTTTTCTTCCGATACTCCTGATTTTTGGAGAAAAGATACTGAAAAATTCCCTTCCCACGCCGGGCGTTTTACTGGCTCACCAGCTTACTTTGCCCATGTAATTGGTGCTTCAGAAAAAGTGCTTAAAAAAGTCAAAATAGAACCAAAAGATTTTGATTTTTGCGTCTTCCATATGCCAAATGCCAAATTCCCCAAACAAGTAGCCAAAAAATTAGGCTTTAACCCAAAACAACTTGCATCAGGATTTATAGTTGAATCAATTGGTAACCCCTATTCTGCCTCATCAATGGTGGGCTTAGCAGCAACTTTGGATGTAGCAAAAGTAGGCCAGTTAATTTTTATGTGCTCATATGGATCCGGAGCCGGATCCGATGCTTTCGTATTTGAGATAACTAAAGAAATAAAAGATTACCAGAAAAGAAATAGTGATACTGTAGCTAAACAAATTAGGAATAAAGAGTATATTGATTACTCACTAATTGCAAAGAATATTTTGACAAAATACAGGATATGAAAACTCAAAACGTAAAACTCAAAGCTCAAAACTACAACTAAAAACTTAAAGGTTTTCGAAAGAAAACTACCAAAGTTTTGACTTTTGACATTTGACTTTTGAGTTAAATTTTTATGAAGATAAAAATTCTTGGTACCGGACTTACAAAATTTGGAGAGCTTTGGAATAAAGATCTTTTGGATCTGGCTTTGGATGCCTCAAACCAGGCGATTAACGAATCACGAATAACGAATAACAATATTGAGGCAGTATTTGTTGCCAACATGATATATGGTAAATTAGCTGGCCAGGATCATCTGGGAGCCTTAATTACTTCCAGTTTAGGGTTAAACTGCGCCTCTTTTAGAATAGAGGGGGCTTGTGCATCTGGTGGCTTAGCTATCCATCTGGCAATTCAATCTCTGCTGGCTGGAACTTACAAAAATGTTTTAGTAGTGGGTGCAGAAAAAATGACTGATGCTTCCTCAGGTGAAATTTCCTCTGCCTTAATGGGGGCAGGGTCTGAGGCTGAAAGAAAAGCAGGCCTTACTTTTCCTGCTTTATATGCTTTAATGGCTAAAGCTCATATGCAAAAATATGGCACCACGAGAATTCATTTGGCTAATGTTTCTGTTAAAAATCACTATCACGCATCTATGAATGAAAAGGCTCAATTTCCCTTTGAAGTCACCATGGAAAAAGTACTGGAATCCCCTATTATTTCCTCTCCTTTTACTTTATTTGATGCTTCCCCTATTACAGATGGAGCAGGGGCAGTTGTGCTGTCTTTAGAAGATGGACCAGGGATCCATATTATTGGTTCAGCTGTTGCTACAGACAGCGTTGATTTAGCTTCAAGAAAATCCTTACTGGAGATTGCTGCCACTAAAATAGCCTCACAAAAAGCTCTAAGCATGGCTGGGGTAGAAATTACTGATATTAAGGTAGCTGAAGTACATGATTGTTTTACCATTGCGGAAATTTTGGCCATGGAAGATTTGGGATTTTGTAAAAAAGGTGAAGGCGGAGAATATATAGCAAAAGGTCACACTAAGCTAGGCGGAAAATTACCTGTTAATACATCAGGCGGCTTGAAAGCTTGTGGCCATCCAATCGGCGCCACAGGGATAAAACAGATTATAGAAGTTACACACCAGCTACAAAAAAAATCCGGTAAAAGACAAGTTAAAGGGGCAAATATTGGTTTAACACATAATGTAGGAGGAAGCGGGGCCACAGTAGTAGTGCACATATTGCAATCTTAAAACTCAAATGTCAAAACTCAAAATTACAACTCAAATCTCAAAAGTTTTGCCTCCAAAGGAGGGGCGTATTAGATTTAAGATGCAGATTTGCGATTTGAGATCTAAAATTTGAGATTAAATTTATGAGTAGTCCAGTTACAATTTGGCGTCAACATAAACAGTTACATAAATACCTGAATAAGGTAGGTAAATTATTGGTTTGGACAAAAATCTTCGTGGCTCCTACCGGTTTTGAACACCAAACCCCATATTTGGTGGGGATTATTAACTTTGGTGATCACAAAATGCCCTTACAAATTGTGGATTGTGAAGAACAAGATTTAAAAGTAAACCAAAAAGTAATAACTGTCATCAGAAAAATTGGTAAAGCAAAAGCTGAAGATGTTATTGAATATGGATTGAAAGTTAAACCTATATGATCAAAGTTTCAGCTCCATGCAAAGTACATCTTTTGGGAGAATGGTCTGTTGTTTGGGGAAAACCTGCTCTGCTAACTTCAGTTGATTTAAGAATAACCATTATTGTCATTCCGAGCGCAGCGAGGAATCTCAAGACTGAATCTAGAGATTCTTCACTAATCGTTCAGAATGACATAGAAAAAATCATTGAACCTATTGTTAAAAAAGAACTCAAGATTAAAAAGATTCCTCCTCATCAACTAGAAATTCACTCACAAATTCCAATGGGCGCTCATTTAGGTTCTTCTGCAGCAGTATCAGTTGCCTCTATTGCTGCACTTTTAACATTTTTAGGTGTTAAGTGGGATTTAAAACTTATAGATAAATTGGCATATGAGGCTGAAAAGGTGTTTCATGGTAATCCCTCTGGTGCTGATAATTCCACCATCACATATGGTGGATTAATGTGGTACAGAAAAGAAAATCCTGATTTAAAAATAATTCATCCACTCCCCTTTTCCATTCCAGCTAAACTGGCTAAAAACTTTGTGCTTATTAATACAGGAACCCCAACAGCAAACACAAAACAAATGATTACAAAAATTACAGCTCATTTTGATAAAAACCCAAAACTTAAAAGTCAATTCCTGGAAGATCAAGAAAAATTGGTTAGAGAACTGCTTCCTGCTGTAAAAAATGCTGATGAGAAAGAAATAATCCGAATTATAAGGGCAGGTGAAAAGAATTTGGAATCAATTGGTGTTTGCTCACCTGAAGTTAAAAAAATTATCAGACAGATTGAAACAGCAGGCGGTGCTGCTAAAATCTGTGGTGCCGGAGCATTTTCCGGTCCAACAGGAGTACTTCTTGCCTATCATAAAAATCAGGAAAAACTGCTAAAAGTAGTAAAATCATATAATCTTCCATATTTTAAAGCTAAATTAGGAGTGGAGGGATTAAAACAAGAATGAAAATTACAGTTTCAGCGCCGGGAAAATTAATGTTATTTGGGGAACATGCTGTACTTTATGGCAGGCCATGTCTTGTGACTGCTGTAAACCAAAGAATGAAAGCCGCAGTTGAACTAACTGAAGACTCTATATTCCACCTTGAGGCTCCTGATGTCTCTGTTACAGATTATAAAAAGCCTATGAAACAACTTGGAGTTGGTGATATCCCCAAAGGAGCCAAGTTTGTGGAAATTGCAGTTAAGAATTTCTTTAGCCACAAAAGGTCTCACCTTTTAAGGCTAAAAGGAATAAGGGTTACCACAAAATCAGAATTTAATTCCCAATTTGGCTTTGGCTCCTCCTCTGCTTCTACTGTTTGTGTATTAAAGGCTTTATCAGAATTAACTAAAGCAAAATTATCTAATAAAGAAATCTTTAAACTAGCTTACAAAACTATTTTAGAGGTTCAAGGCAAAGGATCTGGATTTGATGTTGCAGCAGCAGTCTTCGGAGGAACTCTGTATTATGTTACTCCTGGAGAAATCATAGAACCTTTAAAAATTGACTCACTTCCCTTAATAGTCAGCTATTCTGGCTTTAAATTTGACACTACTACATTAATAACTGAGGTCTCAAAAAAAGCAGACAAGTATCCCAAAGTTATTGAAAATGTTTATTCACAAATAGAAGAATTGGTGGAACAAGCCAAAATAGCTTTATTGAACAAAGATTGGGTATGTTTAGGAGAACTCATGAACTTGAATGAAGGACTGCTTTCAGCTTTAGGGGTGGAAGGCAGGAAGCTGGCTGAAATGATATATGGAGCTAGGGATGCTGGAGCATACGGGGCTAAGCTATCCGGCGCCGGAATTGGTGATTGCATGATTGCATTAGCTCCAGAAAATAAGATCCAGGCTGTTAAAGATGTTATTACTGAAGCTGGTGGACAAGTAATTGATGTACAAACCAATGCAGAAGGAGTAAAAATAGAGACATGAAAGCAACAGCTATTGCACCATCTAATATAGCTTTTACCAAGTACTGGGGTAAGAAAGATGAAGTTTTGAGACTGCCGGAGAATGGATCAGTATCCATGACTCTATCTGATCTACTTACCACCACAACTGTAGAATTCTCCCCCTCTTTTAAGAGAGATACAGTAAAAATAAATGGGGGTGGAGTTGAGAAAGGTGAAGCTAAAAGAGTTATAAAACATTTGGATAGGGTGAGAAAAATGGCTAATATAACTGATAAAGCAAAGGTTGTTTCCAGTAACAATTTCCCAGCTGGAACCGGCCTTGCCTCCTCTGCTTCTGGATTTGCAGCATTAACTTTAGCAGCAGTTGCAGCTGCAGGATTAAACCTTTCTCCAAAAGAATTATCTATTCTAGCAAGACAAGGATCAGGATCTGCATGCAGATCCATTCCTGGAGGATTTGTAGAATGGTTAGACGGAGATACCTCAGAAACCTCATATGCTGTCCAGATTTTCCCACCAAATTACTGGGACATAGCAAATGTTGTTGCAATTTTTACTGAAGAAAAAAAAGAGGTCTCAAGCAGCTCCGGCCATGAAGCAGCTCAAACAAGTCCTTTCTTTAAAAGCAGATTAGCGCTGATGAAGGAGAAAAATAAAAATCTTAAAAAATTGATTAAAGATAAAAATTTTGAGGCTTTTGGAGAATTTCTTGAAGCCGAAGCTTTGGAATTTCACGCTATAACTCTTACTCAAAACCCTTACTTAATTTACTGGACAAGCGGAACTTTAAATACCATGAAATTAACCAGGAAATGGAGGGGGCAAGGTTTACCTGTTTATTTCACAGTGGATACTGGCCAAAATATCCATCTTTTTGTAGAGGGAAAAAATATTAAAAAATTAGTTTCAGAGCTGAAAAAACTGGAGGGAATCAAAAATA
>CAZYPW010000014.1:0-19565 GCA_964649615.1 uncultured Gammaproteobacteria bacterium | reverse complement strand
GGCGTACTAGAGTTCAGATTGTGGATTCCACCTAACCTGATTCTACTTTTAATGTTATTTTGCCAAGAGGAGGTTGACAAAGGTCTGTTTAGTTTGGTAATGTAGAATACAGATGAATACCATAGCTGCTCCTTCCAGAATTTCTATTGCTGTTTTATTTACTTTACTTTTCCTGCTGTCAGCTTATCCTGTTATAGCACAGGACCTGCCTGCCGGCAGGAAGGATGCCACTTCAACCGGAATTACCAGAAAAGAAGCAGTTAAAGAAAGAGTTGAAACGAGAAAAGAAATTATTACTCAAAGGCTGGAAGATTCAAAAGCCAAGATAGCATCCAGGGAGGCAGCACTTAAAGAAAAGTTAGCAGCTTTTAGAGATAAGCAAAAAGCCAATTTAGTGGAAAGAATCAGCAATTCCTTAAAGATGATTAATGAAAAAATGGTAGCCCATTTTAATAATGTGCTGCAAAGGCTGGCTACCCTTTTAACTAAGCTGGAGGATAGAGTTAATTCAGCTTCTCCTGATATTAAGGATGCTAGTTTAGCTAAAGAAGCAATTGCTGATGCTAAAGATTCTATAGTTTTAGCACAAGAAGCAGTCACAGCTCAAGCCAGTAAAGACTATACTATCCAGGTCAGCACTGAAAACAGGGTTAGGGTAGATGCTAAAGCGGCTAAAGAAAAATTGCTCACTGACCTTAAAGCTGTTAGGGAAACTGTCATTGAAGCAAAAAAAGCTGTTTCTAATGCTATCAGGGTAGCTAAATCAGGCAAGGAGGCAACCAATAGTGGATCCCAATAATCCCCCTCCAGCTCAACCTAATATTTCAACACCTATTTCAACACCTCCTCAAATATCACCAGCAGGAGGGGAAGAAAAAACTTCTATGAGAATGCTTTATCTGCTAGTAGGAGGAGTGCTTATAATACTTTTGGCAGTGGGAGGAATTTATTTATTTTTAAATAACCAAAACAAAGGGCCTAAAACTGCCTCTGAACAAACTAGTACTGTTCCTGTTTCCACTCCTTCTCCTGAGCCAGTGTCTGAAGAGGAAGCAACTTCTGTAGATGTTGGGGACGTGGAAGCTGAGTTTAGCACAGTAGAAAAAGATCTCCAGGGACTTTAATTTCTAATGAGGGAATCAGTTAAATATATCTCCTTAGCTTTATTAATATTTATTGGGCTTATTTTACTAAGCTCTAAAATTATTAAACCTAACTCTAACCTTGTTTCACCTTTTCCCTTATCATTTTTGCCTGCCTCAAATTTAAAATTAATTACTGAGGCTGTTTTTGAAGGATTTGATGGAAAGTATGCTGTAGTAGTAAAGAATTTAAAAACTGGAGAAGGCTTTAAAACACAGGAAAATGAAAAATTTGTGGCTGCTTCTTTATATAAATTGTGGCTGATGGGAGTAATTTATGAAAAAATAGCTAAAGGAGAATTCAGCTTGGATGATAGTGTTGAAGGGGATGTTGAAGAGATTAATAAAAAGTTTGATCTGGAGGGTGATGATGCAGAACTAACTGAGGGGCATCTGCAATATAGCATTGAATCTGCCATAGGCCAGATGATTACTATCTCCCATAACTATGCAGCTTTACTTCTGCTTTCTAAATTCAGTAACTTGGAGGTAGAGAAATTTATAGAAAAATTAGGGTTAAAAAATTCTAAAATGTCTGTACCCCCAAAAACTACAGCAGAAGATATAGCTTTATTTTATGAGAGATTATATAAAGGAGAGGTTATTAACCCTGAGTATTCCCAAAAGATGCTGGAGGTTTTAAAAAAACAGGAGTTAAATGATAGGCTTGCTAAAAAGTTGCCCAAAGAGATTAGTTTTGCCCATAAAACAGGCAATTTGGGCTTAGTAGAAAATGATGCAGGGATTGTTTTTTCTCCCTCTGGGGATTTCATTATAGTGGTTTTAACAGAAAGCAAGACTGATCCTCTTCTGGCCAGAGCCAAAATGTCCCAGCTTGCCAAAGCAGTCTATGAGTATTTTAATAAATAGGTGAGCGGGAAATGATCGTTAATAGCCATTCGTTACGCCCTAGTGCTTGGCAGTGGGGTTGCCTTTGCACTTGACAGAATATACACCATATGGTTTAATGTATATATTATGAAAAGATATCAAGTTTATCTAAATCAACATTCTGTTTCTGTCTTAGATGACTTTGGAAAACACACTGATATTTCCAGGTCTAAATTACTGCAAATTATTACCGACCAAATTGCCCAAAATCTGGCAAAGGTTTTTACAGCGACAAAGACCCCTCCTAAGGATACTTATATCCTTGACTCTTTAGTTGGAGCAATAAAACTTCCAGGGAATAAAATGACAAACCTTGCCAAAAACATTGATGAGATATATCTTACCGACTAATCATGAAAGTATTTACGTTTTTACGAAGTAAAAAGGCAAAGTTCTTCTTATGAAGGTTTTTATTGACACAAGTGCATTTGTAGCTTTGCTTGTTGATAAAGAAACTGACCATAAAAAAGTTGCTAAAAGATATCACGATTATAGACAAGGGAGAGCAATACTTTTCACCTCAGACTATATTTTAGATGAATTGTTCACCCGCTTACTTTACTTTAGGCAGGTTGATATTAAAAAATACATAGAAAAACTTAAGGCATCTATTTCTAAAGGTGAGATAACAGTTTTAAGAATTGATGAAGCGTTATTTGAAAAAGCACTTGAGGCTTTTCTTAAATTCTCAGATCACAAAATTTCCTTTACTGATGCAACCTCATATACCCTCCTTAAAGATTTCTCCTTAGATGAAGTTTTTACCCTTGATGATGATTTTAAAAAGATTAGAGTAAATACGTCCTTTTAGGCATGAAATATATAGCGTATTGTAGAAAATCTACAGATGAGGCTGACAGACAAATCCTGTCTATAGACACAAATTGCCGAACTAACCGAATTTGCTAAAAATTAAATTTGGGCTTTAGGGAAATTCTGGGGCTAGCTTCAAAAACCCCTTCGGAGCTCCTGACGTGATCTTAGCCAGACTGTCAAAGTTTATCAGATTATTCCTACGTTTTTCGTCAGAAAAAGGCAAACTTTGCTTAATCTGAAAGATCAAGCTTTGCTTATTTTACCAGTTTTTTTGTATAACGACTGGTAATTACGGGTTTTGTATGTATAATAAAGAGTAATAACAATTTTTAACAACAATGAATCAAGAAGTAGAGCAAATAACTAAAATAGCAATTTTCCGAAATAGAAAAATAAGGAAAACTATTCGTAATAATGAATGGTGGTTTGTTATTACTGATGTAATTACTGCTTTAACAGATTCCCAAAACCCTAAGCAATACTTAAAAAATATGCTTAACCGAGATGAAGAGTTGGCTAAAGGGTGGGTTCAAATTGAACACCCCCTTTTAATAGAAACTGCAGGAGGAAAACAGAAAGTAAGATGCGCCAATACTGAAGGTATTTTTAGGATTATTCAATCAATTCCCTCATCAAAAGCAGAGCCTTTTAAAAGATGGTTAGCCAAAGTTGGATATGAAAGGGTACAAGAAATAGAAGATCCGGAGTTAGCCCAAAAACGGGCCAGAGCTCTTTACAAAGCAAAGGGATATCCTGATGATTGGATTGAAAGACGAATGCGCTCTATTGCCATAAGAGAGGAATTGACTGATGAATGGCAAAAACATGGTGTAGAGCTGGCAAAAGAGTATGAAATACTGACTGCCGAAATATCTAAAGCCACTTTTGGTGTTACTCCATCTGAATATAAGAAAATAAAAGGTCTAAGAAGAGAAAACCTGCGTGATCACATGAGTGATTTGGAGCTTTTGTTCTCCCAGCTTGGGGAAGCAGCCACCACAGAGATTACTAAAACAGAACACCCTCAGGGCTTTGAGAGAAATAAACAGGTCTCAAGACGTGGAGGTAAAATTGCCGGAGATGCCAGATCTAATTTGGAAGAAGAAACCGGCAGAAAAGTAATAACCTCACAAAATTATTTGCCCAAAAAACAAAGTAGAAAACTTATTAAATAAAGCGATCCCTGTAGCCAAGATGAATCACTAAATCTAGTGTCAACATTCGCTCCCTAACAGTAAGGTACTTTCACCACAAGGATCATTCGGTAACAGCAGTATACCATAAGCTTTCTGCTAACTCTTGTTGTATAATCAAAGCAGATAACAATTATGAAGGTAACAAAATATATACATTCATGTCTTGTTGTAGAAACAGATGGTAAAAAGGTATTGATTGACCCGGGTAACTATACTTATGAAGCTAAGGTATTAAATATTGATACTCTCGGAAAACTGGATTATTTATTAATTACCCACGAGCATCCAGATCATATGTACATTCCTTTTATCAAAGAAATTCTTGCAATATTTCCTAATTTACCAGTAATTACTAATTCTTCTGCTAGAGCTGTGCTAAGTAAGGAGGGAATAACAGCAGAGGAAAATTCACCAGAGTTTATTAAAACTGAAACGGTGCTTCATGAACGAGTATTTGGAACAGAGCCTCCTGAAAATATGCTGTTCACTGTTGGAAATAGTCTTACTCATCCAGGTGATTCGCTACACTTTACTTCAAAAACGCCTATCTTAGCTTTACCAGTACAGGCTCCTTGGTGTAGTCTAACTCAGGCGGTTGAGTTGGGAGAATCATTAAAAGCACAAGTTATTCTACCTATCCACGATTGGCATTGGAACGATGTAGCTAGAGAAGCTTTTTATAAAAGACTAGAAGGATATTTTGCTAGTAAGGGTATAAAGTTTATCGGTTTAAAAACTGGAGAGACAGTAAGTATTTAATTTAGCGGCGTACTTTAACGCCAGAGCAAAAATTTATAATCCCCGTTAATTAGTTTCCCCAATGTGCTAAATTTTCAACTTCTGATAAAGGAGGTGAGAATTTATTGTGTTATCACTAGAAACAATCAAAGAATATTATCCTAATGCATCGGAAGAAGAGCTAAAAGACATACAAGAAGTTGTGTATTTATTGGCTTGTGCAGTTATGCAGCACTTTTATGGGTCAATGTGGATGGGTAGTTTTGAAGAATCTGATCAAAATAAGAAATAACGAGCTTGAGGATAGTTCGACTCCCGTTAGGGTGTAACGTTCTTGACCTAAATTTTGACAAAATTAAGCAAGTTTCCGAAGCTAAAATTCATGAGTTCGATAAAATTCATCTGGAGCGGGATAGGGGAATTGAACCCCTTACATACTGCTTGGAAAGCAGTCGTTCTACCGGTGAACTAATCCCGCATTTTAAACTAATTTAGCAACACTTAGGATCGTCCATAGTTAAACTATTTTAACTAAAAGGGGGGTTTTTAACAATACTTTAAACTTACTGGATTTCGTAGCTTAGGATAACACTTACTGTTATATCAGTTGACCCTACTTCAACCTGGGTTGCTTCACTATCTTCAGCTGAACCCATAGCCATAGTTCTAAGAGAAATAGGTATCGGGTAACCCCCAAAGTTTTCCGAATAATTGATAATCCTGCCCAATTTAAACCCGGCAATTTTTGCAGCGTTTTCCGCCTTCTTTTTGGCATCTGTAACCGCTTTCTCTCTGGCCTCATTTTCCAATTTGCTTTTGTTATCTATATCAAAGTTTATGCCTCCAACTTGATTTGCTCCATTTGCTGTGGCAGCATCTATCACATCGTTTACTCCATCAATTTGTCTTACCTTTATAGAAAGATTGGTTGAAGCTGAATAACCGGTAATTCTTTGACTACTCTCTCTGAAATCATAATTTGGGTGAATGCTATAATTTGTGGTTTGTATGTCTTTTACATCTACTCCTAAGTTCTTAACTGCCCCGGAAATATTATTAATAGTTGCATTTATTTGATCTTGGGCAGCTTTGACTGTTTGCCCACTTGCTTGGATACCTATAGTCACATTAGCTATATCCGGAACAGCAGTCGCTTTACCTTCTCCGTTTACTTGAAAAGTATCGGATTTGGTAGTGGTTATGGAATTAACAGAAAAAGGAATTGGACCGATAAATTTGGTATAAAGAAAAAGAAGCAGAAAAAAGCTTAATATCCAGGCAAAAGGAGAGTTAATTCTTGAGTGCATATTTTTATTTTATCATATTCAAACTATATACAGCCGTGGGTACTTTGAATTTGTTAAAATGATTTAGTGAAGCATCGGGTTTTTAATATTTCTTTATTTGTAATTTATATTGTGGGGATAACTGGCTTAATGATCTGGCAGGGGATTGGGATAGACCCTTCAAGATATGTTTTTGTGCTACTTTTGGCCAGTCTTTTGGTAAAAAGAACCAGGAGTTTTATTTTGGACTGGACCCCTTTTTTATTTATTTTACTTTCCTATGATTTTTTAAGAGG
This sequence comes from uncultured Gammaproteobacteria bacterium, assembly GCA_964649615.1. Taxonomy (GTDB): domain Bacteria; phylum Patescibacteriota; class Microgenomatia; order Daviesbacterales; family UBA10151; genus CAZYPW01. Next base: position 13,200 of record CAZYPW010000014.1, on the reverse strand, counting down.
ATTTGCGGACAATTTAGGACCAAGGGCTGATTTTATCAAATTAATTAATCTCGAAAATGGGTTATTTGGCCAAATACCTACAATTACTCTTCAAAATCTGTTCTACAATCCAGCTAGAGCCTCCTTATTGGATTATTTTGCCACCATGTTTTATTTTCTGCATTTTGCTCTACCGCTTTCATTCGGGTTCATTCTCTGGCTCTACAACAGAGGATATTTCAGGCAGTTTGTGACCGGAATTCTGCTACTCTCTTATGCAGCATGGGGTACCTTTTTAATTTACCCTGCAGCCCCTCCCTGGATGGCTGCAGAGCAGGAATATTTACCAGGTGTTCAAAAAATTTTGGATGTTACTTTGCGAGCTTTTCCGGATAAGTGGAACCTACCCTCCGTCTATCATAACTTTAACCCGAATCTGGTTGCAGCTATGCCTTCTCTCCACGGCGCTTATCCGTTGCTGATTCTACTTTTTGCCTTAAGATTTTTTAAGCTTAAAGCTTTATTTTTTTTGCCTTATGTTTTATTAACCTGGTTCTCTTTAGTTTATTTGGGGGAACATTATGTTATTGATATTTTGGCAGGAGTTCTATATGCACTTGTTTTTTACTTTGTGGCTATCAGGTTACATATTGTTGATTGGAGTAAGAAGTTTAATTCAATTCTTCAATCTTTGCAGCCAAGATAAAGTCATTTTCAGACAGCCCACCTATAGCATGAGTCCAAAGTTCTATAGTTACCTTGCTATAAAAAATGTAGATATCAGGGTGGTGTTGTTCCTCTTCTGCAATATCAGCTATTTTGTTAACAAATTGCATAGCTTCCTTAAAATTCTTAAAAATAAATTTTTTCCTAATTTTGCTGCCTTCTATTACTTCCCAGTGGGTTTTAAGTTCTGAAAGATATTTTTCAATCTCTGCTTTCTTTAAAGGAGGGGTTCCAGACCAGCAAGGAACACATTTTTTAGAGACCAGGTCCATAAACTAGGCATGGATTCTACGGGTACCATGGCCATTTCCAGAATTATTTTTCTGAAGAGTCCTCATCTGATGGGTCAGATGCAATATTTGCATCATCAGCTTGTGTGACTCTTTTTCTTCTTCATATATCTCTGCAATATTGCTTTCAACTTCAGATAGATTTTTGGTATTTCTATTGACCTTAATCTGAATAAATATGGCCAGATATAAAGCTTCCAGGCAAAAAACAGTTGCTAAAGTAAGCAGAGTTAAATTAGTAGTAATACCTAGGTAGCGCAAAAGAAAAACTCCACTAATAATCAGGGTGTGGAGCACTAAAGAAAAAGGGGAGCCCATCAGCTCCGTTAATTTGAAGGACATTTTTTCTAGAAAGGTAAGCCTGTGGTTCATATTTTTTCCCTATCCTTAAAATCACAAAAAAATCTCTTACCTGCTCTTGGTATTTGAGATTTCAAATTCATTGTCTCTCCATCCTAATAATCTGTCAACCCCCCAAAATACTTAGAAAATGAATTTTAATGCTTAAAACCAGCCTCTTTTTTTAAAATGCCACAGCATCAAAATTACAGGAATGGTTGCACCCAGCAGAATTATGATAAGGGTGGTGTAGTCTCCCCAAAAATTCCATACTCCTGATTCTATGCCACCTGGAAGCAAGATATTCATGCCATAAAATGTGCCGATTACCGTAGCTGGAATAGAAAAAGTAAAGATGATGGTTAGAAGCGCTAAAATCCTGTTTGTTTTCTCTGAACTAAATGTAAAATCTGCATCTTTGTATATTTCAATTGTTTCTGCGGCTTCCCCTAAGGTTTCCCAGGCCTTTTCTACCCGATGGATAATATTGTCAAAATAAACAGACAAATTACGGGATGAGAATTTATTTACTCTTGCCTCAATATCTTTAAGCAAAACCCTTAAAGGACCTATTACTCTGCGCAGGCTGATTATTTTTTGCCTTAGCTGGCCTACCTTATAAACAGCCGATACTTTATCATTAAAGACAATATCTTCTGCCTCATCCACCTCCCGGATTATAACTTGTAAAATAGGAGACAAATCCTTGGTAAGCTGATCAATAATGGTGTAAAGAAGATGCACAGATGAGTTATTAATAAATGCTTCTCTTTGCTGCAGATTTTGAAAGCATTCATCAAATATTAAAGAGATGGTATCTGTTTTATCCTCATGAATTGTGACAAGATAGTTGTTTCCTAAGAAAAAGCAAATTTGATTAATCAGAATTTTCCCCTCATCAGCTTTTGGGCCTGGAAAACGGAGAAGCAAAAATAAATATTGGTCCTCATCACTTTCTTCAATCTTGGGAAACTGTCCTTTGGAAATGCAATCCTCAAGATGAAGGGGGTGAAATGGATATTGTTGAGCCAACTGGCCAATTACTCCACGGTGAGGATTAGTTATATCAACCCAGGTAACCTTTTTGTGGGTAAGTGTTTGCATTCTCTCTTTTTTGAAGGAGGCTTCAGTTTCCTTTTTTTCAGCTTCAGTCACATTAAGAAAGCCTAAATAATATTTAAGGGTCCCTGCAATTTTTCTTTGTGGCATGCCTAGTGAAATTTGGATCTCTTTTAATGTTTGTTTTAATGTTTTTGCCATAAAAATATCTCCCTCACGAAAGACTAATTTTCTCTCCATATCCTGGATAATGCAACCCCCAAAAAATAGGGTATAATACACTTTAAGCTGGTGTGGCGGAATGGCATACGCGCTCGCCTTAAGAGCGAGTGCCCAAAAGGCATGTGGGTTCGACTCCCACCACCAGCACTTTTTTAATTTTACGGGGTGTAGTTCATCGGTAGAACGCCCGCTTTGGGAGCGGGAAGCAGCAGGTTCAATTCCTGTCACCCCGACCATCAGAGAGTTTTGGGATTTTGAACATTGACAATTAGATAAATTTATCCTAATCTTACTCCTATCATGAGCAGACTCAACAAAAGTTTGGTCTTTTTTGTTCTCTTCACTATTTTAGGATTTATCTTCCTACAGGTTCCTTTTAATAAATTAGCAGGTTCTAATGTATCTTTTACTTTATTTGACTTTTTTGCTCCCATGGCTGGAGCTTTTTTAGGGCCAGTTTATGGAATAGCCTCTGTGCTGTCTGTGATGGTTACAAATAATTTTATTAAGGATACTCCTTGGACTACTGGTGCAATAATCAGGCTATTCCCAACTCTTTTTGCAGTTTACTACTTTGCAGCTATTTCTAAAAAAGAAGCAAGGTGGATTTTAGCAGTACCAGTTTTAGCAATTTTTACTTTTTTAGCACATCCTAATGGCAGGCAGGTGCCTTATTACACCTTATTTTGGCTGATTCCTTTGATAGCTTACAGATTTAGGAAAAATTTATGGATGAAAAGCCTTGGTGCAACGTTTACAGCCCACAGTGTGGGGGGAGCAGCCTGGATTTGGGCCTTTAATCTGCCAGCTTCTGTTTGGAGTGGACTAATCCCAGTGGTGATCTCTGAGAGATTACTTTTTGCCACAGGCATAGCTGCTTCATTTATTATTACTCAAAAAGCCCTCTCATATTTAGCTTCAAAACATGTTCTACCAGAACTTAAAATTTCCCAAAGTTGAGCAAAGCTCGCGCGCTCCGCGCACTAAAAATAGGCCTTTTTTCTACACCAATTTTGTGCAGACTCTTGATGGAAAAGTAGCTGTTAAAAAACAGGGCTATTGGCCAATAGGCTCCAAAACTGACCACAATGTTTTGGTGGAACTAAGAGCATATGCTGATTGCCTAATCCATGGTGGGAACTTAGCGAGAGAGTTCGGTAGAAAGACTTTAGAGAGTCTGAAAAAAGGAAAATTTAAAAACTTGCGCAAAAAACTAGGCAAAAATCCTACCCTTCCATATTCTATAGTGACCAAAAATCCCAAACCGTATTCCCACTTGACAAGTGGGAACGTAGTTGTAGGAAATTTACATGCTATTTTAAAAGACTTAAATAAAAAGGGATACAAACATGTCCTTGTTGAAGGGGGACCTACTTTATTAGGATCCTTTTTAAAAGAAAACTTAATTGATGAGATTTTCTTGACTATCGCTCCAAAGATTTATGGCAGCCAAAAAGATACTACTTCAACCTTAGTTGAGGGAGTATTATTTTCTCCACGTAAAACAAGGAAACTAAAACTAGTTTCATATAAAAATATAAATGAAGAATTATTTTTGCGTTACAGAGTAAAAGCTTAGCGGTCTTCTCTTGGCCTTGCTATGTTAACGATAATTTTTCTACCATCAACATCTGTGCCATTAAGATTAGAAACTGCATTTTGGGCTTCTTCTTCAGTTGACATTTCCACAAAACCAAAACCTCTTGATCTGCCGGTTTGCCTGTCCATCACCACTTGTGCGGAAACAACATTACCTGCTTGAGAAAAGATTTCTCTAAGTTTAGCGTCATCAACGCCCCAAGGCAAAGAGCCTACGAATAATTTTTTATTGTTCAAAAAAATTCACCTCCATTTCTTTTTAATTATGTGAGGTGAATTAGAAACTAACTGCACTACTCATCACTGTATAGATTGTCTCATATTAGCTATAAAGTTGCAAGAGGTAGGTAGGTCGCGCAATAATTGCGCAAACTATCGCGCAATGGTTCGACTGCGCTCACCATTACTTCGCAAGAGAGTAGTAGCTGGCTGGGCCTTTGCCTCTTAGCTTCAAAAGCCTTTTATCTGATAAATTCTTAAGTTTTAGTTGGGCTGTTCTTTTAGCCACATTTAAAATATCTACTACATCATCTGAGGTAATCCTGCCAGTGGTGGTTAAAAAATCCATAATTTGGATTTCATCTCTGTTCAAAAAGATTTGTTCACTCTTTTTAGAGACCTTGCCAAAACCAATGGACTGAATCTGTTCCAGGGCTTTTCTGGCTTCCACTACAAACCCTGTAGTGAAGTACTCCAACCAAGAAGTAAAGTCCATATTCTCTTGATAATTTGCACCCTGAGCATAGTTTTCTGCATTGTAGTAAGATATTCTGTCTCTATTGTAATAATCTTCAAGTACTAAAATTTTCCTAAAATCCCAGCCGTCCCTATAAAGCTGGAGCTGGGTTAGTAACCTAGCCAGCCTGCCATTACCATCTGTAAAAGGGTGAATAGTTACAAACTGTAGGTGTAAAATAGCTGCTCTAATAATTGGATGTATCCCTGCCTTTTTTGACTTATCTAACCAGCCAATTAAGTCTTTAATCATTTTCAAAACCTCTTTTGCATCCGGGGCTTTAAATCTGACTTTTTCGCGTCCATCACCTAAATCATCTACCACATAAACATCAGAAGGCCTGAATTTTCCTGTTTTAGAACCTTCTACTAACCCATCAATAACCATCTTGTGAAGTGATAGAATCTCGTCTAAACTTATTGTCCGTTTAGTTTTAGCCATCTCTTCTAACTTTTGTAAAGCTTTATAGTAGTTTTCCACCTCTAAGATATCTTTTTGGGATCCCTTAACAAATTTACCCTCAATTACTTTACCTACTTCAAATTGGGCAAGTTTATTGCCCTCAATAGAGGTTGAAGTATGGGCCATTCTTAAAATTGCTTGCCTTCTAAGCTGGGCTTCATTTAAGGGTAAAACTCTGGATCTTTCCACCACAGCCTTAATCTCTGCAATCTCAGTCATATTGGAAAGTGTTTTTGAGGTAATAGAGTAATTAGGTTCTAACATATGCTTATTATATCACAGGTCGCGTAATAATCGCGCAAGATATCGCGTAAAGGTAATATATGATATAAGTATATTGTATGGTAGGAACGCTAAAAAATAAAGAAGAAGTTGCCTCTGGAACTTTATCTGTTACTTTTGAAGTAAAAGAGCCCTTTATCTTTAAAGCTGGCCAGTTTTGTTTTATTACTTTAGAAAACTTACTTTTCCCAGATAGCAGAGGAATTAAAAGGCATTTTTCTATAGTTAATTCTCCAAATCAAAAGGGAATTATTACTTTTACTACCAGAGCCTCTGAATCTGGTTTTAAAAGAACTCTTAAGGAGTTAGCAGTTGGTACAACAGTAGAGCTTGGACCAATTAAAGGAGATTTTGTTTTGCCTGAGGATACTACTAGGCCTTTGGTTTTTATTGCAGGAGGAATTGGCATAACTCCTTTTATGAGCATGCTGAAATATATTTCAGAAGAAAAATTAGCTTACAAAATCACCCTAATTTATTCTAACAAAAATAGGAGATCTGCTGCTTATCTGGAAGAGTTACAAAACTACCAACTACAAACTACCCGCTTCGCAGACTCAGCGAGGCAAGCCAACTACAAACTAATCTTAACCATGACAGATGATCCAGCATGGAGTGGTGAAAAAAGAAAGGTGGATAGTAATTTTATTAAGGAATATTTCCCTAATGTAAATGCCCAAAATTATATGGTGGTAGGCCCGCAGAGTATGGTTGAAGCTGTTGAAAAAGCCCTTCTGGAAGCTGGCGTCTTATCTGAAAATATTAAAAAAGAAAACTTTACTGGATATGTGGATTAAGATCCTGCTTTTATTTTTTGTTTTTTCTTTTTTATTTAAAACAGATACTTCTTTTGATCAGGATTTAGGCAGGCATATCAAACTTGGGGAAATTATTACTCAAACATGGCAAGTTCCTAAAGTTAATTTATTTTCCTATACCAATCCAGATTTTCCTTTTATCAATACTCACTGGTTATTTGGAGTAATAGCTTACCTTTTTAATCAGGCAGGTATTTTAAGTCTACTTTTGGTAGTTAAATTAATAATCTTTCTATTTTCAGTTTGGTTAACAATTAAAATCATTCCTAAAGAAAAGACTGCACTTCTTTTACCTATTGGGTTTATCCTCCTGCATGTTTTAAGAGAAAGAACAGAACTAAGGCCAGAAATTTTTAGCTTTCTTTTTACAGCTTCTACTTATTATATCCTGGAAAAATTCTCAAAATATAGGTCCTCCGATCGTAGTACGAATATTCCAAAATCCATTTTTTTTCTTCCCTTAATTCAGTTGATTTGGATCAATACCCACATATATTTTTTTGTAGGACTAATTCTACAGGCTATTTTCTTCATCCACTTAATCTATCAACAACTGCGTTCCCACATCTTAAGTGGGAAGCTGAAGTTATTAGCTGTTATATTTATACTATCAGTTATTGTGAGTTTACTTAATCCAAATGGATTGGCAGGACTTTTTTATCCTTTAAATGTGACTAAAAACTATGGCTATACCATAGTAGAAAACCAGACAATGTTTCTTTTGGAAAGTATCAATTTTAGAGACCCTAATTTTTTGTTTGTTAAATTATCTGTAGCCATAACTGCTATATCTATTCTTCTTGCTTTAATAAAAAGAGGTTCTGAGGTAAAAAATATTTTGATTTCCGTCTTTGGAATGGTACTAGCCCTAATTAATGTTAGGAGTTTTCCATATCTTGTTTTTTTAAGCTTTCCGGCAGTTTTGTTAAATCTTCCCCAGTTTAAGTTTAGGGGTCTTATAAAATCCCTCACATGGATTTTTATACCGTTACTTTTTGTTGAAAGCTACCTGTATTTAAATGGAGACTATTACCGTTTTAATGATAAATACATAAATCCTGGATTAGAATTTCAGCAAAGCGTTAAAGGGGCAATGGATTTTGTATTAGAGAAAAACTTACCCCAGCCTATTTTTAATAATTTTGATATAGGTAGTTATATTATTTATAGAGCATATCCTAAGTATAAAGTGTTTGTAGATGGCAGGCCTGAGGCTTACCCTGCAGACTTTTTCCAACAAATATATATTCCTATTCAGGGAGATTATGCCAAATTTAAAGAAGCTGAAAAAGTGTATGGCTTTAAAATCGTTATTTTCTCTCATACAGACCAAACTCCCTGGGGCAGAAATTTTTTACAAAATATAGTTAAGGATCCTGATTGGAAGCTAGTTTATATAGATGATTTTATGGTGGTACTAACCAGATCAGAAATTATAAGGGAGAAGGGATTAAAAATTATAGATCTTGCCAGCTTAACCCCTGTTTCTTATAATCTGAGCGGAGCGAAGATTTCAAGCTATGCTTATTTAAGAATGGGCATATTTTTACTTAATACAGGCAACCAAGCTTCTGCTAATCAATTCTTAGAAAAAGCCCAAAGGTTATTTCCTGATAGCCCAATTCTGACTGGGAAAAAGAATAATTTTTTCTGGTAACCTATAGTTTGACTTCTTCATGATTTTATGCTAAGATTTACAAAATTATGGCTGAAGCATATACACCTTGGAGTTTATACGAAAAACCAAAACCTGTGCAAATAGATAGATCCTTAGAAACTAGCCTATCAGTTGAATTTATCCGAAACGATAGATCTTGGACAAGGGAGTTAGATTTGAGTCAAAAAATATTTGGGTCTCATGTTACCGGCTTACCATACCATCAAGCATTCCAAGGAGCTCTGGATGTATTTTTAAGAATTAACGACATTCATTACCGGGCTAAGAGAGGAGCTTTAAGTAAAGTAGATGCTGATGGAAAACTCTCGTCTGTTATAACTCATATATCTGAACAAGTGGCACTGGAGCATGCAACAGAAGTCCCTGAGGATTATATTAATAGAATGCATAATCAGGGTGATGTTTTGGAGTCTACCCCGGGAACAGAGCGGAACCGCTGGTTTTACCCGAAAGTTAAAACCATGGCAACTCAACTACAAATCTGGAGGTATATGCTTCCCTGGATTGACGGATTACAAGAAAGATTAGGAGAAACAGTATCTGGTAAAGAAGCAGCAGCAAAGGAGGATGCTGATCTTGTCTGGAAGCAGTTAGTTGAAAATAGAGGTTACGGAATTAAAAACTGTTTTTATGAGTCTCCTCTTTTTCTGGATTCACGACATGCATTCTTCCTATTGGATGAGTCGCTGGAAGTTCCTGACTCTAATTTACGCCGTGGCTATTTTGTCCCAAACATAGTTGGTTTAGTTGGTATAGGAGAGAAACCAAGGCTTGGGCAAGATTTAACTCCGGTGATTGATAAGCATGCGGAAGGTGTGGTGAAATACTATACACTAGGTACAGCTGCTAATCATGGACTCTACCCAATTACGCAAGATGGGGATATTCACTCTTCTGTTCAAAGCAATCAATCATTACGTGAGGTATTTAGGAGACGCGGCGCAGAAGGTGTTTTTGAACTTTTTAGATTGTTTACGTTTATGAGGCTCTATGATCTAACAGCCAGAGCAGAATTAGTGGATAAATTACCATCCATAAATAAGCTGGAGGGAGAAGTTTCCCGAGAAAAAGTGGGCCTGCTGGGATTCCTGGGCTTCGGTAAAAAACTTAAACCCTTTAGCTATAAACAGCTTCTGGTACCAAGGGTTAAGCCTATCCAGTCTGAACTACCAATAGAGCAGCTACCGATGATACAGCAGGAGATACTCAAAGATGAACCAGCACAGGAATCCCCTACAAGGTTTATTGATAAACATCATGTAACTTGGTTTGTAAGAAAACTCCCCGAAGGCTATCATGCAAGTGAGTCAGCCAAAACATTAGCCAAAGATCATAATGTAGTTTTGAGAGAAAACGAGACAATTGTGCGGGACCACTGAAGAGGAAGCAAAAATCCTGATGTAAAAAGACCAATTAAGGCTAAATTTCGACGCTAAGGGCTCTTTTGGATTTGAGGAAGAAGTGACCTGTAGCACTAGCTAAGGATTTTTACACCAGCTCTATTAAAATGCCTAATGTTTCTTGTAACCAGGGTCAGTTTATACAGTTTGCTTGTGCTGGCAATCAATAAATCAAAATCAGCCAGTTTTTCACCGTTTTCTTCCAGTTTAACCTTAAGATCTATAAATAAACTGCCAATTTCCCAATTGATAGGAATAATTTCAATCTCCAAGTCCTTTAGAAAATTGCTAAATTGTGCTGATTTTTTTGGACTGGCTTTGGCTTTCTTTATTCCATATAATATTTCAATCCAGGTTACAACGCTAATAAATAGCTTTTCATGAATAATTTTAGAAACCATGGAAAAACCCGGTTCCTTATTCAGTAGGAAATCGATGATTACATCTGTGTCAAGGATATAAGTCATTTATGGAGCAAGTATTTTGCCTGTTTTTCTTAGATCCAGGGTATATTTTTCTATTAACCTACCCTCCTTATTATCCCACATACCAGCCCATCTTTTTTTATCCAATCTTGTTTTTTTCCTTGATGCAGCTACCTTTGTAAGTTTTACCATAGGTTTACCGCTTTTTTCAATAATAATAGTATCACCTTTATAATAAACAAGATTTAGAATTTCACCTAAATTTGTCCTTGCTTCATAAGCTGAAATTGTCTTTGTCATAACTGATCAAATTGTACAATTTGATCAAACAGTTGTCAAGACTTTTCGGGATTTAAGGAAGAAGTAACCTACAATTATAGCTGTAGCAACAGGGGATAGCCATGATGGAATATGAACGCCAAAGCTATCTAGTAACATAATTGTTCCTAAAATTAAAATTGAATACATAGCGCCATTTTTTAAGAAAACATATTTTTTAATTCTGTCTATATTACCAATAGTCAACTGCCTAACTACCAAAGCGCCAATACCATTGCCAAATAAAATCAGTGGGACTGACATGGTAAATGCAAAAGCTCCAATTACTCCATCTATGGAAAATGTCGCGTCTATTACCTCCAAATAAAATATTTTGCTAATATCCGACCTGTTGCTGCTTAACAATTCTTCTTCACTTTTTTGAGCATTTTCTTTAAATCCGTGAGTAATAAAAAAAGCAGTTGAGCCAACTACTGCTCCAAAAGCCATCAGGGGATTTTGTTGTATACTAAACCAAACAACTACTGCCAAAATTATAGAAATAACAGCATAAAACCAGACTCCTTGTGAGAGGAAAAAATGTTCTCCTTTAAGCCCAAACCTTTTGGGCTCTAAAAATAGCCAATGAAAGAAAAGAAATATTAAAAATATCCCTCCACCCGAAAGTAAGATAGGAGCTGAAGCATCTATTGCTTCAATAACCTGCTGATCAGAGGAAAATGAGGCTGTTAAGGCTCCCATGGGACCTAAAGCAGGGTTGGTGGCCCAAACAATGGCCCAAGGCAGAGCTCCCCGCAATAAAAAGACTGCGATTAAAAGTCCCCAGATCAAAAACCACTTTCTGGCCTTCTGACCCATAGTAGAGAGAACCTCTGCATTGATTATGGCATTATCAACACTGGAGACTGTTTCAAAAAGCACCAATCCGCCGACTATTAAAATAAATGAGAAAATATCCACTATTTGTAATATACTAAGACATTATGGCAAATTTTAAAAGGCTTCTTCCTTATCTTGTAATCTTCCTTTTAGGAATCGGGCTTGGATATGGATTATTTATTAATACAAAAGGATCCCGGGTTGCTGAAACAAAAGAAAAAAATACCTCAGGGGCATTTTTATCCGAATCCTACGATAAGATCAAAGATAATTTCTGGGATAATTTGGCAGACGCTGCTCTTATTGACCTGTTTAAATTGTCTGCGGAAAAAAACGGAGCAGGACCGCTGTCTTTCAAGATTGAGGGAAAAGACAAACTGATTACGGAAATTTTATCTGCTCAAAATAATTTGCCTAACGGTCAGAAGGAAAAATTCCTGCCCAATGTTTTGGGATCTGTTTTGGCATCGTTAAACCCTCCCGGAAGATCAGGGCTTTATACTCAAAAACAGGAGGAACAGTTAAAAAATACCGTAGAAAATATTAATCCGGAGAAAGATTTATACCAGGATTTAGGGCTTGCCAAAGGTGCCTCAGAAAGCGCAGTTTCAGATGCATACCAAAAGCAAGCGGAGGAGCTGAAAAAACAAAATACTACTGAGGCTCAAGAAAAACTTCAGAAAATAGCTTATGCAAAGGATGTTTTAACTTCTCAGGATAAAAAACAAAGGTACGATGAGAAAGGAGTGGAACCGACCATTTTTTCCAAAGTAATAGGCTCTTCTGTTTTATATATTCAGTTTAAAAAATTTTCCCCCGCTTCTTTGGATGAGTTTGTCAAGGTCTTTGAAACCCATAAGGATAATACCGCTTTAACCTCCTTGGTTTTTGATTTAAGAGGTAATATAGGCGGGGCAATTGATGCATCAGCCTATTTTTTGGGTTACTTTATCGGTAAAAACCAATACGCTTTTGATTTTTATAAAAAAGGGGAGTATTTACCTTTTAAAACCCCCACCGAGAAGCTGCCTTCGGTAACCAAATTTAAGCAGATGGTAGTGCTTGTTGATAATAATACCCAATCCTCTGCGGAGTTGATGACTGTGACTTTTAAAAAATATCATGCGGGGGTAGTTTTGGGAGTTCCCACCAAAGGATGGGGGACGGTTGAGCGGGTTTTTCCGCTGGATAATCAGATCAATGAGCAGGAAAAATACTCCATATTTTTAGTCCATGCCATCACTTTGCGGGATGACAATTTGCCAATTGAAGGAAGGGGAGTGGAACCTGATATAAATATCAAAGATCCAAATTGGGATCAACAGCTTTTTTCTTATTTTAGGAATCAGCAGTTAATTAATGCAGTTACTTCAATTTTGCAACTATAGTATAATCTACCCCATGAATGAAAGAAGATTCCGTACTATGCCGCCTCATAGGTTAATGCCGTATAGTATACCCCCTTATATCAGGGCAGGAAGGAAGCCAGGAGAGGCTCAGAGTGGATCTATTGTCAGACAATCAGCAGATGATCCTTATGGTGCTGGTTTTCATGGTGATGTATTAAAACACGTAGTGAAAAAGCCCTTAAGCGTAAATGGCCGATCGAAATTCGTTGATGAATACATTGGCTATGTTGATGTGATACCTGGAGAGCAATTATTTGTTATTGCGCAGTTAAGCAGGGTCATTATCGAAGGAGGATTTATTCATCAGCCCGCTAAGGGACCAACAGATTCTCTGGTTCTTACAGCCAAAGCAAAAATTGGTTTAAATCAGGAAGGATTTTTTGCAATTTTGACTGGTGATAAGATACTCAAAATGCGGGTAGGAGATGCTGCTGGTCTTCGTCAAGAGGTCAGGGTCAACATGCCTTCATATAACCCAAACAGCCTTGTTGTTGAGTACAGGAATAGTCTGGTTATTGTATCTGTTTAACCAAGAAATCTCTATAAAAAGTTAGTATTCAGCTTCAATTCTATATTTCAAGCAGTGTTAGACTACCAAAAAACAGGAGACGAGCTGGC
>CAZYPW010000013.1:0-20165 GCA_964649615.1 uncultured Gammaproteobacteria bacterium | reverse complement strand
CGGGGAGGAAGGCGAGGATGACGTCAAGTCAGCACGGTTCTTACACCCTGGGCCACAAACACACTACAATGGTGAATAACAATGAGTTGCAAGCTGGCAACAGCAAGCTAATCTCTGAAATTTCGCCTCAGTTCAGATTGGGGTCTGCAATTCGACCCCATGAAGTCGGAATTGCTAGTAATCGCGGATCAGCGTGCCGCGGTGAATACGTTCTCGGGTCTTGTACAAATTAAATGCGCCTGGCAGTTTAAAAAGCTAGATGGTGAGAATCCATCTATCGCGCAAGCGATATAGCCAAGAACAAGACATATCTGGTAACAGAATGTCTGAAGGGTTCAACGGCAAAAAGCAGTCCTTTTAAAAAAGCTAATGACGATCTATCTGTGTACGATAGAGAAGTTATTTTGAGAGCTTAAGGAATGTTGGAAATAGTTTTTTAAATGACCTAGGGAGATCCTGTAATATCAGAACAATGAGCGGAGCTCGCGCTTCGCACTAATAGATTACAGGAAGTCAGCTGAGTCCGTAGTACTCTAAATTAGAGGAAGGGATGAACCATGTACCAAATGTATGTGGACTCGCTGGATGCGCTAGACGCGCACGTCCAGTGGGGAGCGGAAGGTTTCTTACCGCAATCACCGCCCGTCAAGGCAGCAAAGTTGGGGGCACCCGAACCCCGCATTTATGCGGGGGAAGGTGACACCAGCGATGAAGCTTAAGTCGTGGCCTATAGTAGGTAATGCGACCTATGTTAGTAATAACATAGAGAAATTCGACTGAAATCGGTGAAGTCCTAATTGACATTCGGGTTACTTTTGGGTAACTTGGAATGTAGGAGAATACCGAGGGAAGTCTGCGATGCTTAAGCAATATACAAACAGTAATTGGCTTAAAGATTTAAAGAAGAATCTAGATTTATCTAGCATTCAAAGAAATGTTCTAATAGGAACAGTTTTAGGAGATGGATGTTTAAAAATATCTCGTTCAGGTAAGGCAGCTCAATTGCAGATTTGTCATTCTTTTAAAGCAAAAGAATATGTTTTTTGGAAACAGCAAATCTTTAAAAATTGGGTTTTTGCAGAACCGAGATACCATCAAATAAATAATTCCTTAATATTTAGAACTTTATCTCATCCTTTAATTTTTGAGTATATGAAGCTATTTTACAAGAATAAAATAAAAATTATTCCGCAAAATATCTCTGATATTTTGAAAAGTGGCATAAGTTTAGCTGTTTGGTTTATGGATGATGGTAATGGTTACCTGGAAAGCTATGCATTTAGGATTAGTACTTATGCATTTGGTTTAGAAGGTAACTTACTATTAAAAGATTGTTTAAGCAAAAACTTTGGAATAAACGTGAATTTGAGGAAGGATAGTAAAGGATATCAACTTTATATTCCTACTTCAGATGGAAGCGCTCTTAGATTTAGAAATCTAATTGCGCCATATATAATTCCAAAACTAAGTTATAAGATAGAAAGACGCAGGCACTCGTAGAGACTTAGTAGCGAAGCTGCAGAGCTTTGCTCTTAATGGAAGGTACTGGATAATCCAGAATATAAACTTCCATTAAACGTCGACTCCCGACATAACGTTGGGATGAAGATATAGTCCATGCCCTCAGTAATGAGTGGATTAACATGAACAAGGTATCCCTAGCCGAAGCTGGGGATGGATCACCTCCTTTCTGGAGTATTGTTCAAATATATGGTTCTCTTCCCCTCGTCTCGCCATAAGGCGGATTGAAGTAGAGCCAAACATGTATTTGATCCAGTCTCGCCTCACGGCGGACAAAATGCCTGTTGAATGGCAGGCGAAAAGCGTTGATTTAGCGCTATTCCAATAAGTCAATTTGGAGTAATCTAGATCCCCACCACTTTTTAGGCATGAAAATAGAAAAAGCTCGGTCTTAGCCGAGCTTTTTTGATGAAATTTTTGAGTGTGGGCGGTAATGGTGTCGAACCATTCACCCCTTACTTATCAGATAAGTGCTCTACCGCTGAGCTAACCGCCCGAACCGAAACATTTTAACATTTTGTTTGGCTTTTGTCTTGGGTTTAGATTTGGTAAGATACGAAGTGTCCCTTGTCACTTGCTCAACAAGTGCAAGCGATCTCGGAAACTTTTATGCTGCTTTGCAGCTACAAGTATGGAAGTTTCCTGTGATGGTGCAGTGGCGAAGAGGAAACGCGGGTGTCTGCAAAACACTTATGCACGGGTTCGATTCCCGTCTGCACCTCTAGAATCATCCAGTATAGATATATCAATTAATAGTTTTTATTATTTTGATATATAAATATGCTTAATATCATAAAAACTAAAAAAATAGCTAAAGAATTTTTAATCATCTGTTTGCTTTTAATCTTTAGCTTTCCTGCAGTTAAATCTTTATTTATTCCGGGTGGTTTTACTAGCCATGATTTGATCCATCATGTGATCAGGCAAATTTCTATGGATAAACTGTTAGCTGAGGGGCAGTTTCCACCCAGATGGTCAGGGGAATTAAATAATGGGTATGGTTATCCTGTATTTCTATTTAATTACCCACTGCCAGCAATGGCAGGAGAAGTGTTTCATCTTTTAGGATTAGGGTATGTAGATTCTGTTAAAGCAGTGTTACTATTTTCTATGCTAATTTCCATTGTAGGAATGTATCTTTTCTTAAGATCACTCTTGGGCTCATCTCTGGCAGCTTTTTTAGGAGCAATATTTTATCTTTATGCCCCAATTAGGTTTTTAAATGTGTATGTTGCAGCATCAGTAGGATCTGCTTTAGCTTTAGGCATTTTGCCTTTTGTATTTTGGAGTTTAGTTGAGATTAAAAACGGAAAGAAATGGGCAACTTGGGTTGGGGCTTTGAGTCTTGCCGGGTTAATACTTGCTCATAATGTGACGGCTTTAATTGCTGCTCCGTTAATTTTGGCATTTGCTTGGGTGATCCTTCGATTTCGCTCAGGACAAGTTAGGGGGATGTTTGTTTTGGGATTAGGTTTGTCTGCTTGGTTTTGGCTGCCAGCCATAGTTGAGAAACAATATATTATCTTTGATCAAATTTATGCTGGATTTTTTAAGGATCAATTTGTGAGCTTTTGGCAGCTTCTAAGATCTCCCTGGGGATATGGACTTTCTCATCCTCAAAACCCAGAACCTGGTGATATGTCCTATCAGCTGGGATTAATTCATATAGGAGTGATGTTAGTTTATAGTTCATGGTTCATATTTCATGGTAGAAAGAGTAAAGATAGATCTTTAGGCTTATTTATTCTACCTAGCTTTATCATCAGTATATTTTTAATGCTTAAAATAAGTGAAACTCTTTGGGATAATTTGCCTTTTCTTTCATTAGTTCAATTTCCCTTAAGATTTTCCTCAGTAGCGGTCTTTGTTTCAGCAATTGCAGCTGCTCTATTAATTAAGCACTTGTCCTTTAAAAAAATTGTATTTGTTTTGCTAATTATTTTAGTAATCTATGCTAATAGAAACCACTGGAAAATAAATGAGGTTTTTGATCCAGGAGAGAGTTATTATTTACAACAAAAACCTACCACTACCAGCTTTAATGAACATCTACCAAAGTGGGGAAGAGCTATCAGTGAGGTAGCGAGTAGTAAGTATCAAGCATTAGGCGGAGAAGGGAAAATTCAAATCATAGAGGATAAATCGCACCGTGTTGCAGCGGAGATTGTGGCGGGAACTCCGATTACTCTAAGGCTTAATCAGTTTTATTTTCCTGGTTGGGAAGTAAAAGTAGATGGCCAAAAACAAGATTTTAACTATCTTTCTGATGGGCAAAGTTATGGATTGATAGTGTTTGATATGACTTCTGGTAAACATACTGTTTTAGCAGAATTTAAAAATACTCCTATTAGAAATTTAGCAGACTTTATTAGCATGATAAGTGTGATATTATGGATAGGATTTCTATGCAAGTTGTTAATGCCAAATTTGTTTCAGAAAAAAAAGTCCTCTTAAGATATGACATTGATGTTGCCTTGAAAAAATTCGAAATTCGAAATTCGAAATTCGAAATTAAAGTGGCCGAGGATTTTAAACTTAAGGCTGGATTAGATACTTTAAAACTTTGCATAGATAATGCATCAAAAGTTATCATAATAGGTCATTTAGGCAGGCCGTTTGCTCCATCTTCTGATCTTTCTGCAAAACCCATTAAAGAGTGGTTTGAATCTCACCTCCGAGGTGAAGAAATGCGATTACACCTCGGAGGTGTATTTTTTGCTAAGACTTTGGAAGAAGCAGCTCAATCAACTAGTAAAGTAGTTTTGTTAGAAAATATCAGATTTTTTCATGGAGAAGTGGAGAGTGATATAGATTTTGCTAGACAGCTGGCAGGATTAGGAGAGGTTTATGTGAATGAGGCTTTTTCTGCCCATAATGTGGCTGCTTCAACAACTATGGTTCCAGCACTTTTGCCTCATTCTGCAGGGTTACATTTTGTAAAAGAAGTGGAAACTTTGCTCAATGTTAGAAATAATCCTAAAAAACCCTATATAGGGATAATGGGTGGAGCAAAAGTAAAAGATAAATTACCTGTGATAAATGTGATGGCTGAAAAAGCAGATGCAGTCCTTGTAGGAGGGAAACTGGTACATGAAATAAGAGAACAGAGCGTGCAGCTTCCTGCTAATGTTTTGGTTGGCAAATTAAATGAGGATGGATTTGATATAGCAGAGGAAACCACTGATGCATGGAAAGATTTAATAGTTAAAGCTGCCATGATTGTTTGGAATGGGCCTTTGGGCAAATTTGAAGAGGAAAAATATAACCAAACTCAAAAAGTGGCAGAACTGATTTTGCAGTCAGGTGCAGAAATTGTGATTGGAGGAGGGGATTCAGTTGCAGCTTTAAACCAATATGGACTCTTGGAAGAAGCACAGAGGAAGGGATTTGTGTCAGTTGGTGGCGGAGCAATGCTTAAACTCTTATCAGATGGTACCCTACCCACCATTGAAGCTCTTGACTATTAAGTAATACAATTATACAATTGTATCATTATGAATTATGTGACTACTAATATCAGGATTACTGAAGAAGATTATTTAAGGCTTAAAGCTGAAGCTGCTAAAAAAAGAAAGAGCTTATCCTCTGTTATTAGAGCTAAGATTAGTATAAAAAAGAAGATTCGTTCTAAGGCTGAGGCAACAAAAATAATGCAAGATATAGATAAAATAGCAAAGGAGATTGCAAAATATTTGCCTAAAGATTTTGATTCAGTGAAAGCACTACGGGAGATGCGTTACCAGGATCAATGATAATTTTAGACGCCTCTGTTATTAATAAAATTTTCTTACCAATTGAAGAGGGACGCAATAAAGCTAAGCAGATAATAGAAAGGCATATAAACAAACTCGAGCAAGTTATTGTACCTGATTTGCTATATTATGAAATTGCTAATACGCTTGTTACCAAAACCCAAGTGCCTGTGAGCACAGTTTTAAAAGCCTTAAAGAGATTGTATTCTTTCAATTTTGAAGTATTTCATCCCCTAGAGAAAGATATGAGGAAAATTTCTAAATTTGCCAAAAAATATAAGATTTCAGTTTATGATGCTTCTTATGCAGTACTAGCCCAGGAGAAAAGATGTAATTTAGTAACAGCTGATCAGAAGTTTGTAAAACTTGTTAATCTGCCAAATGTTTTATATTTAGGTGATTATTAAATTTTTACTTCTTTTAACTGTCTTTTTAACTCCTTTAATTGGGGCTTCTGGTGGGTTTGGTTACGAACAATCCAAGGTAGTCTTTTTTATAGTTTGTAATACTTTGATAGGGTTTTTATGGGTTTTATCCAAGCCTAAAATCAAATGGGCTAATATTAAAATAGCCTCCTCCTTATTTATTTTTTGTCTGCTGTTAACTTCTATCTTAGGAATTAATCTAAAGCTAAGTATTCTAGGCAGCCCTCCTTATTTTCAAGGATTAATCCTTTACAGCCAGCTATATTTATTTTCTTTGGTTGTCTCTACAGTTAAAATCAGCTTCAAAACATATGCTAGAGCTCTTTTGCTCTCTAGCACAATTGTAGCCCTTTTAAGCTTAAAAGATTGGGTTAGTTTAGAATATCTTCATCAATATGTGCCCACCTATGCAGGCAGGGTAGTCTCCAGCTTTGGACAGCCCAATTTCTACTCTGGTTTTATTTTACTTACCTTGCCATTTATTTCACTCTTACCATTAAGGCTGTGGTTTTTAGGAGCAATTATTTTAATGGTGGCTATTTTTGTCAGCCAGTCAAGGATTGCCATACTGCTGGCAGCTATTGTATTTAGCTTTTTAATTTTACAAAGATTAAACCTTTTGAGATTTAAAAAAATGATTTTTATACCCCTTCTATTAATTTTTTTAGGCAGCAGTGCGATGCTCTTAGAAGGCCCTTTAGCCTTATTTCAAAAAGAGGTTACTCAAACTCAAAGCAACCAATGGTTAATAGATAACTCTCCTGAAAAAAGAATTTTTATCTGGCCAATTATTTTAGAATTAATTTCCCAAAGAGTGGCTTTTGGCTATGGGCTAGAGAACATGGGGATAGCTTTTACTGGCTATTTTGAAAATATTAACTTCAACACTTTAAATAATCCTTTGTACCATAGCCTGAAGGACTTATTTATTGATAGGTCCCATAACTTTTCTTTAGACTTACTATTTTTTTCTGGAGGATTAGGATTGGGAGCCTGGATCATATTAATTATTATGCTTTTTTATAAATTACTTAACTCAGAGGTCAAGATGGAAAATACAGCCCTACTGTTATCTTTATCTATTTATCTGGCCTGGGTTCAATTTCAAAATCAGAGCTTGGTGCATTTAATCTACTTTTGGTTGATGGTGGGAATAATAGACCGTGGTTAAAAATTGGGTATTGACAAGGGGGGGTGGCATGTAAGTATTAAATTACATGCCTAAATTGAATCAGCTTGGGGTAACACATTTATTAATTCCCTTACTGCTTTTAGCAGGTATTATTGGGGTGGTTTATTTGGTGACTGCAGGGCCTTTAAATCTTTTTCCTAAAGCATCTATCTCTGGTCCAACAGGCCCTTCTACCAGCTTTGTTCTTTCTCCAAATGCTAATACTGTCAAAGTTGGGGATCAGGTTGCAGTAAAAATTGTAATACGTTCAGATGTAGCTGCCACCAATCTTTTTGCAGCCAAGATGCAGTTCCCTAAAGATTTATTAGCAGTTGATAGGATTGATTATACTAATTCAATCATTGTTAATCCTAATGGACTTTGGATAGAGCAGTACTTTGATAATAGCACAGGAGAGATTTCATTAGTCGCAGGGTACAGTGATCCAGGTTTCCAGACAAATCCAAGCAGTGCTGGGGCTCCCATGGCAGTAATTTACTTTAAAGCCCTCAAAACAGGAAGTGCAACGATTGCCTTTACAGATGACTCTGCCATATATGATAATGCTAATAACCTTAATATCTTGAGTAATAAAGTAAATACTACAGTCAGTATTACTACAGGAGGCATATCTGTTCCTGTTCCCCCAACTACACCTAAGCCAACCTCTACTCCTAGCCCAACTCCTAAACCTTCTGCCACTCCAATTCCTGGTACAGGTGATGGTAATAATAATGGCAAGATTGATTTAGGAGATGTCTCAGTACTACTGACAGACTTTAATAAAACTACTGGTTTCAGAAAAGCAGTTGATATGAATGGAGATGGTAAGATTAACACCTTTGACTTTGCCCTAATGAGAAACCTCTTAATCCAAAAGGGAGTTATTAAGGGTTAGTTAAATCCTCTCTTGTTATTTTAAGGAATCCTCAAACTGGACATAAAATTTATCAAAAACCACTTTAAAAGTTTCAAAAAATTCCTGCCTGCCTAAAAGAGGCGGGATATAATCATTATCTAAAAAACCTATTGGGATTTCCCGCCTAAATTCTCCCAATTTCACTTTTATTTTCTTTTTAAACAAATAAACTTTACTGGGACCACCCACTCCCTGAGTGTGAATGAGTTTACAATCTGTGATTAAGTTAATGCCTAAAGGATAGGCTAAAAAATAGGGAAGAAGGGTATAATCTGCTCCGCTGTCAACCAGCATGGTTACTCCTTGCCAGGATTTGTCTTTTTGATGTTGAAAAAATACCTCTGCCACAGGCCTTTTAACATGACCGAAAATTTGAGAAGGGTAGTCCTTAAATGGAAATTTTACTGACATTTAGCTAAAATCTACCAGAATTAGGGTATCTTCTTTGGGAACCACGGTAATTAAAGGTTTCTTATGATGTTTTTTTTCAATCTCTTTTAGCAATTGAGCTATTTTCTTAGGTTGTTTGGTGCTATAGATTTGGTCATCAACAGTCATGACAATACTGCCTTTATATTTTCCCCAGTCTTTTAAAAGAGTTGTCTGCTTTTTCATAACAAATTCATTATACAATTTCCAGCATGGTATTGACAAGGGGATTGACGCCATTTCATAAGACACAATATACCAATCGTACTTGAAAATGCAAGAAATTAATGTACGATTGGACTGTAATTAACGATAAATTATTTGTAAACTAATGTACGTTAATTATAAGAATTGTAATGTAATTTCATGCTTAAAGTTGCAATAGAAAAATTTTAACGTGTTATTATTGGAAGAGGGGGGCTGTCAACAGAAGGATCAGAGATCATCTGTCCCCACGGACCGTTTAGATCAAAAGCTGTTGCCAAAAATTCTCGCGATCCAAATTGCAGATTAACTTCAATATTTCTTTCTTTAGCTAATTGATAGATTTTACCAATGTTAGAATGGTTAAAAAGATCCCGATTAATTTTGGGATCATTTAATTCAAGTAAGTGTCCCACTTGGGGCATAATTGCCAAATAACCTGCATAGTCATACAATTTTTGTACAAGGGAATTTTCAATTACAAGCTGTCTTCCCATTGTATTGGCAAGTTCTTGCTCGGTTACAGTAGGGTCAATTAAGTCAATTCTTCCTTGAGCTCTATAAGTAGCAAGGCTACTTTGGCAGAAACTATTCCATAAGGCTAGATTGTAAGCCTCCTTTTCCATAGCTAATAATTTAACTTGATCGGTTGATATCAACCAAAAATTGGAAAAAGAAATGGCCACATCCAATTGGTCTAAAGTGGCGTAGTTTTTTGCTGATTGATCTCGCTGTAGCGTATAACGAAAACGATCAACAGGGCTGTACTTTGCATCTATAAAACTGATTTGAGCGTATTCCGAAGTGGTACCTGATCTAACCCGAGACTTAAAAATAGGATTTATTGTAGATATATCTCCCCGATAAACAGTATTTATTAGGGAATCAGGTGGTTGTAGACGAGCCAACCTAATCACTTCCTGTTGAATTCTTTGTAAAAAATCCTGCGCTTGATCAGGTTTGGAGGGGCTCACCATAACAGTAGGTGTTTTTGCAATAGAATTTGAATCCGGGCCAGTAGCCTGACAACCAAGTATGTTGCTTAAGGCAGTGACGGATAATCCGATTCTTGCCCATGTGGGTATTTCCATAAGACCTATAGTTTAACAGATATTACGGATATTGACAAGGGGGGGGTGGTGTGACAATGTTTAATGTAGATGTCCAAATTGAATCAGCGGGGGTTTGCCCATATATTTCTTCTTTTAATTCTGCTGGTAGGAATAGCAGGAGGAGTATATTTAGTAGCTTTTGGTGATCCTCTTAAGCTATTTTCCAAAGCAGCACCTACGTTACCTTCAGCTCCGGAAACCTCTTTTGAGTTGGAATTAGAAAAGAATGGGGAGACTCCATTTCCAGATGAGACTACACCCACAAGTTTGGTTTTAAATTCTACATTTAGAGTAGATATTTATGCCAGGTCTGATGTGGAGGCTGCTAATCTATTTAATGCAAAAATAAAATACACCTCTGATACTGCTGATTTTGTAGCAGTTGAAAAAAGAGACGGACAAAGTTTTGTTAAAAACTGGGTTGATGCATCTATTGATAATTCTAATACATCAGTTGGTGTTATCAGTATGGTGGGGGGAGTGCCTAGCCCTGGCATCCAAACAGATTCCAATACAGGAGCGTTACTGATGGGATCAATCATCTTTAAGGCAAAAAAGACAGGGATTTTAAAGGTTGAAGTATCAGATGCTTCAACAATTTACTCTAATACAAATAATATAAATATTTTAACAGCCAGAAAAGGCACAATTGAGGTACCAATACAAGATGTTATACCTTCACCTTCTCCCAGCCCTGCTGCACAATTAAGCTGCGATGCAATAAGTGTAAGCGGAGCAATTTTAGGTAAAGCAGGCGGTCAAACGATCTATATTGTTGATAGCGAAGGCAAAGCTAATTTAGAAGCTTACGTGTCACCGGCAAACAGTAAAGTCGTCTGGACCGGGTGGAATTCAAAAAATCTTCCTAATGGAGGTGTATGGAACCCAAGCGATAATCCTGTTACTGTTTGGACTGCTCCTAAAAATAATGGTAATCAAATGGAAGGTGTACAAGTTAGGGCAGATATTGCCAATACTTCTCCAGTAGTCAGTTGCCCTGCTGTTAACATGGCTGTTAAACCAGCAGTACAAGAAGCTCCTTCAACTTCTGTTTTTGGAAAAGCAGCACAATTTGGTCAAGGTAAAGGAGCTATAATAATGGAAAAACCGGCTGCTTCTAATTTAAGTAATCTTAATCCTAAAGGAGTTATGACTATGGAAGCTTGGGTAAGAGTGGATGTTGGTTTTGGAGCAAATGATTCGCATGATATACTTCATAAAGTAGCTACTTTTGATACCCCTTCAGGAGTCTCCTTATTACCACGTCTTTACAATTTGACTATCAAAGATAATCAGCTTCAAGCATCAATAGTTGATACTTTTAGGAATAAATCAGGAACAGTATCAATAGTTTTTCCTACTGATTCTTCTATGCAAGGAGTATGGAGACATGTTGCAGTATTATATGATGGTAGTGAGATTAGAATATTCATTAATGGTACACATAGAAATAGTGGATTGGTTAACTTTGATACACCGTATCCTGTCAAAGATGATTCACAGCCGTTTTACATAGGTAGATACCCTAATGCTTTATTTTCTCCAACTATTATCACAATAGATGAGGTCAGAATTAGTAAAGGAGCCCGCTATTGGACTAATGATTTTGCTAAAGCCTTTACTCCGTCAATGACACCTTTTGCTAGTGATGCCAATACCTTGGGACTCTGGCATCTTGATGGTACTGCTCAAGATTCCAGCAGTAACGCTAATCATGGAAGCATTAAGAGTGATCCTACAAATCTTGTCGAGTTTGTAGACTCAACTATTGGTGGAGTTACGCCAGTTACTTATTCTTTTATAGAATTCTTGGAAGCATTTGGTTCACATAAAACTTTAAAAGATCCAGAGAGGTTTAATCCTAAGTATGATTTTAATAATGATTTAGGAATAGATATAGTAGATTATTCAGGGCTTGTTAAAAGAGTCAGTGATGGGACTATTATCCTAGAGCCATTAAAGAGTGGGTTTACTACTTCAGGGTATTTAAATACCCACAATAAAAAACAAGGGGAATCAGGCTTTGATACTAAATATGATATAGATACTAATAATACAGTTAATGTAGAAGATTATAAACTGATTATGGTTGACTCCTCAACTACGGATGCTCCTTCCAAAGGAAATGGAGATGGTAATAAAGATGGAAAGATTGATTTAGCAGATTTATCTGTCCTTTTAACGGATTTTGATAAAGGTAACTTCAGGGTAGAAATAGACCTAAATGGGGATGGTAAGATTAATACCTTTGATTTTTCACTCCTTAAGAACCTGTTGATAGAGAAGAAGGTAATCAAGGGATAATTTCTCCTGTTGCGTGGCCATTAATGGTTTTGGCAGAATAGGCAAATCTGCTTTTAAAATTGCTGTTGACAATCTTTTTTAAAATACTTACAGTAAAATAGATGTCTCCAGACAGAAAAGCAAATATATTCATTAATCCTGGGTTTAACCCACACAAGAACTTGCTTCAAAAACTTTCAGAAAAAATATCTAATGTAAAAGATAAGATTTTTTCCCATAAAGTTATTGCATCAGCAGTATTATTAATTTTAATAGTTGGGTTGGGGGTAACTTTGTGGTTGGTACAAACTCAAACCAACCTTTTCCCTAAGGCATTCTCACCCAAATCACAGGATGAAATAGATCTTTTAACAACCCAACTGCTGGAAGTCTCCAAACAGTTCCAAGGGCTTTCTCAGACAGAGATGATAAGCAAACCTGCTGTTCCACAAACTAGTTTTACTCTTTTTCCTGACAAATCCACCTATACTAAAGACAATGAGATAGTTGTTAAAGTATTAGTGCGTTCAGATACAGATGCAACTAACCTTTTTGTAGCCAAGATAAAATATGATCAAGCAGTTTTAAGGTTAGATAAAATAGATACTGCATCTACTTTTGTTAAAAATTGGGTAGAGCAGTCTCAAGATACCCCAGGAGAAATATCTTTGGTAGGAGGTGTGCCTTCTCCAGGCATCCAGACTAAACTTGAGGAGGATGCTGCTTTAATGGCCACACTTTACTTTACTGCTTTAAAGGAAGGCAATACCACTATTTCTTTAACAGGAGAATCTGCTATTTATAAAAACTCTGATAATACTAACACCTTAAGTATTAAAAATAATGCCAATATTGCTATTGGTGCTCAAGGTGGATATCAGGCGCCTTCACTACCTAAAGACAAGTTAGATAAAACAATTGAGATTGCCCAAAGAAGAAAAGAGCTACTCCTGCAAAAAATTAAAGAAAATCCCCAGGAATTTTTAGATAAAGCCACCCTGGCAGATAAAAGGGACAATTTTCCAGAGGAAGTAAGGGGGTATATAGAACGAAAGGTACAAGATCAAGGCAACCTAAGTGTAATTCATGTTGATGATTTTGAAAATAAAAGATTTGAATATCAATATTATCTAAAGAACAAAGATGATAATCCGAAATTACCATCTGATTATAAATACAGGGTGTATTTCATCAATCCGCCACAAACCACTTCTGGATCAAACATTCAAGTAAACGGAGTAGCCTTAGATAAAACTATGGCTGTCTCTTCTTTTCAAATAATTTCCCAAGCAGTGGCAACCCCAGTTACAGGGGACCAAAAAACTTTAGTGATGCTAATACGTTTGTCAGATGATACCAGTGCGCCATCGTCAACATTTACTAGAGATTATGTTAATAATTTTATGTTTGGTACTGCTGCCAACTTCAATGAAGTAACAGTTAATAGCTATTATAAAGATAACTCTTTTAATAAAGTGAGTTTCTTGGGTGATGTAGTAGGTGAGTATATAATTGAAGATAATCCTTACTGTGAGGATATTAGCTGGGCTCATTTTGCAGATTTAGCAGCTATAAATGCTGGAGTAAATTTAGGTAATTATAAATATAGGGTTTATGTGTTTAAGAATCAACCATCTTCTTGTGCTCTAACCAATGTGGCTGGAAAAGCAACGGTAAGTGGAACACAGTCATGGATTTTTCTTAGATCTACAAATGTTTATTTACATGAAATAGGTCATAACTTGGGCAATATGCATGCCAATTTTTTAAATTGTGGGCAGAAAACTATCGATTCACCTGGAAACTGTCAGAATATAGAATATGGTGATAGTACAGATGTAATGGGAATTACTACCATGACTGCTCCTCATTTCAATGGGCCGCACAAAATAGCAATGGGATGGATTCCTAACATCCAAACGGTAACAAGTAACGGTACTTATACCATTGCTCCTCTGGAGGTTACAACTAGCTTGCCCCAAATCATACGCATCAGCAAACCAGACACCAGTGAATATTATTATGTCTCCTACAGGCAAAAAACAGGCTATGATTCAAGTTTCCCTGATATGTTAACAAGAGGAGCTAACATTCATGTCTGGAATGAAAATATCTACACTCAAACTAAACTCTTAGACATAAATCCATTTAATCCTTCTGATATTAAAGATGCGTCTTTAAGTGATGAAGCCTCTTTTTATGATCCAATCAACAATATCAGAATTAAACAAACTAGCCACACACTTTCTACAGGGAGAACTGCAGGTAGTGTTACTTTAGAAATTAGTTTTTCCACCGTTCCACAAGCTACTTCTAGAAGAGTATTTGTTACCAGCCAAACATTTAATGGTAATCTAGGAAGTTTGACTGGGGCAGATGCTAAATGTCAAACTGCTGCCAATAATTCGAGTAAATATACTGATTTAAAAAATAGCATCTGGAAGGTATGGTTATCCGATAGAATATCTTCAGCAGCATCCAGATTAAACCATTCAGGCAAGTTTATTTTACCCAATGGAACAACAATTGCCAGTGATTGGACGGATCTTACGGATAGTATTTTATCAAGTCCAATTAATATCGATGAAAATGGTAATACAATTTCAAATGCTCAAGTTTGGACTCATACTAGGCCAAATGGCACTGCAGTTGAACAATTTGGGAGTGCATGTAAAGATTGGACAAGTTCAGATAGTTATCCAACTGATCTTGGTGGATTTGCTAGAACTGGGGGTACCAATTTTCTCAATTCTTACTGGACAGACTCGGGTCAGGGAAGTGATTGCAATACTTATAAAGCACTTTATTGTTTTGAAGAACCGGCACCGACTCCAACTCCTTCACCTAGTCCATCACCTTCCCCCACCCCCACCCCTAAACCTACCTATTCTTTCTTAGAATTTGTAGCTACTTTTGGATCACATAAGACTTTAAAAGATCCTGAAAGATTTAATCCTAAATATGATTTTAATAATGATTTAGGAATAGATATAGTAGATTATTCAGGGCTTGTTAAAAGAGTCAGCGATGGGACTATTATCCTAGAGCCATTAAAGAGCGGGTTTACTACTTCAGGGTATTTAAATACCCACAATAAAAAACAAGGGGATTCAGGCTTTAATGCCAAATATGATGCAGATACTAATAATACAGTTAATGTGGAAGATTATAAACTCATTATGACTGATTCCTCATCCTCCTCCACTCCAACTCTCTCCAAAGGAAATGGAGATGGTAATAAAGATGGAAAGATTGATTTAGCAGATTTATCTGTCCTTTTAACGGATTTTGATAAAGGTAACTTCAGGGTAGAAATAGACCTAAATGGGGATGGTAAGATTAATACCTTTGATTTTTCACTCCTTAAGAACCTGTTGATAGAGAAGAAGGTAATCAAGGGATAATTTTTGAATCTTGACAAATCCCATAATTAGTACTAATATTGGGATTATGATCCTAAGATTAGTTGAAGAATTAGTATTTTCAAACCTAAAATCCTCGGGAAAGATTATCCTGGTGTTAGGGGCCAGACAAGTTGGTAAAACCACTTTAATCAAAGATATTGGTAGAAAACTACAGGGAGAAGGAAAAAAGGTTTTATACTTAAACTGCGATCTTGCAGAAGATAATACAGCCATAAATACCAATTCAAAATCAGTTTTAGAAAGACTCCTTTCAGGCGTTGAGGTTTTGTTAATAGATGAAGCTCAAAGATTGGATAATCCAGGTCTAACCTTGAAGATTATTTATGATAATTTTCCAAATGTAAGGGTATTGACAACTGGTTCTTCTAGTTTTGAGTTAAAAAATAAACTTAGTGATCCTTTAACCGGGCGTTACCTTGATTTTACTTTGTATCCATTCTCATTTGCAGAAAGTTTACAAGCAGGGGATTCATCTTCTAATGAAGTATTACTTAAAAACCAAGCAGATGCGCTGCTGCCACAAGTGATGCTTTATGGTTTATATCCAGAAGTATATTTAACAAATACACCAGAGCAAAAGCAGGCGCTCCTGGAGCGGATTGTGGAAAGTTATTTGTTTCGAGATATTCTAAGTTTCCAAAGGGTTAAAAATTCTCAGGCAATTAAGGACTTAACCAAAGCATTAGCATACCAGATTGGGTCTGAAGTAAACGAGAATGAGCTTGCCAATAGGTTAAAGATAGATAGAAAAACAGTGGTCAGTTATTTAGATATCTTAGAAAAATCATTTGTAATTGTCAGTACTCATCCATACTCAAAAAATCCCAGACGGGAGATTGGTAGCCACTATAAAATCTATTTTGTAGATTTAGGTATTCGGAATGCTTTAATTGGTGATTTTAACTCCATTGATTTAAGGTCCGATGCTGGGTTTTTATGGGAGAACTTCCTTATTGTTGAAAGGAAAAAGCTATTTGCCAATTCTGGCAGGAGTGTCTCTTCTAATTTTTGGAGAAGTTACTCTGGGGCAGAAGTAGATTATATAGAAAAAGTCACTAGTGAGGAGCTAAAGGCATTTGAGTTCAAAATAGGCAGCGGAGCTTTAAGTAAGGGGGCAAGCTCTTTTACTAGTAATTATGGAGTGCTGGTGCAACTTATAAATACAGAGAACTACCTAGACTTTATTATGTAACTTTCTATTGACCGCAGAATCAAAAAGTTGTAATGTAATTTCATGTTAAAGGTTGCCATAAATGGTTTTGGAAGAATAGGCAGATCTGCTTTTAAAATTGCCTTAGATAAATTCCCCCAGGATTTAGAGATTGTGGCCATTAATGATTTAGGGGGTGCTAAAACCCTAGCCCATCTGTTAAAATACGATTCTAATTATGGAGTTTGGAACCATCATGTTTCAAATGATGAAAAACATATCATAGTAGATCAAAAGTCCTATTTAATATTACAAGAAAAAGAACCTGATAAGCTGCCTTGGGCCAATCTAGGTGTTGATGTGGTCATAGAATCAACAGGAAAATTCACCAAAGCAGAAGGAGCCAAGTTACATCTTCAGGCCGGTGCCAAAAAGGTAATAATTTCTGCTCCTGCGAAGGGTGATGGGACGGAAATTCAAACCTTTCTTTTAGGGGTAAATAGTGAAAAATATGGCAGTGAGGAGATTATCTCCAATGCATCTTGTACCACCAATTCTGTGGCTCCGGTTGCCCAGGTAATCAATGAGGCTTTTGGTATTCAAAAAGCCATGCTGACTACTGTTCATGGTTATACTCAAGATCAAAACTTGCAGGATGGGCCTCATAAAGATTTAAGAAGAGCTCGGGCTGCTGCTGCCAATATTGTGCCCACCTCAACAGGAGCCGCCGTCTCCACCACAGAAGTTATACCTTCTCTAAAGGGCAAGTTTGACGGCAGAGCTCTAAGAGTGCCGGTGGCTGTGGGATCAATTTCTGATCTTACCTTTCTTTTAAAGAAAAAAGTGACAGTTGAGGAAGTTAATAAAGCCTTAACAGAAGCTGCAAATGGTCCGCTAAAAGGAATTTTGGCAGTGACAGATGAACCTATTGTATCTTCCGATATAGTAGGCCGTTCCGAATCCTCAATTGTGGATTTAGGTTTAACTCAAGTGGTGGATGGAGATATGGTTAAAGTTTTTGCCTGGTATGATAACGAGTTTGGGTATTCTAATAGATTAGTGGAGCAGGTAGTCCATGTAGGAAAGCAATAAAATATGGTAGAAACACTACGTGAACAAGTAGAAAATAGAGTTAAAGGTCTAGTAGTTCATATTAATGATCCTAGCGTTCCTTTTGATTATGGAGCTTATAATGTATCAACTGTAGCTGTTAGGCAGGTTTTTCCTTGGCTTAGACCATTAATTGGAGATGAGTTTTTACCAGGAGATCATTTAGCTCGAGTAGTTTTACACGCAGCCGAAAGAAGAACAGAAGTAGTCAGAAAAGGAATTTTACCATGTAGATCTAAGGAACAAGAAGTGCCTGGTTATAGAGAAGTACAAATCATCTTACCTGATACAAAAGGAAAACCTGGTCATACATTTAATTTTGGATGGAGACTAGTAAACGGTGAAGAGGGAAGATTCTTTTTGAGGTCTACTGAACTGCCTGTAACAGAAGATCAATTAGTGGGTTTAAGTGCTCTTTTACAAGATCATTTACAGGAAATTACAGAAAAGCCTTGACAAGACGTACGGAAAAGCGTACGATACTATTATGACTACAGTTTCTGCAACCTATGCCAGAGCAAAATTATATGATCTGATAGATGAAGTTTCTTCTTTTGGGAAAAGGATTGGTATTACCAAAAAAGGAGAAACAAAAGCTGTTTTGATAAGTAGTGACGAGCTTGCATCCTGGGAGGCCACCATGGATGTGATGTCTGATACTGAACTGGTAAAGGGAATAAGAGCGGGGATGGAAGATATTAAAAAAGGCAGGGTAGTTCCCTGGGAAGAGGTCAAAAGAAAAGCAGGACTTTAGAAGTGGCTACTATAGTTTTGAGTAAGCAAGCTGAGAAATCATTTCTAAAATTGCCAAAATCGGCACAAAAGAAAATTTCCAAAGCCATTGATAAACTTATTAATAATCCTTTGGTGGGAGAGAAATTAAAGGGTGAATTGATGGGACAATACAAAATTTATGCTTGGCCCTATAGGGTTATTTATATATTTTCTGCTATAGATAGTGTAGTAACTGTGGTTGAAATTGAACACAGGCAAGGTGCATATAAATAATTTGGATTTTGAGGCAGTTGACAAGACAAGATCATTTTTGGTAAACTCTCAAACAGTGATTAATTCACAAATGATGAGAAGCAACGAAACCACATCTTAAACTTTACCGCTAGGGCTCTTCCCGCGCGGGAAGTTAAGCTCTTAGCGTTGTATCCCTCTTTTTTAACAAGTTAATAGTTATTAGTTCGTAGTTAGTAGTTAATAAGTTTTTCTAAGAACTATGAACTACAGCGAATGTAAATGAGCGTACTATGAACTAACATGGGCCCGTAGTTCACTGGTAGAACGTGTCATTTGCAATGACAATGTAGGAGGTTCGATTCCTCTCGGGTCCACACTTCGACAAGCTTAGTGCAGGCAGCTTGAAAATTGGAAATAGCCAATTAATTTGGTTACTTCGAGTTTTCAAACTCGTCCTGAGCGACCGAAGGGAGTCGAAGGATTGCACTTTGAAATGTGAATACGTATAAAAAATCCTCCGATTTAATCGGAGGTGGAAGGCTAAATAATAATAGTCAAAAAATACTCAACGTTAATGCATACGGCGGATGCCTTGGTCGAAAGTACCGAAGAAGGACGTACATAGTTGCGATAAGCTTGGGGGAGCTGCTAAGAAGCTTTAATCCCAAGATTTCCGAATGGAGTAATCCGCTCGTGCTTCGCACTTCGAATTTAAAATTTAAAAGTTTAAAGTTAAAAGTGACTGCAGCCATTTTGAACTTTGCATTTTGCACTTTGAATTTGAGGTGCGGAGTATGAGCACGTCAGTGCGAATACATAGCACCGAACGAGGGTACGCGCCGAACTGAAACATCTAAGTAAGCGCAGGAAAATAAAACAAAAGTGATTCCCTAAGTAGCGGCGAGCGAAATGGGAACAGCCTAAACCATTCGATTCGATTTTGCTTCGCAAAATCTCACTCATGGCTATAGCCAGCTTGAGATTAAAAGGGCCATTGGCCCTGAGCGAGGTGAAGCCGAGTCGAATGGGGTTGCGGGATCTACAATATAGGAGTAGTAAGGATAACAGAAAGCTCTGGAAAGAGCTGCCAAAGAAGGTGATAGCCCTGTAAGTGAAATTCAAACTACCTTTAGTAGACACCCAAGTAACTCAGGACACGTGTAATCCTGAATGAATCTGCGTCGACCTCGACGTAAGGCTAAATATACTTTCGGACCGATAGTGAACTAGTACCGCGAGGGAAAGGTGAAAAGAAGAGCGAAACGCTCAGTGAAATAGTACCTGAAACCGTATGCTGACAAGCAGAGAAAGCTGGAGGTTGGATGTTGGACGTTAGAAGATGGATAGTGAAGGTGGAAGTTTGAAGTTGGATAATCTAATTTCAAATTTCTAACCTCCGATTCTAGCTGCTAATTTCTATCATCCAACTTCTAGTGATCTCGTGCCTATTGAAGAATGAACCGGTGAGTTATCATAATTACCAAGTCTAAGTGCCTTAAGGCGCGAAGGCGTAGTGAAAGCGAGGGTGAATAGCCCGTTAGGTGATTATGTTAGACCCGAAACCGAGTGAGCTATCCATGTCCAGGGTGAACCCGCCAGAAATGGCGAGGGGAGGCCCGAACCCGTTAATATAGCAATATTTTGGGATGAGATGTGGTTAGAGGTGATATGCCAAACGAACTCGGAGATAGCTGG
>CAZYPW010000012.1:0-36439 GCA_964649615.1 uncultured Gammaproteobacteria bacterium | reverse complement strand
TAGGATAATCCATTAGACTCTTTCATTGAGTCTAATATGTATCGGAACTTATGCATTCAAATTCAAAATATTCGGTACCACTTTTTCGCTATTGTGAATTATTGGTACCAAAAGTCTAAAGCTCATTGCTCTTATTGTTCTTTAAGAGAATCCCCTGTAAATAGAAACCTCTTTTCTCCTATATTCTTACCTGTCTGATCTTTTGTTTGAAATACCAGATAAAAAACGCCATTATCAAATTTTGTACTAATATCCTCTACTAATCCTGGAAATTGAAATTCTTTACCAAACCAATCCTTGAAATGAGTTATCCAAAAATTTTCATCAGAAAATACATATGATAAAACCCCCAATTTAACTTCTTTGTTCCTGACATCAATTAAGTAAACCCCCTTACATGCTGTGCCGCAATAACTTGTAAAGAAAATGTGATCATCATCCAACCATTGAGGTTTACTTTCTTCTCCTACGAATATATATTCCTCTTTCTGACTAATTAGATCCTTAGTTGTTATTAAAAATTCATTATCTAACCCATATACAATTATATATTTAGTCTGTAAAGGAGAAATTTCTTGATATAAAAGATCTTTTCTGATTATATTTTCCTGCAGTTCATTTTTTTCTTTCTGTCTATCTGCTAAATCTTCTTTATATTTTGTATATTCATCATATATTGCCATTCCCATCAATATAGAGGATAAAAATAAAAAGATTGATAAAGCTGCTGCCAATACCAACAGAATAATTTTTAAACTTAAATTATTTTTCCAATTCATAAAAATAGATCCTTCCTATTTTAACTTTAAAGTTTTTTTCTGTAGCCCATGAAGGGAAATCATCTAACCTTTGGTAGGAATGGAAATGTGTAGCTCCATTAGTCGGGTCTTCAACTGAACCTGCTAATAGCTCCTGAGCTATCTTATATGAGTCAAACCAAGCTTGTTTTGTTGTCTCATCAGCACCTAATAAAGGATCTCTTACCTCATCCATTCGGTCAATATTCCATAAACCATCATATTGATCTTCCATCAAGATAACTTCTCTTAAGTTCAATCCCCAATGTTTTTGTTGTCTCTTAATTCTATTAAAAACAGTGAATCCAACTCCTGTCTTAACCTCCTTTGATTGGTTTTCTGCTTCTCCAAAGATTAATCTAGCAAGCAAAATTTCCTCACTATCATCATCAAAACTACCAGTCCATCCAGGATCATTTACCGTAGGTTTCCTCGCAGGTAATTCTATTTTGCCTCCAAAATTAATGACCAGTTCATGCAAAGTTGGCATTCTATCTGCCCAAAATTCAATATAATGCAACCCGACCCCAGGATCAGGTGTAAAAGTTGCTAATTGAACTTCGCCTGTAAATAAACTGGCAATAAAATACCAGAATTTACGAAAGTTGCTATGGAAATTTCTCTGAACACTACCATTCACAACCACCTTAACATCATCACTATCTATAAACCTTCGCTTTAGTTTCACTTCAACTTTGAAAGCCTTAAGGGATAAATTATCCAAAACAAATGTTATCCATTCTCTTCTATCCCCATCTTCAGCTTCAAGATTAGGTTTTAGGGTTAGAGTATCTAAAGAATCAAGGGAATAAACTTGTAGGCTTTCAAAAGTGGCAGTATCAGGTGGATTATCTGTTTTTAGGATAATTTCATGGTCTTTGCCAGAAAGGTTGGTAAGAATATATACAGTTTTTGATAGATTATGTGATTTACCACCATTAATACTGGCTGGAGAATCAAGTACTTTTTTAGAATCAGAACCTAGTTTAAGGAATATTTTATCATCTATTTGAATAGTTAATTCCTCATCATCTGTTGAGGATTCTGATATTTGCTTCTCACTTTTAGCTCTACCAGTTAGGATAATCAGATGAAAGCCAGAAGAGCTGGAGAGTTTAATTTCTTCCTTACCTTTAATAATCCTTTTTTGCCTATCTTCTTTAATAAGTTCCATATCTTTGAGTGTATCAAACACTTAAATAAATTAACATCCACAAATAAGTACCACTTTTCCGCTATTGCGAATTATTGGTACCTATGATCTAATAAAATAAATGAGCCAAAAAGATCAATACCCCAGCACAAAAGAGATTCTTTACCTTTTAGGCATGGGTACTCTTTTGGCAGGAACTATTGTTATGCCTGGATTAGGATATGTAGCAGGAAGTCTTTATAAAGCAAAAAGGCATTATGATTTTGAGCAAGACCAAAAAGAATGGAAGAAATTTAATACAAAATTACTTAAAAGAAATCTAAGGAGGCTTAAACAACAAAAAGTTGTAGAAATTATTAATGAAAATGGGCAAGATCTAATTAAGTTAACACAAAAAGGCCACACAAAATATTTAAGGTTTAAACTTGAAGAATTATCATTAAAAGGAAGGTCTTGGGATGGCAAATGGAGATTAGTTATGTATGATATCAGTAAACTGAGAAAATCTGCCCAAGAAAATTTTAGAAGGATTTTAAAACAAATCAATTTTTTCCCTTTACAAAAATCTGTTTACTTGACTCCTTATAAATGTCAGGATGAAATTGAATATCTAAGAGAATATTTTAATCTTGGTGAGGAGGTTTTGCTTTTAGAAATAAGTAAATTAGAAAATGAAGAATATTATAAACAATACTTTGGTATTTAAACTTTGCTGAACCATTTTTACGCAATTGCGTATTTTTGGTCCAATTTGGTCATTTTTTCCTCATGTGTTTAAACATTTCAATTTGCCTAAGCCTTTTTTCTGCTTTTTCTTTAGTTGGATATGTCCCCATGTTCCTGCCACTTTCTGCAACCACCCTAAACCCTTCTTTTACTTTTCTAATCATCCTTTTAGCTTATCATAACCCTAATTTTTGAAAGGAGTAATCTAGGAGTTCTTTGGCTTCATCTCTTCTATATTCTGAATCAAGTAAAACTCCTATCACCTCATGTTCACCCTTTCTTGCTAAAGTTATTAAAGTGTATCCTGCCTGAGGAGTATACCCAGTTTTAAAACCCACTACTCCCTCATAGGTGGTTAATAAATTTATTCCTGAGTACATATCATAATCCTGGTGTTTATCTGTAATAGGCAAATAAATATGGTCTGTTTTAGAGATTTCCACTACTTCTGGGAAGTTCCTAATAATAAATCTAGTTAAAATAGCTAAATCATAAACTGAAGAGTATGAATTCCCATTATCTTCATCTAACCCTGTTGGGTTCACAAAAAAACTATTCTGCATCCCCAGTTGCTTGGCTTTAGAATTCATTAAATTAATGAACTCTTCTCTGCTGCCTGTTGTTTCTTCTGCTAAAACTTCAGCAGCATCATTGGCAGAAATTAAAAATACCCCATAAAGCAACTCTTTTAAATTTAATGTTTCCCCTGGGATAAGCAGCATCTTATCTGGTTCCATATTGGCTGCCCTCTCAGAAACCCAATACTCATCCTCCAAATGTTTATTCTCCAAAGCTATCAAAACAGCCATAACCTTAGCTAAAGAGGCAATTGGCAGTTTATCTTGAGAATTTTTGGCAAAAAGCACCTTTCCGCTTTTGGAATCAATAAAAAATGCTGCTTTGGCACTCACTTTGGGGACTTCTGTTTTTGCTTCTATCTCCAAATTTGGCAACCACAAATTAACTCCTAAAACTTTAGAATTATTAACTAAGGGAGAAATTAAATTCCTAGTCTCATCACCATTTACAAACTTTATGAAAAAAAATATTAAAAAGATTAAAAGAAAAAATAGCCCCAGATAAACAAATTTCTTCATGAAAAATCATCATATCTAAACTCCCTCTTGACGTCCATATGTAACCTAATCCACAATGAAATTAGATGCTTTGACGGAGGCACAATTTATTATATGTTGCACCGTCTACTGCCCATTTTATTAATATTTGGCTTTTTTGCTTTTATTGCCCTCAATTTTCAAACCATCAAAAGGGATGTTGCTTATAAATTCAATATATCAGGTGATTCAACTACTTCTTGTTGCTCAGTTGACCAGGTTTTATCCTCTAATGGTAAATTTGATGAGAGTGCCACCACAGCCATCTTTATGAATCAGATTATCCATTATCCTAAAACTTCTTTAGCCCATGCTTATGCCCAATCTCTAGCTCAAGCCCAGAATTCAGACCAAGCAGTTTTAGGAACCACCACCTCGGAGGGAGCGGAAAAATGGATTGAAGTATCTTTAGATGAACAAAAACTAAGGGCTTGGGAGGGTAATAAAGTTGTGATGGATTTCCCTATCTCATCAGGCAAATGGGCTCCCACCCCCAAGGGCACTTTTAATATTTGGTATAAAACCCGCAGCCAAACTATGTCTGGAGGTTCCAAAGATTTGGGAACTTATTACTACTTGCCAGGGGTTCCTAATAACATGTTTTTCTATCAGGGTTATGCTATCCATGGAGCTTATTGGCATAATAATTTTGGCCAGCCTATGAGCCATGGATGTGTGAATTCACCTCTAGCTAATGTAGCCCAACTTTTTGAATGGGCAGGGCCAGTTGTGCCTCCTGGTGAAAATGTAGTTAGGGCTACTGCAGAAAATCCAGGTACCAGAGTATTAGTGCATTGAACAAGTTCGCGCTTCGCGCTAACCTTCATGGATATTTGAAGTAACCTGATGTGGGACTTTGGCAATATGTTCTGCTACCCTTAAAGCTGTTTTTGATCCCTCACCTGCTGCAATCACAATTTGCTCACCCCAGATATTATTGACGTCACCGCAAGCATAAATCCCTGGCACTGAGGTAGCTCCAAATGCATCAACCTCAATCTCACCTTTTTCATTTTTATCAGTTAATTTATCAAAGGTAGTAGAAGGACTCCAGCCAATTTCTACAAACACCCCGGATATAGGTATTACTTGTTCCTCATTATTTTGGGTATTTCTTATTTTAATTCCTCCTACTGCCTGATCCCCTAAAATTTCTATTGCTTCATGGTTATTTAAAACTTTAACTTTAGGAGATGAAGTTACATTTTTTAGCAGGATTTCATCTCCACGAAGACTTTCTGTTATATTGATAATAGTTATAGAACGAGCCACTTTTTGTAAGGAAAAGGCAGCATCCAAAGCTGAATTTCCTCCCCCCACAATAGCTACATCTTTATCTTTATAAAAGGGGGCTTCGCAGGCTCTACATGTTGTCACTCCTTTGCCATACAACCGCTTTTCTCCGGGAATATTTAACATCTTTGGGATTCTGCCTGAGGCAATAATGACAGTTTTACTATGATACTCTCTTCCCTCTGAAGTTTTCACTACAAAATCTGGATCTGCACCAGATAAACTGATCACCTCAACTCCTTCTTTTATCCAAAGCCCCTTACTTTCAAAATTTACCAGTTCTATTCTAAACTGTTTTGCTA
Organism: uncultured Gammaproteobacteria bacterium; assembly: GCA_964649615.1. GTDB lineage: Bacteria > Patescibacteriota > Microgenomatia > Daviesbacterales > UBA10151 > CAZYPW01. The sequence continues at coordinate 31,053 of CAZYPW010000012.1, read as the reverse complement.
AATCTGATCCTGTAATTACACTAAACCCCGGATAATTTTCAATATCACCTGACAGCGCTGCCTGTCCTCCAATATCCTTAGTTAAAACCAAAACTTTTAAATTTTTCCTCACAGCATAAATGGCTGCAGTAATTCCAGCGGGCCCGGCCCCAATAACGATAGTGTCAAAGATTTGAGGCATTTGATCCATAATTTAATTATGGTGATGATTATAAAAATATGCAAGTGATTGACACAATATCCTTTATTAACTTATGATCAATATTGGCATCACTTTTAATGAAAAAAAGATCACACCTTTATCACTATACAAATGAAAAGAATGTTATCCAAAAATTAATTGATTTTGGAATACCAGTTGGGCTTTTTTTATTATACTTTCAATTCTATAACTTTGGGAAAATTACACCTTCTGAGATGGTTAAAACAACAGGGCTTTTGGCAATAGCTTTACTTTCTCTGGCTTTAATCATTGGCCCCGCTTGCAGGATCTTTCCTGCTTTGGATATATTAAAAGCCCATCGAAAATTTTGGGGCATTTTAAGCTTCTTTGTTGCTCTGGCACATGGTGTCTTAATTTACATCTACTATTTTAACTACAGTCTTTCAAAATTATTTGATCCAACTGCCCCAAAATATTTTGGCCTATTATCTGGGCTTGCTTCCCTCTCAATTTTACTGGCTGTGACATTAAGCTCAAACCAAAAAGTCTTAGATTTAATTAGTCCAAAGATTTGGAAAATGATCCAATCGGCAAGTTATTTAGCCTTAATCTTCGCGATTTTACATTTTTATCTGGTTGAATCCACAAATGGAGTATTAGTGATCAAAAGAAGCTTAGGACAAGCTACTTTTGCATTTGCTGCACTCACGGTAGCAGTAAGATTTATTGTGATGCTTTTACCTAGCAAAAAATGAATCTCCTATGGCCTTAAAAGATAACCTGCAAAAAGTTATTAAAGGTGAGGTCTTAAATGACCCTCAAACTCTAACAACCTATTCCAAAGATGCTTCAATTTTTGAGCTTAAACCTCAAGTTGTTGTTCTGCCAAAAGATTCAGAAGATATTAAAAAAATTGTCAGATATGTCAATGAACACTTAAAAGACTTTCTTTACATTACCCCGCGCTCCGGTGGTACAGATATGACAGGAGGGGCAATTGGGGAAAGTATTATCCTGGATGTCAGTAAATATTTAAACAGGCTAATCAGAATAGATAATGAGTCAGCTACTGTTCAACCAGGTATGTTTTATCGCGATTTTGAGGCAGAGACCTTAAAAAAAGGGCTGCTGCTGCCAACATATCCTGCTTCCAGAGAGATCTGCGCAATCGGAGGAATGGTAGCTGCCAATGCGGGAGGAGAACTGGAATTAACTTACGGACCAATTAATAAATATCTAAAAGGCTTAAAAGTAATCCTGTCTGATGGGAATGAATACACCTTTAAATCCTTAAATAAGTCTGAATTGGATAAAAAAATTGCTCAAAAAGACCTGCTTGATGGCAAGGCAAGTTTTGAGGGAAAAATATACTCAAAAATTTATAATTTAATCCTGGAAAATGAGGAGTTAATTAAAGAAGCTAAACCAAAAGTTTCTAAAAACTCCACAGGCTATGATCTTTGGGAAGTTTGGGATGGGAAAAATTTTGATTTATCCAAATTAATTATTGGCTCTCAAGGCACATTAGGCATTATTACGGAAGCTGAATTTAAATTAATTAAACCAAAAACTCATCAAGTTTTATTAGTTATTTCTTTATCTGATTTATTAGAGTTAGATCAGGTGATAGAAACAGTTTTAAAATATAAACCAGAAGCCTTTGAATGCTTTGATGACCAAACTATGCAGCTGGCTCTAAACCATGCTTGGGATTTATCAGCCAATTTTAAACACAGCAATAGATTTTCAGCATTTTTTGATCTATCTAAAGATAAAATCTATAAGGTTCCAAAATTAATTCTATTGGCAAATTTTACATCGGATTTAAAAGAAGGATCAATAAAACAAGCAAATGCAGCAAAAAATGCCTTAAAAAAATTCAAATTAAATGCAAATATAAAAACAACCGAAAAAAATCAGGAAAAATATTGGCTGATCAGGCATAAAAGTTTTGGTCTTCTTATGAAATACTCTAAAGATAAAAAGGCCTCATCTTTTATAGATGATATAATAGTAAAACCCGCATATTTACCGCAATTTTTACCAAAACTCAATGAAATTATTGCTCCTTATAAAGACAGGATGGTTTATACCTTGGCAGGCCACATTGGAGATGGAAATTTCCATATAATTCCCTTGATGGATTTATCAAAAGAGAGTGTAAGAAGTATTATTCCAGAACTTATGGAAAAAGTATTTAAATTAGTCTTTGAATATGGTGGCTCTATGTCAGCAGAACATAATGATGGATTAATTAGAGGACCGTACTTGCCTCAAATGTATGGGCAAAATGTGTACCAATTATTTAAGGAAGTAAAAGAGATTTTTGATCCAAATAATATTTTTAATCCCCACAAAAAAGTAGATTCAACTATTAAATATTCTATGCAGCATATGTTAAACTCCTATTGAAAACTTCCTATAATGAATTTAAGAATTGGTTTGTTTACCATTAATTTGGTACTTTTATTCTTATATATCCCCTTAAATAACTCCCGCCCTCCATTGTATACATTAGAAACAAAACTTGACGATTTCATCCCGCTAGTACCATTCTTCATTATTCCTTATCTTTCTTTTTATATATATTTAATACTAACTGTTTTCTCTTTAAGAAATGCGCGGTATATTAACCAATTATATATCACTCTGTCTTCAACTCTTTTAACAATTTCTATTTCCTACTTTGCCTATTTATTTTTTCAAACACAGGTTATTAGACCAACTATTACTGAGACTGACATTTTTTCTAAAATTATATCTTTTATACATACTATAGATAAACCATATAATGCCTTCCCCAGTACCCATGCTTCATTATCAACTATTGGACTTTTGACCTGGACACACAAAAAAAGTAAGTATTCAAAATTATTTATCATCTGGGCTATAGCTATAATTTTCTCTACACTGCTGGTAAAACAGCATTATCTGGTGGATATTGTGGGGGGCATCATTCTGGCCATTTTATGTTATTTGCTTTGCAGCAAATTAAATTTCTTTGGCCACAATTTTTGAGTTTTCTTTTAATTTCTCCTGCATCTTAGCATAAGTTAAAAGCCCTGCTTGAGGACCTACTTGCTCTACCACTGATGCTCCATTTGCCGCTCCCCATCTTATTGCTTCACTTAAAGTTTTACCATGAAAAAGAGCTGCCAGGACTCCTGTGGCATAAGCATCTCCTGCTCCGGTCATCTCCATTACTTTGGCTGGAAAAAGCCCTATCTGATAAAACTTATCTCCATCATATCCGAAAGACCCTTCTGCCCCATCTGTGATTACTACCATTCCTGGACCTAAACCTGAAATTGCTTTAAGTAATTTTTTTATAGGAACTTCTATGTCATCTTTGCCATATAGAATTCTTGTTGCTTCTTCCTTATTAACAATAAAAATCTCTGTTAAAGATAGCAGTCTGGGGTGTTTTTTAACTCCAGCTTCTATTTGATAAGTGCCAGGATTATACAACATCTTAGTTCCAGTTCTTTCTAAATAAGCTGCTAATTCATTTTGCAAATTAGACTGGGTAAAAGATTTGGACACAGAGGTAAAATAGATCCATCTTGATGGATCTAAATCTGGCAATTTATAAATCCAGCTTTGATGGTAAACTAAAATCGTTCTCTCGGATTGAAAATTTATCACTGTAGAGAGGTTAGACTCCATCCCCTCATTTATGACAACATACTCTGTATTTACCCCTTCTTCTTTAAGTTTATCCAATATCTGCTTGCCGGCAGGGTCTGAACCAATATTTACATAAATTGCGCTGTTAAGTTTTAACCTTGCTCCTCCAACTGCATTATTGGCCGCATTTCCGGCTACCAGATGAGTTAGTTTATCAACTGAAATCTTATCTCCGTAATCTATACAAAGTTTACATTGAGTTTTATCTATATTGCATTTTATTTCCGCATCATGGATTTGGACAAAGTTATCAATAGTAGCATCACCTATGGAAATTAAATCAAGCATATCTTTATTTTCCTTTCATTCTTAAAACTAAAGTTATAGCTTTAATAATTGCCTCTTTTGTTAAACCAAATTTTTCTAATAGTTCATTTGGAGCTCCACTTTCTCCAAATCTGTCTTCTACACCGATTATTTTTAAAGGTACTGGAAAATTTTGGGATAAAAGCTCAGCCACTGCTCCACCTAAACCTCCTGTAACCTGATGTTCTTCTACGGTCACAATAGCTCCTGTTTCTTCTGCAGCTTGTAAGATTGCTTCTCTATCTAGCGGCTTAATGGTGTGGCAATTTATTACTCGAACACTAATCTTGTGCAACTTTAATTCTTCTGCAGCTAGTAGGGCTCTATAAACCATTTGGCCTGTGGCAATAACTGTGACATCTGTACCCTCATTAAAAACCTCTGCCTTACCTACTTCAAAAGGAGTTTCATTAGTGGTAATAACTGGCACTTTATCCCTGGATAATCTCATATAACAAGGCTTGGGTAACCTGACTATGGCAAGGGTGGCTTTTCTAGCTTCAATACTATCAACAGGAGAGATGACTACCATATTTGGCAAAGCCCTCATCATCGCCATATCCTCCAATGCTTGATGGGTTGCTCCATCAGGGCCAACAGATACTCCTGCGTGTGAGCCAATAATTTTGACTGGCACATCGTTATAACAAATAGTAGTTCTAATCTGTTCCCAATTCCTGCCTGGGGAAAAAGTAGCATAAGAGGAGATAAAAGGGATTTTTCCTCCCAGAGCCATTCCAGCTGCCACTGTGGCTAAATTTTGCTCTGCAACTCCCACTTCTATAAATCTTTGCGGGAATTTTTCGGCAAATTTCTGCATTCTGGTAGATTCAGTCAAGTCTGCACAAAGCCCGACAACAGCTTCATTTTCTTCTGCTGCCAAAACCAAACCCTCCCCAAATCCATTACGGGATGGAACTTGTTCCAAATCTGGATCAAATAATTTTGGATTTAAATAAGCGTTTTTATTTATCATGATGTTCGCTCCTGATTTTATCTTGCAAAGCTTTAAGCTGATTTAAGGCATTTTCTGCTTCTTCTTTGTTTGGTGGTTTTCCATGCCACTCAAATTTATTCTCCATAAAATCTACTCCTTTTCCTGGGATAGTATGAGCGATAATTAAAGTTGGTTTTTCAAAGATGGCTTTTGCCTGATTAAAAGCATCAATTATTTCTTCCATATTATGGCCATCAATTTCTATGACATGCCAATTAAAGGCTTCATATTTATCTTTCAGCGGCTCAAGTGGCATGATATCTTCTGTAAAACCATCAATTTGAATATTATTACGATCCATTAAGGCAGTTAAGTTATTTAATTTATATTTTCCAGCAAACATGGCAGCCTCCCAAGTATTTCCTTCTTCCTGTTCCCCATCTGACATTAGACAAATTACTCTCCAAGGAGCTTTATCAAGCCTGCCTGCTAAAGCCAGCCCTGAAGATTGTGATAAACCAGAACCTAATGGTCCTGAGGTAGTCTCTATTCCCGGTAAAGAGGTTCTATGAGGATGCCCTTGTAACCTGGTGCCCAATTTTCTTAAAGTTTTTAGCTCAGATACTGGAAAATACCCAGCATAGGCCATAGCAGCATAACGAACAGGGCAGATATGGCCATTAGATAAAATCAGCCTATCTCTTTCTTCCCAATCAGGCTTTTTTGGATCATGGTTTAAGATATGAAAATACAAAGCAGTAAAAATGTCTGCCATCCCCAAAGGCCCCCCGGAGTGGCCTGATCCTGCTTCAAGGAGCATTTTGATAATATCCTGCCTAATGAGGTTTGCTTTTTCTTCCAATTTACGGATTTCTTGTGCAGTGATAGACATATTTAACATTATTATAGCCTGCTTGATATTACAAAGTAAATGCGGACTCACCGTTGTTACCAATTGCCAGATGAGCATGTTTTCCTGCGGTAATCTCCTCACCAAATGCAGTTATTTCCATCAATACTTCATGAGCAGAGTTGGCAATTTTAAAAACTTCCAGATCTGCCGGTCGAAGATACATATATTTTTTGAAGGTCTCTATGACCTCATTCCAAAAATGTCCGTATAAAATAAGCGGTTTGTGGTGACCAAAATACAGCCTGGCCAGTCCCCAAGCCATACCAAACTCAGAGATGGTACCGGTGCCTCCGTTAAACACCACATATACTTGTCCCAGTTGCAGAAGTTTGAGCGTCCTTTCCAGGTAATTTGAAGCGGTGATTTCTTTGTCAACTCGGTTATCGGAATCTCTTCCTTCAAAAGTGGTCATTTCTTTAGGATCAAATGTCACACCTATCACTTTACCTCCTCCTTTTCTTGCTCCTTCTGTTGAGGCTCTCATTACGCCGGGTCCTCCACCATTCACTATGGTATAACCACACTCTGCAAGCTCTTTTGCCACCTCGTGGGCATCTTTATAAAGATCAGATTCCAAAGGCGCATCGGCAAAACCGAAAATCGCCACCCTGTTAATAATTCTGGGCTTTGTATGATCTTGTGGAATTTTACAAGCAAATTTACTCATAAAGAGTTTCCCATAACCTTTCTAAATTTTCATCAAAATCTCCAGTAAACAGATACGATCCTATTGCTAAATAATCTACTCCTGCATTGACTAATTCTTTAATATTTGTATTATTAACCCCGCCGTCTACTCCCACCCTAAGACTGGGAATTTCCTGTTTAATAATTTTTATCTTATCATAAATTCCCAAGTCCAATTGCTGATTCTCGAAACCAGGTTTTACACCCATCAGTAAAACACTATCAAGTAAATCCAAATACGCGTTTAATGCTTCCGAATCAGTTTCCGGATTTAAAGACAGCCCTACTTCTATATTATTATCTTGTATCAGATTCATAAAATCCAAAATATTTTTGTCAATTTCAACCGGAAGAATTATTCTGTCTACCTTGAGCTCAAAAAGCCCCTCAAGCCATTCATCAGGATCTAAAACCATTAATTGAGCTTCTTTTTGAAATGGAGGAGGATTTTTTTTAATTACATCAAGGCCAATACTTTTATTTGGAACAAATTTATTATCCATGAGGTCTAGTTGTACCCAACCTTCCTGGAAAAGTTCGCTGGCGTTAAGCTGATCTAATCTTTTCTGATATTCTGCCTCTGTTGTTGCAAATAATGTGGGGATAATCTGTATCGGCTTCAACATCATTTATCCTCTTCTATTTTTTTTATCTTTTCAACTCTTCTGCTATGCCTTTCCTCGTTAGAAAATGAGGTCTCTAAAAATAATTTAATTGCTTCTAAAGCCTGTTCTTCACTTAAAAATCTTGCGCCCAAAGACAGTATGTTGGAATCATTATGCTCTCTGGTTAATTTAGGTATCTCATCATACCCGCCATAATAAACAGCTGCCCTCACATTCGGAAACTTATTAGCAACTATTGCCTCGCCCTGACCGGAACCTCCTAAAATTATTGCCTTGCTGCTAGGATCTTTGGAAACTGCTTCTGCGGCTTTGGAGATAAAATCCGGATAATCATCATTATGATCCAGTTGATAGGCTCCACAATCTTCAACTTCATGACCTTCTTCTTTAAGAAATTTTTTTACCTTTTCTTTTAATTCAAATCCTGCATGATCTGTTGCCAGATAAACCATACTACCATTGTAAATTGTAAATTGTAAATTGTAAATTGTAAATTACTTAATGTCTTATAGAAAAACTGATCCATTTTGTTATATTGACGTAAGTTTAACCATCTGATATAAATTCAAAGCTTGCTGAAAAGTAAGTTCTCAAGAAAACTCGCCATGCGCGAGTTTTTTTGTGCGAGCATAGTCGAATGTATTTTTTTGTGGTATAATGTATTTGTTCTTTCGGGGTTTTGTGTAAGTCAAAATCGGTGGTAAACTCCACGAGTCGAAAGGCACGAACTGGTGTAACTCCAGTAGCGACCGTACAGTCGGGATGAAAGTCAGCCAAAGGCTGATCGTCCAATGGACGAAAAGAATCAACTCTTAAAAGGAGTATTTCTTTGAATGACCCCCGAAAGGGGGTATTTTTATGTTTACAGGAATTATCACTCACTTGGGAAAAATTAGAAAAAAACTCAAAAATAGTCTTAATATAAAAACAGACCATAACTTAATATCCAAGCTGTCAAACGGAACAAGTATTGCAGTAAACGGAATATGTCTAACAGTAATCGGCAAGTCTGAATCTATCTTTAGCGTAGATTTTATGCCGGAGACTGAAAATAAAACTAATATCAAATATTTAAGGGTTGGCGATTTAGTTAATCTGGAACTTCCGGCAACTTATGAATCCTTTTTATCCGGACACATTGTACAAGGACATATAGACGGAGTAGGCAGATTAAAAAGCATTGAAAAACAAAATAATAGCCATCTTTTAAAGTTTGTTGTCCCAAAAGCTCTATCTAAATATATAATTGAAAAAGGCTCAATTGCAGTTGATGGCATCTCTTTAACGGTAATTGAAACAGAAAAAGATCAGTTTAGCGTAGGAATCATTCCCCACACTTGGGATCATACCATACTCCATACACTCAAAGTTGGAGATGTTGTCAATATTGAAGCTGATTTATTAGCCAAACACATGGAGAAATTACTAAAATGAAAGGTTTAAACAAAATTAAAATTGCCATTGTGAGCAGCAATTTCCGCAGTGAGGTTTCCGATAATCTTGAGAAAAATTGTCTGGCTACTTTGAAAAAGAAAGGTATAAATGAGGAAAGAATAGATATTTTTAGGGTACCTGGATCATGGGAAATCCCATTAGTTACCAAAAAATTGGCCAAAAAGGGAATTTACAGCGCGATTATTACTTTTGGGGCAATTGTCAAGGGGGATACTTACCATTTTGAACAAATTGCCAATGAATGTTCCAGAGCGTTGATGGAAATTTCGCTACATTATGAAATACCGGTTATTTTTGAGGTTTTGGCAGTTTATGATTTAAAAGATGCCTTGGAAAGGGCCACCCGACAAAAAGAAAACAAAGGTGTAGAGGCAGCGCTTACCGCTTTGAAAATGATCAAACTCCTCTCTAACATATGAACAAAATCTTCTCATCAATTCCTAATGCTATAAAAGATATCCAAAGAGGTAAAATGCTTATTTTGCTTGATAACCCAGGCAGAGAAAACGAAGCTGATTTTTATATTCCAGTTGATAAAATGACCCCTGAAATTCTTACCACCATGATACGAATGGGAGGAGGATTGGTTTGTACTGCTATAACACAAAAACAAGCTCATAATTTAGCATTACCTTTAATGGTAGATCGTTTAGAAAATACAGAAAAAACAGGGGTTAATTTCACTGTCTCAGTAAATGCCAAAAAGGGTATCACAACCGGAGTTTCAGTATATGACAGAGTAAAAACTATTCAAATATTAGGCAATCCAAAATCAAGGCCAAAAGATATAACAAAACCTGGTCACGTACTTGGTTTAGTTGCTCAAAATGGCGGAGTTCTAAAAAGAGCCGGACATACGGAAGCCGCTGTTGATTTGGCAAGACTAACAAACCTTAATCCTGCAGGTGTGCTTTGTGAAATCTTATCTGATAATGGTAAAGTGGCCAATTACTCTGACTTGGAAAAATTATCCAAAGAGCTGGATCTAAAAATCATCTCAATCGATGATTTAATTAAATATTTAAAGCAAAATCCGCTGCCGCCTGCAGATGAGGAACCTACTGTGGTAAAAGCAGCAGCTTCAACTTTGCCAACAAAATACGGCTTATTTAAAATATCAATCTATAAATCATTAATTGATAACCGTGAACACGCAGTGCTAACTTTGGGGGAAATTGGAAAATTCACCCTGACCAGAATACACTCTCAATGTTTAACCGGAGATACATATCTCTCTTTGCGGTGTGATTGCGGAGATCAACTACAACAGAGCCTCAAAAAAATCAGTAAAAACGGCAATGGAATTTTAATCTATCTTAACCAAGAAGGAAGAGGGATCGGACTAACCAATAAAATTAAGGCATATCAGCTGCAAGATAGCGGGTTAGACACCGTAGAGGCAAACAAAGTTCTCGGTTTTCCTTCAGATCTACGCGATTATAAAGTTGCAGCAGATATCCTAAAGGACTTAGGAATTTCAGATATTAAACTTTTGAGCAATAATCCGGATAAAAAAAATCAACTCTCTCGCTTTGGCATAAATGTTTTAAAAAGAGTTCCTTTGGAGGTTAAACCAAATAAGATAAACCTAAAGTATCTTAAAGCTAAGAAATCAAAACTTAACCACCAGTTAGAACTAGTATAAACCTATGACCTCTGATAAGTTTTTTCTAAAACAAACCTTTACCCTTGCTAAAAAGGGTATGGGCTGGACCAATCCCAATCCGATGGTGGGGGCAATCGTTGTAAAAAATGGTCAAATTTTGGGCAAAGGATATCATAAAAAATTTGGCTTTCCTCATGCCGAGATTGAGGCTATTGAAGCTACAGGGGGACGCCTTGAAGGCTCAATATTATACATCAACCTTGAACCTTGTGTTCATTTTGGCAAAACCCCACCTTGTGTGGATGCCATCATTAAAGCGGGAATTAAAAAGGTCATCTGCTCTAACTTAGACCCAAATCCAAAAGTGAGAGGCATGGGTCTTGCCAAATTAGAGAAAGCAGGCATCACAACATCTGTCGGCTTATTGGAAGAAGAAGGGCATAAATTAAATGAAACATTTTTTACCTTTCATCAAAAAAAGCGTCCTTTTATTGCCATAAAATTTGCCTCATCATTGGATGGAAAAATAGCAACATATACAGGTGATTCAAAATGGATCACAAATGAAAAAGCCCGCAAATTCGCAAGAAAGCTAAGAGGTCAATATCAGGCTGTTTTGGTTGGTATAAATACTATTTTAAAAGATGATCCTCATTTAGGCATACGCATAAAAAGGAAAAAAGATCCTCTGCGGATAATTCTTGGTTCTCGATCTCAAATGCCTACTCACTCTCAGGTTTTGCGGGACCATAATATTCTAATCATAAATCCCAAGAATATTCAGGATCTCTTATCACAACTTAGAGAATTAGAGATAATCAGTGTGTTAGTGGAAGGCGGAGGAAAAACTTTGGGTAAATTTTTGGATACTAAACTAGTTGACAAAGTATATGCCTTCTATGCTCCTATTTTAATTGGTGGAGAAAAGGCTTTATCAATTGGCGGAAAAGGCACCCAAACCATACAAGATGCGCTGCATTTAAAAGATGTCTCCTACAGGAGATTCGATGATAATTTTTTAATCACAGGCTATGTATGATACTTTTGACTCGCTTTAAGCTATTAATTAAATAGTCTGGATTTGCAGCCTTAAGCCTAACTGTTGAACAATTACCGTGAGTAATTGCAACGGTTTTAATTCCCAATTCTCTACCTATTTCTACCTCTTCAACAGTATCTCCAATTATTAGTGCTTCTTGGGGTAAAAGATTATTTTTGTTTATATAATCTTTCAGTTTGTCTTTTTTATTTCTTCCTTTAAGAGCAGAGTCCAGGTGGGAATTGGCAATCACCTTACTAAAGTAGCTATCAAGCTTTAATCTTTTGAGCTGCTTTCTTATTGATTCAACAATATGGTTTGAGAAAATAACACAATTAATATTTCTTTTGGAAAGATAGTCCAATAAATCTTTTGCATAAGCTCTACTTCTCACTTTGGCAACTCTAATCTCGTATTGGAAATGAAAAGCTTTGGCAATCTGTAATGTTTTCCTATCAATATCTTTTTCTGATGCACCCAAAGCCAGAAAAAATTTCTTAACAGGAACGTCAAAATATTTTTGAAAAGTTTTGAAACTGATGGGTTTTATATTAAGTAATTTAAAACTTTCATTATTACTTTCATAAATTGCAAAAGTATCTGCAAAAATTGTCCCATTCCAATCAAAAGCCACCAGTTTAATCATTAAAGGATTATATCACTCGGTTAAGATACTGAAAAATTGCAAAGCTAATTTTAGAAGAAACAGTTTCTTAATTTTGTATTTTCGGACCTAATTTTGAAAGACGAAAAGGTTGTCCCAACGTTCCAAAATGGGTTTGAAGTAGTGGCTTTGCGGGCTAAAAACCAAGATTGGCTGCGGGACTATACACCGCCACGCAGAGTATCTTGCAAATTTTCATCCCAAGTATGAAATTCGCAAGCTAAGCTGAGAGTACCGGTCTAGACCGTTTCAGTCCTTATAGCCGAATGAAACGCCTAGGGTTTATAGTCTGTAAAAATTGAGCATGTCGGTCACGGACCTTTGTGTCCCTATAACTGACTGTCCTATATTGTCTCACACTGAGCCTAAATGTTATAACACTGAGCGAAGTCGAAGTGAGACAAATGAGACACTATAAACTTTTATACTTTTTCTAAACTCTCTTTTAGAGCCTTAGCTAAAAGACTTTCCAGTTTTGAAGGATCATGGCCATCTGCTGCTTTCATGGCTTCAACATATTTCATCCTATCTTTACCAGTCTCAGCTTTTATGGTTAATATTGGAAATCCTAAGTTAAGAAGTAGAAGGTTAGTCAATAAACGGGCAACTCTCCCATTGTAATCCCTAAATGGGTGAATCCAAACAAAACGGTGTTGAAACCAAGCTAACAGCGAGATTAATTCTGACAAGAATACCTCTTCATTTTGAGGAGACGGAAGGTGTTTTAATCTTTCTGTCAAATCTTCACAAAGATTTTTTATCAACTCCGAAATTTTACTGTAATGCGGTGGTTCATAATCACCTACCGTTACGTCAATGGCTCTGAATTTTCCAGCCCAATCCGGAAATATAAAACCAAATCCAACTTTGTGCATATCTAAAATGATCTGCGGAGTAATTTTTGTTTTTCGATTACTCAGCTTAATAATGTATTGCTGGGCTTTTTTGATTCCTTCAGCCTCGAGCTTAACAATTTCTGAACGTGGTAAAATTCCAAAAGCAGTTTCTTTGAAGCTAGTTGCTGATTTAGGTTTAGTAGATTTTCTCACAGCTCAATTCTAACACAACAGTAGCTGTTACCTAAAAAGAGCGTGAGCTTGTTTGCGAGAAATTTTTTCCCCTTCCAGACGCATAGTATGATAGACATCTTCAGGAAGAAGATTTTTTACATTTGGTTTTTTACCCATGTTTAAATAGCGTTTCTTAAAGGTTCTAAACGCTTGGATAAGGCTTTTGTTTTTATTTACTAGTTGAATGCTAGTCATAAGCATATTATAACACCTTTTTTCAAAGCTGAGCGTACCGGTTTGCCCCTGTTTGATCATTATAGCCCTTTTTATTTTTCTTCCTTTTTCTCCCACCCACAAGTTTCACACAAAATGAATGATGAATCTACATCGCTACGGTAGTCATAAGTTAAACGATAAGAACTACATTTAGGACATTTCTCCTGTGCTTTCACATTAGATTGAACTATTATTTCTGATAATATTGATAACAAATGTTCAGTAGCGTTAAGAACAAACTCAGCATCAGCCTTAATAGCATTTTCTTTATGAACGAGCCATGCCACCAACTCCCAGGTAAGCTTACTATTATCCTTTAGATAAGATCTTATTTTCTCCTTACTACTGCCAGGAACTAAATAATTTGCTATAAATATACTCCAATTTATAAAATCGCCCTTCTTCGGAGATGTTTCTTCTTTTGGTACCATTTTCTCGCTAGCAATAGTTTTAATTAGAGTTAATAAGGTGGAGCGACAAATTTGTCCAACTGACTGAAACTCCTCAGCTTCATCAGCATCATTAAAAAAAGTTGCTGCTTGTTCCCATTTACGCCAAGGAGTTTGCAGTTTATTTAGAATTGGGTTTTTTGCTTTTAACCTTTGAGAGGCACTCATCCTTGTCATGAGGCCAACATGGAATGATATAACGTAATCCATGCTTCGAAATTCTTTTTGTAGGTATAAGTTCGTAGGATTAGTCACTACCCACCATCTATTCTTGTTAGTATGTACATCCCATATGTCATGTTTTTCTCCAAATATCCTTTCTGAAGAAATTTTTTCTACATGCTTAACCTTTTCGTCGCTTTCCAATTCAACATATTCAGCCACAGATCGTTTTTCGTGTTCAGGACTTTGCATATAATTTTTTGGTGCACGGTCACCTTGGGATGCCCAACTCGGCTGCGGGACTTGGAGTTGGACCAAGATAAACGGATTCAGAGTCCGTTGTCCTACCATTAGACGATCCCGCAATATAGATTTGAAAATTATACCAACTTTTTAAAAGAGAAACTAATAAGGAAATCTTCTAAGGCCTAAACCAGCAGCTAAAGCTGAAGATGCTAAAATTCCTATTAAAAATAGTGGCGCTCCTGTATTTGGTAATGTCTGTACGTCTGTTTGGCTTCTGCCTACAATCCTAGCATATGCAGGAGAGTTAGAAGGTTGTGGTGAAGCAGAAGTTTCTCCCAAAACAGGAGAACCTGGTGCTTGTGCAGAAGTAGTTGCTTGCTGAGTTTGTGTATTTTGTTGAGGTGCCCTGGTAGTTTTAGCTGAGAAAAACCTATTTGATAATAGGAAATATCCTACAGCCATGGCTGCTAAAACTAAACCGACGCTAATTAGCCTCAACCATTTATTATCTTCCATTTCTGGCAAATTATATCAAAAAAATAGATTTTACACAATCCCTTGTGTGTTGAGTAACTTTTTGACCCTATTTATGGTTTTTTCCTCTCCCAAAATCTTGATACATTCAAAAAGTGGTGGGGTCACAGTTTGACCAGAAATACAGATTCTAATTAGTTGAAATATTTGTGAAGCAGATAAATCTAATTTATCTCCTAAATCTCTAAAGCTCTTTTCAAATTCTTGAGCATCCCAAGAACTTTTTAAAGACTCCATAGTTAATAATATTTCCTTTAAAATTACCTCAAGCTTTATTTCTGTTTTGCCCAAAACCTTTATAAAAACCTCTTTTTCATACTCTGGCTCTTCAAAAATAAAATCTGTCAGGGGTACAAAATCAGAAAGTTTTTTTATCCTCTCTTTGACTAGTGAAACTAGAGGAGAAATTCCATTCTTATTTGGATGATCCACCAAAAATTGCTGCAGCGTTTTGGTTAAATCCTCATCTGACATTTTTCTTATATACTCCCCGTTCATCCATTCCAATTTTGTAATATCAAAGATTGGACCCACCGGATTAATATCTTTTATTTCAAATTCTTTGATAAATTCATCCATAGAAAAAATCTCTTTACCTTGTGGGTGTGACCAACCCATTAAGCTCAAATAATTTAAAATTGCTTCTGGTAAAAATCCCTCTTTCAGAAACCAAGAAGCCCAAACTGGATTTTGCCTTTTAGAAAGCTTAGATTTATCAGTATTTCTTAAAAGTGGAACATGGGCAAAAATTGGCATCTTAAAGCCAAAAGCTTCATATAATAAAACGTGTTTGGGAGTGGATGATATCCATTCCTCAGCTCTTATGACATGAGAAATTTCCATTAAATAATCATCAATTACTACAGCTAAGTGGTAGGTGGGAAAACCATCTGATTTAATCAGTATTTGGTCATCAATCTGATTGGTGTTAATTGTAATTTTTCCTCTAATTAAATCTTCAAAAATAATATCCTTGTTATCTGGCACTTTTAACCTAACAACAAAAGTGTCTTCTTTTTTATCTGTATCACAAAATTGAATGTGCCTTTTGAACTCTCCTTCTTTTGTAGCTTTACTTTTAATCTCTTCCAATTTCTCTTTTGAGCAGAAACATATATATCCTAAATTTTTCTCCACTAACTCTGTAGCATACTTTTTATAAATTTCTTTTCTTTCTGATTGCCGATAAGAAGCAAAAGGTCCACCTTTATCTGGACCTTCATCATAATCCAGGCCAAATTTTTTTAAAGAAGTAAGGATCCTTTGTTCTGAACCTTCAATCAAACGATCTCTATCAGTATCCTCAATCCTAATGATAAATTTACCCTGGTATTTTTTAGCAAAAGCCCAATTTAATAAACCAGTATAAATATTACCTATGTGCAGATCCTCACCTGTGGGGGATGGAGCTATTCTGGTTCTTACTTGCATAAAAGTATTATATCAGTGATATAAAATTTAAAGTATAATAACAATCAATAGGCCGTACTGGACAATTCGGCAGAAAAAGCCAAACAGCAGTCCTACGGTACGTACCGAATTTGTCCAAAAAAAGATATGACCTTAACTCAAGTTGCCATTTTAACAAAACAACTTATTCTTTTAACCAGTATCCTCTTGTTTATCAGTATCAGCGGATTTGTAGGTTATAATATTTGGCATGCTTATTATCTTTCTACAATTCCACCTGTTGAAGAAAAACCAGATACAAAATTTGGTATCTTACCTGCTCCAGATTTTCCAATTAGTAATGTTTCATCCTCAAACTTTACCTATTCTTTAGATACCATCACAGGTAGTCTCCCTCGTCTTGATGAAGATCCAAATTTTCCCAAAATCATTAAAGTCTATTTTATTACCAGGCCTTATGCTTCACTTTTATCTTCTGAAAGAATTCAGGAGATGGCTACCAAATTTGCAATTACTACAGAACCACAAATTTTAAATGATACCCAATATAAATTTATACAAGAACGGAAAACTCTAGAGGTGGATTTGGATAGCAGTAACTTCTCATATGTTAATAAAGCCACTGTTTCTGCCAGCGAGAAACTGGATACAGACAATCAGTTAGTAACTAATTTTAAAACTGCTTTAAAAGCTTTAGGAGTACTTAAAGAAGGCTTAGGAAATGGAAGAACCAAAGTAGTTTTACTCAAAACAGATGCAGAAAATCTTGTTCCTACTCAACTTCGAACAGAAGCCCAATATGCCCAAATTTCCCTTTGGCCACAACCACTAGATAATAGGCATCTCTTTACTCCTAATTTTAATAAGGCTTTAGTAAATGGCATTATTTCAAATTCTAGCCTGGAACTTGAAAATTACCTTTCTCTGCAATTTATTTACTGGCCAATTGATACAACGGTATTTGCCACCTATCCTACCAAAAATCCCACCGATGCTTTCAATAACCTTCAATCAGGCAGAGGTACAGTTATCATAGAACCTAACAAACCCCAAGTTTCCATCACTTCTTTTTATTTGGGATATTATTTATCTGAAAACTATACACCATACCTGCAACCTATTTATATTTTTGAAGGGCCTCAATTTGTAGCTTATGTTCCGGCAGTTGATAAAACTTTTGTGAGTGAATAAATTTATGGCCATTTAAAATTACCATACACCCAATCTATCAACTTAGTTGTTTCACCAAATCTATCATCTGAGCCTAACACCACAATTAACACTTTATGTCCTTCTCTTTCCACCAAAGTAACCAAATTTTCTTTGGCTGCTTCTGTAAAACCAGTTTTTACTCCTAATACCCCGCTTACCTGGGAGAGTAATTTGTTTAAATTCTGCAGTTGATGAGTGTACTTTCTATCAAGTGAAACTATGCTTGTTTCTTTGGTGGCAAAAATCCTAGAAAGAGTTGAATCTTGCAGTGCTTTTTCAGTAATTTTTGCTAAATCAGAAGCAGAAGAAAAATGATTTGCACTATCAAAACCAGCAGGATTATCAAAGTGGGTACTGAGCAGCTGTAACCTTTCAGCCTTTGTATTCATGGCTGAAACAAAACCTGTTACTCCTCCTGGGTAGTTCTCTGCAATGGCAAAAGCTGCATCATTACCAGAGGATAGTAACATCCCATATAAAAGAGAACGAAAACTTAAGTCTTCCCCTGGAAAAAGCCCAATTCTGGTTCCACTAACCTGAGCACTTTCTTTGACAATTAAGTTTGAATTAGGCTTAAAATATTCAGAAGCCACTAAAGCAGTCATCACTTTGGTAGTTGAGGCAATTGGTAATGAGATGTTGGCATCTTTTTGGTATAGAATTGACTCTGTTGTTAAATCTTTAATAAAAATTGCTCTGGCAGATAAATCAGGGACTAGAGTATTAGAGCTTACTGGAGGAAGGTTATATTTTTGAATACCTGCTACAGCTGAATTATTCTGAGGAACCTCAACACTTATTAAAATTAAATCTGTTTGGTTAAATAAAAGGGGCATTACTATTGCAGCAGAGACCGCAACTGCAATTAAGACTGCTGAAAGAAGGTAGTATTTCATCCCTTTAGTCTAACCTGATATCCACCCTTTCCATATCACGGGGGAAAAGTGAAGCTTCCCTCACATTAGAAAGTCCTAAAATATGCATTACAATTCTCTCAGACCCAAATGAGAATCCTCCCTCTGGTGGCATACCGTATCTAAAAGCCTGAATATATAATTCACTTTTTGCTACATTTATTCCCCTCTCTTTTGCTTTTTCTATTAATGTATTAAGATCATTTATCCTTTGACCACCAGTCAACCACTCAGTTCCTCTACCAATTAAATCAAAACTCAGTGTATATCCAGAATCATCTGGATCCTCAAAAGTATAAAATGGTCTTTTATTAACAGGATAATGAGTCACAAAAACCAATTCTGATTCATGTTCTTCTAAGGACCATTTACATATTTCTCTTTCATCCTCTGGTTGTAAATCTGGTTCTCTTCTATTATCCCTACCAGTTCTTTTGAAAATTATTTCCTGAACATCTCGCAGTTTTATACGAGGAATTTTCTTAGAAACTTTAGGAATCGTTATCTTGTAAATTTCTAAAACATCTTTATTCTCTTGATAGACTCTCTCAAAAATATATTTAATCACATACTCTGCCATATCCATTAAATCTTGCCAACTTTCAATGAAACCAAATTCTGCATCTAAAGTTGTTACTTCAGCTAAATGTCTAGTTGTAATTGATGGTTCTGCTCTTAAAGTCTTATTAACAGCAAAAACTCTCTCATATACAGGCACTAGAATTTGTTTATAAAATTGAGGGCTTTGAGCTAAAAAGGCGGTATGGTCAAAATACTTAACCTGAAAAACTTCTGCCCCTCCTTCAGCTGTTTGGGGAATAATTACTGGAGCTTGAAACTCAGTAAAATCTTTCTTCTTTAAGGCCTCTCTAAAAGCGTCAATAACCGTTTCTTGTACTTTAAAGATGGCTTTAACTTTAGGGTGGCGTAAAGTTAAAGATCGATAATCCAAAAGAGTTGGCAGCTGCAGATCCAAATTTTTTCCTCCCATATCAAACGGCAGTTCAGTAGCTTTTGATAAGACTTCAATACTACCGTTGACATCACAATACAATTCAATTTTACCTGTCTTTAAAGTAGGATTAATCATATTAGCTGGCCGCTCGTTAATGGTACCTGTAACATAAATTACATCCTGGGGGCGCAATTCTCCAGCCTTCTCTTTATGTGCTACAACCTGAATATTTCCTGATCTATCAGAGACTTCTAAAAAAATAATTTTCCCATGATCACGGCGGACTTGTACAAATCCGCAAATTGTCACTTCTTTCCCAATTTTATCTTTACAATCCAAAATTAAAGTTCTTTCCATGGTTCCCATCATATCAACAACAACCTTACGTTGACAAGATAACAAGAATTAGGTACAATTCAGCCTATGTTAAGTGTTGGAAATTTTAGATATTACTTTAATTTTAACTTCCTTTAAACAGGGAGATTGTTAATGCCTAAAATTTAGGCAAGCAACCTCCCTTCTAGGGGAGGTTTTTTTAAACCTATGAAAACAAAAATACAAAAATTAGAAGATTTAGCAAAATTAATACGTTACTATATTTTAATTTCTACTACTCAAGCAGGCTCAGGCCATCTAACATCTTCCCTTTCTGCGGTTGAATTAACAGCTGCACTTTTTTTTGCAGGATTTTACAAATATGATTTAGCTAATCCAAAGTATGTTAACAATGACAGATTAATCTTTTCCAAAGGCCATGCTTCCCCTCTTTTTTATGCTTTGTATACAGTAGCTAGTGGAATTTCGGAAGAAGAACTTCTAACTTTACGAAAATTTGGCAGCCGCTTGGAGGGACATCCTGGCATGAATTTCCCATACACAGAAGTTCCTACAGGCAGCTTGGGACAAGGCTTATCAGTAGGAGTAGGTATAGCTTTATCTGCTAAATATTTAGACAAACTACCCCTTAAAACTTATGTCCTGCTGGGAGACAGTGAAATGGCAGAAGGATCAGTTTGGGAAGCTATAGAAATTGCTAATCATTATAAATTAGATAATTTAATTGCCATTTTAGATATTAATCGGTTAGGACAACGAGGGGAAACGATGTATGGCCACAAAGTTAAAGAACATGAAAAAAGAATTTCTGCATTTGGTTGGGAAGTAATTTCCATAGATGGCCATAATCTTAATCAAATTATCAAAGCTTTCCAAAAAGCCTCTAAAGTGGTAGGAAAGCCTATCATGATTTTAGCAAAAACAAAAAAGGGTAAAGGAGTTAAACTGACAGAAGACAAAGATGGCTGGCATGGTATTGCCTTAAAGCCTGATCAATTAAATGAAGCCTTAAAAGAGTTAGGGCCTGTTAATAAAAAAATAATTGGTAAATTAAACAAGCCAAAAAAAATAAAACCCAAAAAGATTTTATCAAAACCAATAAATACTCTAAATTATAAAGTTGAGGATAAAGTTTCTACCCGTAAAGCCTATGGTAATGCTTTAGTGAGGCTTTATCCAAAATATCCTTCAATGGTAGCTTTAGATGCAGAAGTATCTAATTCTACTTATGCCCAGGATTTACAAAAAATGTATCCAGGCCATTTTTTTGAAATGTTTATTGCTGAGCAAAATATGGTGGGAGCAGCACTAGGTCTTGCAAACAGAGGCCATATTCCTTTTGCCTCTACCTTTGGAGCTTTTTTTAGTAGAGCTTTTGATCAAATACGAATGGCTCAATATGCCAATACAAATATTAAACTTATTGGTTCTCACTGCGGTATCTCAATTGGTGAAGATGGGCCTTCTCAAATGGCTTTGGAGGATATCGCTATGTTTAGAACCATTCATGGCAGTGTAGTGTTGTATCCATCAGATGCAATTTCTTGCGAGAAATTAATTGAAGAAGCAATCAAATTTAAAGGCATTGTTTATCTTAGAACTACCAGAAAAGACACTCCCATAATTTATCAAAATAATGGCCAGTTCCCTATTGGTGGAAGCAAAACTGTTAAACAAAGCAAACAAGATAAAATCACAATTGTGGCTGCTGGTATTACTCTACATGAAGCTTTGAAAGCATATGAAGTTTTAAAGACTGAAAAAATTATTGTCAGAATTGTTGATCTTTACAGTATAAAACCTCTTGATAAAAGGACTATCCAGAAAGCAATTGTGGAAACAAAAGCCATTCTCACAGTTGAGGATCATCATTTAGAAGGAGGTTTGGGGGAAGCTGTATCTTCTGCCTTAGCAGAAATGGAAGGAAAGTTTTATTCTTTAGCTGTTAAAAAACTTCCCACCAGTGGTAAACCAGATGAACTCTTAAAACATCAAGATATCTCCTCAGAAGCAATTATCAAAAAGGTAAAGGAGATCATTAAAAAAAATGAATCTTGAAAAAGCTAAAATACATATCATAGGTGGAACAGGCCAGATGGGAAGTTGGCTTGCTAATTTTCTAATAAGTCTCGGGCTAAGTGTAACAATTAGCGGAAGAAAGGGTGATGAAAATAATATTAAAGAGGCTGATTTAATATTTATTTCAGTACCTATATCTGCTGCTAATTTAATAATTAAAAATATTAATGCTCAAATTAAAAAAAGTGCCTCTTTAATTGATATGTCATCTGTTATGTTAAATGCTTCATCAGCTCTTAATGAAACTAAAAAACCCTCTGCTAATGTCCATTTTTTATTTGGCCCAAATGTTGCTACCTTACAAAATCAACAGATAGTTTTCCATACTATTAAACCCAGTCCTTTAATAAAAACTCTTTACCAATACTTTGTAGAGTCAGGCGCTCATATCATAAATATGAAGCCCAAAGAGCATGATTTACAAATGGCTCATATTCAATCCTTAACTCATTTTGTTAATCTGGCACTGGCTAAGGTAAGTTTGGATAATAAAATTGACCTTGCTGGCAGCTTATCTACCCCTGTATTTTTAACCCAACTTTCACTTTTAAATAGAGTAGCTGCCCAAAAGAGTGATCTCTTAACAGAGATTCAATTATCTAACCCTTATTCAATCAAAGTTTTAAATCAATTTTTACAGTATCAAAAAAAATTGATAGAGCTAATTGAAAAAAACCAAAAAGAAAAACTGCAGGAGGAGATTGAAAAAATTCATTCTAGATTGCAGCCAAAAAAGGTAAGGATTTTAACCAAATCTGAAACTAATCAAAATCATCCTCATTTTGATTATAATACAAAAATTGCCTTTTTAGGGCCAGCTGGCACATTTTCCCATCAAGCACTAACAAATTTAACTACTAAAGCACAAACAATCCCTTGCATAAATATCCATGATATTTTTCAAGCAGTTAGCATTGGTAGAGCTGAGTTTGGATTAGTGCCTGCAGAAAATTCAACTGAAGGAATAGTCAGGGAGACTTTTGATTATTTAATAGATTTTAATCTCTATGCCAATTTATCGATAGAATTATCTGTACATCAAAGTTTACTCTCAAAAGAAAAACATCTAGAAAAAATTGAACAGATTAGCTCGCACCCTCAAGCCTTGGCTCAAGCCCGCCATTGGCTACAAAAACATTTGCCTAATGCAAAACTTATACCTGCATCTAGTACCTTATTTGGTATTCAAGATGGATTAAAAGAAAAAACAGCTATTATTGGTTCATCTTTGGCTGCTAAAGTTTATTCTTTAAATATACTGGCTAAAAACATTGAAGAAAGATGGGAGAATGTAACTAAGTTTTATTTAATTTCTAAACTACAGCAAAATTTAGGTAATTCTGATAAAACCTTACTATTTCTAACAATATTTAATAGAGTAGGCATTTTAAGAGATATTTTAAATATCTTTGCCCAATTTAATATTAATTTAGCAAAAATAGAATCTAGGCCCTCAAGAGAAAAAATGTGGGATTATCATTTTTTTATTGAAGTTGAGAAAAAAATTAATGATCAATCTTTAATTGATGCCTTAAACATTTTAAAACAGTACTGCCCATTAATTAAGATTTTAGGATCTGTTTAAGATAAAATATAGATTATGAATATAACAGCTAAAGATTTGTTAAAAATAAAGCCTTTAATTATTGCAGGCCCTTGTGCTGTGGAATCAAAAGAACAAATTACAGATATTGCAAAAAAACTTCATCAAATGGGGGTTAAGGTACTAAGGTGTCAACTTTGGAAACCTAGAACAGATCCAACTAGTTTTCAAGGAATCGGCTTGAAGGGTTTAGCGTATCTAAAAGAGCTCAAAGATAAATATGGATTTTTGATTGCTACAGAAATTACTGATAAGGATCAGATTAATCAAACCAAGGGGGTTGTTGATATTTTATGGGTTGGTTCAAGAAATATGCAAAATTACGAATTACTGAAAGCCTTAGGTAAAGATAACAGGCCAGTTATTTTAAAACGGGGTTTTATTTCTACAATTTCAGAATGGATGGGAGCTGGAAAATATATTGGCTTGGGTAAAGTAATTCTTTGTGAAAGAGGGGTCAGGACTGGCGCAGATTCTATGCGTTTTACCCTGGACATAAATGCAGCATTAGTTGCTAAATATGACCATAAGATACCTGTGATTATTGACCCTTCCCATACAGCTGGCAGGTCAGATATGGTGCCAAAGCTTGCTTATGCAGGGATCGCTGCAGGTGCAGATGGGATTGTTGTTGAAGTACATTCTCATCCTGAAAAAGCTTTATCTGATGCATCTCAGCAAATTACACCAAAAGTATTTAAAGAATTATTAGATAAGGTTAATGCTATCTATAAAATAATCCACCTTAAAGAATCTTCAGATATATCTTGGGTAAATCCAGCAAAATCTGCAAACAAAAAAACCAGAACTAGATTATCTTTAGCAGTAGTAGATAGAGTGGGCATCTTAAAAGATATCCTGACAGTTTTTGCTGACTTTGATATTAATTTAAACAAACTAGAATCTCATCCAAGCAAGAATAAACAGTGGGATTATTATTTTGAGGTGGAGGTAGAAAGTGGCGCTAATGAACCAAGATTAGTTCAGGCTTTAAATATTCTTAAAAAGCTCTGCCCATCAATTAAAATCTTAGGAGAGCCCTAATGGACAAAATTAGAATACTTAATCTATATGATGTTTTAGTCGGAACTAAAATACTGGACCAGTTAGTAAAGATGGTAGTTGCTAAAGAATACTCAAAGATTTTTGTTATCACAACCTCTGTTATTGGTGATCTTCACTTTGGAAAAATTAAGGAGGTTATTCCTAATGTAGAAAAAATATTAATCGATATTAGTGAAAGTGAAAAAAATATTGAAACTGTGGAAAAGATCTGGGAGAAACTTTTTTCAGCAGAGTGTGATAGGAAATCCTTAATCATGATACTGGGTGGTGGAGTACTTGGTGATGTTGCAGGATTTGCAGCAGCAACCTTTATGAGAGGCATTCCATTTATACAAATACCTACTACTTTACTTTCTCAGGTAGACTCTTCTGTTGGTGGAAAAAATGGGATTAATTTTAAAGAAGTTAAAAATTTAATTGGTACCTTTGATCAACCAATAGCAGTCTTATGTGATGTTAATTTTTTATTCACCTTACCTAATAGAGAATTTATAGCGGGTTTCGGAGAGATTATTAAACATGGATTAATTGCTGACAAAAAATATTTTGAATTTGTTACTTCCAAAAAGCCTGGAGAGTTTACTCAACCAGAATTGGTAAATATTGTTTTAGGGTCAATCAAAATTAAGTCTCATATTGTTAATCAAGATGAAAAAGAAAAGGATCAAAGAAAGCTTTTAAATTTTGGCCATACAATTGGCCATGCAGTTGAAGCTTTAAGCTTAAAAACAAAGTATCCACTCTTGCATGGAGAGGCTATCAGTATTGGCATGGTTATTGAAACAAAGATTTCTCAATTAGTAGGGCTTTTAAGTAAAAATGAAGTTTCAGTAATTAAGAATAGTTTAATTAATGCTGGGTTACCAACAAATTATCAGAATATCAAAGTTAATCAAATTTTAGAAAAGATAAAGGCTGATAAAAAAATAGAAAATGGCAAAATAAATTGGACCTTACTTAAAACAATTGGCAAGGCAGTTATTCACCAAAATGTTGATGACAAAATAGTTATCTCTGCCTTAAAAAATTATGGATTTAAAGATTAATCCTCTTATAAAACCAGTTTCTGCCACAATTTCAATTCCTGGCTCTAAAAGTTATACTAACAGGGCTCTGATTCTTGCGGCCTTAACCCAAGGTACGGTAACGATAAAAAATCCCCTATTTAGTGATGATACGAATGCTTTAATAAATTGTCTAGAAACTTTAGGGATAAAACTGACTGTTTCCAAAAATCAAATTACTGTTGCTGGTGATATTAGTCAAATTAAGGAGAGAAGATATGACTTAAATGCTCAACTATCAGGAACAACTATCAGATTTATTTTAGCTCTTTCTTGTATTATTCCTGGTACTAAAAAAATATATGGGAAGGAAGGATTAAACAAAAGACCAATTAAAGAATTAGTAGAGGGATTAAGGCAACTTGGTGCTGAGATTGAGTATTTAGAAAAAGAAGGATTCCCTCCTCTACTTGTTAAGTCATCTCACCTAAACCCGAGAATAGTTAAACTTAAAGGGCAGATTAGCAGCCAATATTTTTCTGCTCTTTTAATGATTGCGCCCCTAGTTGGAAAAGTAACTATTCAGGTTTTAGGTAAACAAATTTCTAAGCCTTATGTTGATATGACCATAGATACTCTAGAAAAGTTTAAAGTTAACGTATTTAATCAAAAGTATAAAAAATATATTATAAAAAGCAATCAGAAATATACAGCTAAGAATTATTTAGTGGAAGGAGATTACTCTTCTGCGGGATATTTTTTTGCTATAGCCACTTTAACTAAATCTAAAATTACAGTTAAGAATTTAAATCCTAAATCTAAACAAGCAGATATTAGGTTTTTAAATGCCTTAGAAAAAATGGGCAATAAAATAATAAGAGAAGATAATCAAATTACTGTTATTGGGCAGGGGGTAAAGCCAGTTAATGTGAACATGGCAGATTTTCCTGATTCAGTCCAAACTTTAGCAGTTCTAGCAAGCTTTGCAAAAGGAGAAACAACTATTGATGGAGTGGCCTCCTTAAGAATAAAAGAGACCGAAAGAGTTAAAGCCTTACAAACTGAGCTATCAAAAATGGGGATTAAAACCAAAGCTACTAAAAGTAAATTAATAATCTATGGTGGCAACTCAAAGGCAGCAGCAATTAATACTTACAATGATCACAGAATGGCTATGTCTTTTGCTGTGGCTGGGACTAAACTTCCTAACATGATTATCAAAGATGCAGAAGTTGTTTCCAAAACTTTTCCAGATTTTTGGAAAAATTTAGGTAAGATTACAAAGGTACAAAGCATATAAAAATGAATAAATTCTCCCTTTCGGAGATTAAATATTGTTTACCTATTATTAAATCTCATTCTAAAGAAGTAATGGAAATTATTTCCAGGAATAAAAAATCTTATGATTACTTTGAAATCTGGCTGGATTATATCCAAGATCTAGATTTGGATTTCATTAGAAGCTTAAAGAAAGAATCTGGAGAAAAACTGATTTTTCTTTTTAGAAGACAATGCTTAGAAAAACCCAAAATGGATTTTCAAAAAAGATTACAAATTATCAATTTTTTGGCAGGTTCTAATTGTTTAGTAGACTTGGACATTTTTTCTCAGAAAAAAGAATTGGAGTATTTGAGAAAAAATTCTAAAAAAATTAATTTAATTGTTTCTTATCACAATTATCAAAAAACTCCTTCCGATCAGGATCTGACACAAATTATTCAAAATATGGTTAAACATAAGGCGCAGATTTATAAAATATCTACTTTCTGTAATCAAGACGACAATGCCTTACGCTTAATAGATCTATTAACTAAATTAAAAAGCGGTAATCAAAAATGGATTATTTTAGGGATGGGGGCAAAAGGAAATTTTACCCGGATAGCGGGTGCCCTACTGGGAAACGAGATAAATTTTACTCCCCTATCTCAACAGCAGAACAGTGCATCTGGCCAATTCACTAAAGAGCAGTTAGAACAAATTTTAAAAAATATTAAAACCTGTTATTTTATTGCTGATCCGGTAGAACATTCCCTATCGCCCCAAATGCATGAAGCAGGATATAGAGCTTTAGGTATTGAAAAAGATTTCTTATTTGTACGAAAATTAGTTAAATCGCAGGATTTAAAAAAGTTTATTGAAGAAATTAGGATAGACTCTAATTTTGCAGGAGCAAGTGTTAGTATTCCCCATAAAGTTGATGTTTTAAAATATCTTGATCAAATAGATGTTAGTGCAAAAAAAATTGGTGCTGTTAATACTATTGTAAAAACTGGAAAAAAGCTTAAAGGATATAATACTGATTACTTGGGAATTCTCAAACCTTTAATGCAAAGGACAAAAATTAATGGTAAAAGTGTTGCAATTATTGGGGCTGGTGGTGCTGCCCGAGCAGCAGTTTATGCTCTTTCCTCTCAGGGAACAAAGGTTACTATTTTTAATAGAGATCTTAAAAAAGCTAAATTATTAGCTAATGAATTTAATTGTAAATTTGGTTCACTTGCTAATCTTAATAAGATTTCAGAATTTGATATTATAATTAATGCAACTAAAATAGGGCTTAATCCATCAGACACTCCCCTAATTGATCAAAAACTAATCAAATCAAATCAAATAATTTTTGATGCTGTTTATTCTAAAGATTTTTCAGAAACTAAACTAATAAATCTTGCCAAACAACAGAGAGCGCAAACTATTTCTGGAATAGAAATGCTGCTTTATCAAGGTATAGCCCAATTCGAGCTTTTTACTAAAATGAAAGCTCCTGCAGCACAGATGAGAAAGGCTTTAATATGAAAATAATTTTAATTGGTTTTATGGGATCAGGAAAAACTACAGTTGCTGCTGCTTTGGCAGATAAACTTAAATTAAAAATAATTGATATGGATAAACAAGCTATAAAGAAATCAAAAAGAAAATCTATTAATAAAATCTTTGAAAAAGATGGCGAAAAAGATTTTAGAGCAATTGAATTAAAAGTGGCAAAAGAGGTAGGCAGTAGAAATAACGTTGTTATTTCTACTGGAGGAGGGGTTGTTACCAGTAAAACTACTATGAACTATTTAATCAAAAATTCTACTATTTTCTATTTAGAGGCTAGTTTTGATAAAATTAAAGAGAGAGTTGCTTTAAAAAAAGTTAAACCGCCTTTATTTCAAGAAGTTAGCTTTGCTAAAAGGCTTTTTGATAAAAGATTACCTTTATATAAAAGTTATTCAGATATGGCAATAAAAACTGATAATAAAACTGTTGATCAAATAGTAGGAGAAATTTTGAAAGGTCTAGATGGCAGGAAATAGTTTTGGGCAAATATTTAGAATAACTACTTTTGGAGAGTCTCATGGAGGGGCAGTAGGAGTAGTGGTTGATGGTTGCCCTCCAGGAATAGAAATTTCCCAAGAAGAAGTGCAGGTGGAGTTAGATAGAAGAAAACCAGGGCAAAGTAAAATTACTACTCCCAGAAAAGAAGCAGATAAAATAAAGCTTTTGTCTGGCATATTCCAAGGAAAAACCACTGGCACCCCTATTTTGATGATTGCCTATAATCAGGAATTTGAATCAGATGATTATTTGCAGTTAAAAGATCTATACAGGCCCTCCCATGCAGATTTTACCTATGAGGCAAAGTATGGATTTAGAGATTGGAGAGGATCTGGTAGAGCCTCTGCCAGAGAAACCTTAGCTAGAGTAGCTGCTGGGGTATTGGCCAAAAAATATCTTAAACAAAAAAGTAATATCCAGATTTTATCTTTCGTTGAACAAGTGGGAGACTTAAAAGCAAATGTTGATTTTGAAAAAGTTACTTTCAAGGATATTGAATCTAATATTATCCGCTGTCCTGATCAAGAAAAAGCACAAGAGATGATCAAATTAATAGAGGAGGTAAAAAATGACGGCGACTCAATTGGTGGAGTAATTAGAGGAGTAATTAAAAATGTACCTGCAGGTTTAGGAGAACCAGTCTTTGATAAGTTAAATGCTGATTTAGGAAAGGCAATGCTTTCTATTAATGCAGTTAAAGGATTTGAAATTGGTTCTGGTTTTGAAGGAAGTAAGTTAAAGGGCAGCCAACATAATGATGCTTTCACTATAGGGGATGGAAAAGTAAAAACCAAAACTAATTATGCTGGTGGAGTGGTGGGTGGAATTTCTAATGGTGAGACTATTTATTTTAGAGTGGCATTTAAACCAGTTTCTACTATCAAAAAGGAGCAACAAACAGTAAATAGAAAAAAAGAAGCAGTTACCCTTTCTGCTGCAGGCAGGCATGATCCCTGTGTACTTCCTCGTGCAGTCCCAATTGTGGATGCTATGGCAGCCTTAGTAATTATGGATCATTTTTTAAGACAAAATATTAACAAGACATGAAAAATATCAGTAGCTTAAGAAATCAAATAGATAAAGTTGACCAAAAAATTTTGGATCTTTTAAAAAAGAGGTTTTATTTAGCAAAAGAAATTGGAAAATATAAAAAAGAAAAAGGCCTTTTGATAAAAGATAGCTTAAGGGAAAAAGAAATAATGGATAAAAAAATAGGAGTATATAAAAAAATTTGGAAACTAATAATTAAAGAATCAAAAAGGATACAAAAATGATTTTTTCCAAAAGAGCACAACAATTTGAGGCTAGTGGTATTAGAAAAATCTTTGATATGGCTACCACTTTAAAAAACCCCATTAATTTTTCCATTGGCCAACCAGATTTCGGAGTAACAAATAAAGTAAAAGCTAAAGTTATAGAAGCAATTAATAAAAATTTCAGCCAATATACTCCAACTCAAGGAATTTTACCATTGAGGAAAAAAGTTTCTGAAAAATTTAAAAAAGAAAATAATATTAAAAAAAATGCTGATGAAATTTTAATTACAGCTGGTACTTCAGCTAGCCTATTTTTATCATTATCTTGTTTAATTGATACTAAAGATGAGGTAATTATTCCTGACCCTTATTTTGTAGAATATCCTGAACTTGTTAAATTTTTAGGAGGCAAACCCGTATTTTTAGATACTTATGCCTCCTTTCAAATAGATCCTGGAAACTTAGAGAAACTTATTAATAATAAAACTAAAATTATTATTTTAAACTCCCCTAATAATCCAACAGGTGCAGTTTATTCAAAAAAGAATTTAGAAGAAATTGCAAAGATTGCCCAAAAAAATAATTTAATAATTATTTCAGACGAGATTTATGAAAAATTTATTTATGATGGAATGAATCATTTTAGCATAGGATCTATTTTTGAAAATACTATAACTATTGGAGGTTTATCTAAGAGTGGTGGAATGCCTGGATGGAGATTGGGTTGGGCAACTGGGCCTAAAGAAATTATTCAAAAAATGACTGAGTTACAACAATATATTTTTGTCTGTGCTCCATCTTTAGTCCAATATGGGGCATTGGAGGCATTTGATGGTATAGCGAAACAAAGACAGCAATATCAGGAAAAAAGGAATCTGATATATAATTTATTGTCTAAAAAATTTAAGATTGTAAAGCCACAAGGAGCTTTTTATATTATGGTAGAGGTTGGAAATGGAGAGAAATTCACCAAATGGGCAATCTCTCAGAATGTTTTATTAGTTCCTGGCAATGTATTTTCTCAAAAAAATAGCCATATCAGAATATCTTATGCCACATCTTTAGAGAATATTGCTCGGGGCGCTCAAATCTGCATAAGTTCCGATACATATTAGACTCAATGAAAGAGTCTAATGGATTA
>CAZYPW010000011.1:0-39323 GCA_964649615.1 uncultured Gammaproteobacteria bacterium | reverse complement strand
TATGCTGACAAAATCTTCTTTAACAAAGTGTTACCTATGTGGCCTGCCTATACAGTATCCCTCGGATTTTCTTCGTAGTATAATTAACTGTTATGGGAAAATTCAAAATTATTTCAGATTTTAAACCTACGGGTGATCAGCCCCAAGCAATTGAGAAGTTAGTTAAGGGGTTAAATAAAGGTGATGAACATCAGGTTTTACTTGGTGTAACTGGTTCTGGAAAAACTTTTACCATGGCTAATGTGATCCAGGCTGTTCAGCGCCCCACTTTAATCATCTCCCATAATAAAACTCTAGCCGGGCAATTAGCCCAGGAATTTAGATCAGTTTTCCCTAACAATGCTGTGGAATATTTTGTTTCTTATTATGATTATTATCAGCCTGAGGCTTATGTACCCCAATCTGATACTTATATTGAGAAAGATGCCACTATTAATGAGGAAATTGAAAAATTAAGGCTTTCCACCACCACTTCTTTAATGACTAGAAAAGATGTAATAGTAGTGGCTTCTGTTTCGGCAATTTACAACCTAGGATCTCCGGTGGAATATGGAGGGGCAATTCTGGAGCTTAAAGAGGGAGTGAAGTTAGGCTTTGAGCAGATAAAAAAAATACTGACAAAGATGTTTTACGTCCGAAATGATATTGACTTTAAAAGATCAACTTACCGTGTCAAAGGAGACACGCTGGATATTTATCCCGGGTACTCTGAGTCTGCCATCAGGGTTAATTTTTTAGGTGATAAAATAGAAAAGATTTCACATTTAGATCCGTTGACAGGAGCAGCTACCCCAACTCCACAAACCTTAACTTTATTTCCAGCCAAGCATTATATTACTCCTGAGGCAAGGATGCTGCCTGCAATTGCAGAGATAGAAGAGGATTTAAGATTAAGGATTAAAGATTTAAGAAAACAAAATAAATTAGTAGAGGCTCAAAGATTGGAGCAGAGAACGAATTACGATTTGGAAATGATCAGGCAATTTGGATTTTGTAATGGCATAGAAAATTATTCCAGATATTTTGAAGGAAGAGAACCAGGGACACCTCCGTATACTTTAATGGAATATTTTGATAGAGATTTTCTGCTGATTATTGATGAGTCACATATAACTTTGCCACAGATTAGGGGAATGTATAATGGGGATAGGTCCAGAAAAGAGACTTTGGTGGAGTTTGGATTCAGGTTGCCATCAGCCTTGGATAACCGTCCCTTAAAATATGAAGAATTCCAGCGGAAAATTAATCAAGCTATTTATGTCTCAGCAACTCCAGATGAATATGAGTTATCTTTGGCTGGAGGATCTCACCTCCGAGGAGTGACTTCGTCCCACCTCGGAAGTGGCTTTGACTCCTCTGAGGTGAGTGGAATTGTCGAGCAATTAATCAGGCCAACAGGGATTGTAGATCCGACAGTTTCTGTGCGGCCTACAAAAGGCCAGATTGAGGATTTAATTAAGGAAGTAGAGTCAAGAGTCAAGAGCCATGAAAGAGTTTTAATTACTACTTTAACCAAAAGAATGGCAGAGGATTTGAGTGATTATCTAAAAGATAAAGGAATAAAAGTTAATTATCTGCACTCTGATATTAAAACTTTGGAAAGAGGGGATATTTTAAATTCCCTGCGGCTTGGGGAATATGATGTGATTGTAGGAATAAATTTGCTGCGGGAAGGGTTGGATTTGCCGGAGGTAACTTTGGTAATTATTTTGGATGCGGATAAAGAAGGATTTTTACGTTCCAGAACATCACTTGTTCAGACAATGGGCAGGGCTGCCAGAAATATCGGGGGAGAGGTGATTATGTATGCGGATGTAATTACTAAATCAATGAAGGCAGCAATTGATGAAGTGGATAGAAGAAGAAAATATCAGGTTAAGTATAATAAAAAGCATAATATAACTCCAAAAAGTATTGAAAAGGCTTTGAGAGAGCGTTTAATTGAAAAGGTGGAGGAATTAGAGGAGCAATTGGGTAAAAAAGATTTAACTGTGGAAGATATTCCTGTGAAAGAAAGGAAAAAAATGATAGGGAATTTGGAAGAGCAAATGCGCCAAGCAGCAGAAATACTTGACTTTGAAACTGCAGCTAGAATCAGGGATCAGATAAAAGAGTTAAGTATCTAACTTGCAAAAAGTAGAGGTTGGAGTAGAATATTAATATGGGAATTGAAATGATGGGAGGGCTACAGGCTACTAATGTGGAGACAGCTAAATATCAAATAGGGCACGATGGTACAGCTGGTTCTTTTGAAGGTAGGTTTCAACTTTATTATAGACTCTTAGAAGAGGCTACAAAAGATGGTAATCTTACACCACAAGTGTTTCGAAAATTAAGGCGGCCATTAAAAGAGGCCTTTGGTGGTCAATGGAGAGAAGTAGATAATTTAAGAACAGAGGCTCAACAAAGGCTTGCACTAGCTCAGAGTTAACCCTTTTAAAATCTTGAAAAATAGTTTAAAATAGACCTCTATTTTTTGAAGAAAAATAGGCCCACGGTTTATTTTTCGGGAAAAATTCGCATGCCAATTGACAAAATTACTATTAAAGGTGCTAGAGAGCACAATCTTAAGAATATTGATTTGGAGATTCCAAAAAACAAATTGGTGGTTTTAACTGGGATTTCCGGTTCAGGAAAATCTTCCCTGGCTTTTGATACCCTTTATGCTGAAGGGCAGAGAAGGTATGTAGAATCTCTCTCTGCTTATGCCAGACAGTTTTTAGGGGTAATGGATAAACCGGATGTTGATTTAATCGAAGGGCTTTCCCCTGCTATCTCTATTGACCAGAAAGGAGTTTCTCACAATCCCAGATCCACAGTTGGCACCACTACTGAAATTTATGATTACTTAAGGCTGCTTTTTGCCAGAGTAGGCCATCCTCACTGTCCTGTTTGTAAAAGAGAAATTAGTAAGATGTCGGTGGAACAGATTGTGGAGCAAGTGACAAGTGACAAGGTACAAGTAATAAGTAAAAAAGGCAGGAGAATTATGATCCTGGCTCCGGTTGTTAAAGATAGAAAAGGGGAATATTCAAGTTTATTTGAAGATTTTAGAAAAAAGGGGTTTTCTAAGGTTAGAGTAGATGGGCATGTTAGAGATTTAACTGAAGATCTGGTTTTGATTAAGACTAACAAGCATACGATTGATATCATGCTAGATCGTTTAGTTTTGGGCATAAAAAGTGTTCAAGAGAACAATATTTACTCAAGATTGTCACAAAGTATTGAAACAGCGCTCAAAATGGGTGAGGGTTCTGTGATAGTTTCAGAGGTTAAAGATGCTTCTTTGGAATTTCCTCAAAATCCTAAAAAAATGGAAGATCATTTATATTCTGAAAGATTTGCTTGTACGGTGGATAATATAGCGCTGTCAGAAATTGAGCCTAGGCTCTTATCTTTTAATTCTCCTCATGGAGCTTGTCCCACCTGTTCTGGGCTAGGTTCTTTGTTAGAGATTGATGAAAATATAGTTTTAAACCCAATCCTTTCTATAGATGAAGGTGGAATCCTGCCCTGGAATAAGTTAGCCACATCTGAAACGTGGTTTACGCGTCTAATAGAAGCTGTAGGACGCGAATATGGTTTTGATATGGGTATCAGGCTAGGGCAGTTGTCCTCTGAAGCTAGAAGCATATTATTACATGGAGCAGGAGACCAGGAATTTAAAGTTGAAGGAAGAAACAGGCAGGGAAGGTGGACTCATTTTTATTCAAAATTTACCGGACTGGTGGCTAATTTGAAAGAAAGATATGAAACTTCGGAATCCGATTTTGTAAAGAGTGAAATTGAAAAATATATGTTTAAAGAAATCTGCCCTAAATGCAAAGGAGCAAGGCTGAAACAGGAGGCTTTATCTATCACTATAGACGAATCAAATATTGCAGAAGCAACAGGCCAGTCTATTATTCAGTCATTGGAGTGGATTAAAAATGTAGCATTCTCAGACCGTGAAAAGCAGATTGCTACACCTATTTTAAAAGAGATTATTTCCAGACTGCAGTTTTTGATTGATGTAGGTTTGGATTATTTAACATTGGATAGGGCAGCTATGACATTGGCAGGCGGGGAATCACAAAGAATCAGGCTGGCTTCACAAATTGGCTCAGGTTTATCAGGGGTCTTATATGTATTGGATGAGCCATCAATCGGGTTGCACCAGCGTGATAATTCCAGGTTGATAGAGACATTGAAAAAGTTAAGGGATTTAGGAAATACCGTGATTGTTAACGAGCATGACAGTGAGACTATGGAGGCCTCAGATTTGATGATAGAAATAGGCCCTGGGGCAGGTGAACATGGTGGACATATTGTAGCTATTGGTACACCAGACGGAATTAAAAAAAATCCGAACTCGCTAACAGGCCAATATTTATCAGGGAAAAAAACTGTTAAACTGAATAAGGATTTACTAAGAGAACCGTTAGATATAGGGTATTTAAAACTAATAGGTGCTAGTGAACACAACTTGAAAAATATCGATGTTAGTTTTCCACTGGGCCAATTTGTGGCTATAACAGGGGTTTCCGGCTCAGGTAAGTCTACTTTAATTCATGATATTTTATATAAAGCGCTAGCTCAGTATGTTTATAAATCTAAGGAAAGGCCAGGTAAGTATAAAGATTTAGAAGGGCTACAGAATATAGATAAGGTAGTTTTGGTGGATCAGTCCCCGATTGGCAGGACTCCCAGGTCTAACCCAGCCACATACACCAGTGCTTTTAGCTTTATCAGGGAGTTGTTTGCCGAGTCCCCGGAAGCAAAGATAAGAGGCTATGGACCTGGCAGATTTTCTTTTAATGTTAAAGGAGGCAGGTGTGAGGTTTGTGAGGGTGAGGGGCAGCTTAAAATTGAGATGCAGTTTTTGCCGGATGTGTATGTTACTTGCGAATCTTGTAGTGGCCATAGATATAACAGGGAAGCCCTGGAGATTCACTTTAAGGATAAGAATATATCTGAGGTGTTGAGCATGAGTGTTGAGGAAGCGCTGAAATTCTTTGAAAATATCCCTAATATTAAAAGTAAGCTGCAGGTTCTAAATGACGTTGGTTTAGGTTATATCAGGCTTGGCCAGAGCGCTCCTACTCTTTCTGGTGGTGAGGCACAAAGAATCAAACTTTCATCAGAGCTTTCCAAAAGACAAACCGGCAAAACGGTTTTTATATTAGATGAACCTACAACAGGCTTGCACTTTGCAGATATAGAAAGGTTGTTGGTTATTTTAAAAAAATTAGTTAATTTTGGCAATACTGTTATCATAATTGAGCACAATTTGGATGTGATTAAAAATGTGGATTGGGTGATAGATTTGGGTCCGGAAGGCGGAGATAAAGGTGGAAAAATTATTGCCGAAGGTACCCCAAAAGAGGTTGCCAAAATAAAATCCTCCTACACTGGCCAATATCTGGCAAAAATTATATAGATGCTTCCTAACCACATAAGGTCTCACCTTGCGTGCGTCAATCCGCAGGTATCAATACAATCCACCACGGAGGTGGCCGTTCAGGGATCATTCATTTATCATACGGTCGTAGCATAAATGTATTGAATTAGCTTAAGTAAATCCCATTTGTTACAATATTGGGAAGTCAATATGGTAACTTCTCAACTAACGTTTCGAAGAGTATTTATAACTTTTCTCTTGTGGGTTATTTTATGGATCCCGATGAATATCGGGATGACAAAAGTGGCTTTTGCTGCAGAGGAGTTTGCTACATCCTATGATGTGGTTTATGACATAGATACAACTGGAGTAGCCACCATTACAGAGAAGGTGGCTTTAAGAAATTTAACCTCTGAGTATTATGCCAATCAATTTAAATTAACAATTGGTGCCACAGATCTTTTTGACATTAAGGCTTTTGATGGAGGTGGAGCTCTGGATGTTAAATCAGAGAAAAAAGATACCTCCACTTCTTTGTCAGTTAATTTTAACCAGCAAATAGCGGGACTGGGAAAAAGTTTGCAATGGAACCTGCAGTTTAAATCAAGAGATTTTGCAGAGAAAATTGGCAAGGTCTGGGAAGTTAGAGCTCCCAAAGTAACCTCTAGTTCTAATTTAGAAAGTTATAATTTAACCATCTCTGTTCCTATTATCTTTGGAGAACCCACCTTAATTAGCCCTACACCTAAAAGCCAGACAGTTTCTTCAGGAAAACTTTTTTTAACTTTTGATAAATCCCAACTGGAAACTGCTGGAGTTTCAGCTAACTTTGGCAATGTGCAAATTTTTGATTTTGATTTAACCTATCATCTGGAAAATAAAAATTTAGTGCCGGTTTTAACTAATATTGCGCTGCCTCCGGATACTGCTTATCAAGATATAATATATCAGCGGATTAATCCCCTACCCATTAATGTGACTGTTGATGAAGATGGCAATTACCTGGCCTGGTTTAGATTAACACGGGGCCAAAAATTAGATGTTACAGCTTTGGGTTCTGCTAAATTATATAGCTCATCTAAGGTAAAAAACCCAAAATTATCAAATGAATTAAGGCAAAAATATACTTCCTCCCTAAAATATTGGGAGAAAGGCCATCCTCAAATAGAAGGTCTGATGAAAGAAATATTAGGTGAGCAGAATCTAACAGCTAGCCAAAAAGTGAAGCTGATTTATGCTTATGTGGTCAATTCGCTAAAATATAACCCTTCCAGAATTAATGATGATATAGAAAGGCTGGGTGCAGTCACTGCCATAAGTAATCCTGACCAGGCAGTTTGTATGGAATTTACAGACCTTTTTATAGCTTTAGCGCGAAGCTCCGGAATACCAGCCAGAGAGCTTGATGGGTATGCTTATACTGCTAACCCGTCCTTGCGTCCCCTAACTCTTGCAAAAGATGTGCTTCATGCCTGGCCAGAATACTTTGATGAGAAGCTAGGTTGGGTAATGGTAGATCCAACTTGGGAAAATACCACAGGTGGAGTAGATTATTTTAATAAACTGGATTTAAATCATTTTGTTTTTGCTATTAAGGGCTTATCTTCCACCCAACCTGTAGCAGCCGGCTCATATAAATATGAAGACCAGGATTCTAATGATGTTAAGGTCACACTTTCTGATCTGGATTTTTTGGGCAAGCCCCAGCTGAATGTGGTGATTGAGGCAGCCGACCCAATTATTGCTGGCTTGCCTGGTAGGATTAAAGTTAAAATTTCTAATGTAGGCAACTCCTTATATCAAACCCCCAAGTTTTCTATAACTACAGACAAATTAACTCTGCTAAATGGCAGCCAACAAGATTTGGGACCAATCCCTGCCTTTGGGGCAGCTAGCTTTGAAGTAGATGTGAGAACGAAATCTTTATTTGATTTATACAAAGATCAAATAGTAATTAATTTGGCTGGGCAAAAATATACCAGGGAAGTAGAAGTTAAGCCTTTAATCTTTTTTCGGACAGTTCCTTTAATGATAGGAGGATTTTTACTGATGATTTTAGCAATTTATTTAGCTGTTTTAGGAGGGTTGATTTATAGAAAAAGGTTTAGCTTAAAACTGAAGAAAAAATAATTCAAACTCATGATTCCGCAATTTTTGGATAAACAAATACCTCATAAGCCTGGGGTTTATCAGTTTAAAGATAGTTTGGGAAAAGTGATTTATGTTGGTAAAGCCATAGATTTATACTCCAGGGTATCTTCATATTTCTTAGGTTCACACTCGCTTCGCGAAGCGAGCCCCAAGGGTGTAAACGTAAGAATTGCTGCATTGGTAGATGAAATTGCAGATATAGAGATAGTTATTGTGGAGTCAGAACTAGAAGCCTTAATTTTAGAGGCCAATTTAATTAAAAAATATTTACCCCGTTTTAATGTCAGATTGTTAGATGGTAAAGATTATCTTTATATTGGGCTTACCCATGAGGATTTTCCCAAAGTAATCACTCTAAGAAGAATGGATCTGAAGAAAATGAAAAAATACTGGGGACCTTTTCCATCCAGCAGAACAGTCAGGGATACCTTAAAGCAGTTAAGAAGAATATTTCCCTGGTGTGCTGGAGGACATGGTAGAGCATGTTTTTACTATCACATTGGATTATGCCCTGGAGCTTGTGTAGGAGTAATTTCTAAAGAAGATTATAACCAAATAATTAAAAGATTCTCTAAGTTTTTAGATGGTAAAAAGGAAGAATTAGTTAGTGAGTTAACAGAAGAAATGAAAAAAACTTCAGCTAAGCAAGATTTTGAAGAGGCAGCAAGAATTAAAAAAGTAATTGAAGGCATTTTGTACATACTGCAAACTAATAGGGTTGAGAAGTTTTTAGAAAATCCTAATTTCCTTCAGGATGAAAGGCAAATTGCGCTAGAGAAGCTGCAGCAAGATCTTAATTTAAAAAAATTACCAGAAAGAATAGAAGGTTATGATATCTCTAATATTTCTGGTAAGAATGCCACAGGTTCTATGGTGGTTTTAACTCATGGAGATATAGATAAATCTCAGTATAGAAGATTTAAAATAAGGATCTCAGGCAGGCCAAATGATGTGGGCATGCACAAGGAGATGATAAAACGCCGCTTAAAGCACTCTGAGTGGCCTTTTCCAGGCTTAATTATAGTAGATGGAGGCAGGGGGCAGGTAAGAATAGTGTGTGATGAGTTAAGAGTTGAGAATTTAGAAATACCTGTGTATGGGTTGGCAAAACGTGAGGAGTGGTTGTATCCACCTGATGGTGAGGTTATAAAGCTTTCCAAAAGAAGTTTATCTTTAAAACTGCTCCAAAAATTAAGGGATGAAGCCCATAGGTTTGCCATCACTTACCATAGAAAATTACGTGATACAATTTAAGTTATGAAAAGACTGCTCAGGTATTTTTTGATAAACTTTGTCTCGCTTTGGGCTGCCACCCAAATTGTCCCAGGTTTGGTATACAGCGGCGGATTTCAAACTTTGATTATTGGAGGAGTTGCTTTTACAGCCATAAATTTTCTATTAGTCCCTCTTTTAAAAATACTTTTTCTACCCTTAAATTTATTAACATTGGGCCTTTTTTCCTGGGTGATTAATGTGTTGGCCCTTTATGCTTTAACTACTGTGGTTTCAGGATTTTATTTAGTCCCTTTTAGGTTTGAGGGTTTTATCTATAATGGATTTTCTATTCCCTCTTTGGATTTAAGCGCCTTTTTAGTGGCTGTGTCAGCCTCATTTATCATTGGAGTAATTACTCATTTTTTACAGTGGCTTGTTAATTAATTCAAATATCAAAAATAAAATTGAAAAATGCCAGATTAAAATGTTTTAAATTTTTAATTTCTAAGGTATAATGCTTGATTATGAAACCTGTTATTTCATTTATTCAAATTATTGTAGGAGTATTGCTTGTAATAGTAATTATTCTGCAGCAGAAAGGTTCAGGACTTGGGTCCTCATTTGGAGGAGACCTATCTTTTTATAGAACCAAAAGAGGAGCAGAAAAGCTGCTTTTTTATACCACCATTGCTTTGTCTATCTTTTTTATTCTGTTAGCTCTTGTGGGGCTGGCCTTCTAAATTAGCATGAATTTTAAAAACCTAAAACTGGCTTTATTGATTTTTGTGGAGTATGTAAAAAGAAATAAGAAGTGGTTAATTTTAGCTATTTTAGCTATCAGTTTACTTTTGCTGATTCAATATAAATTTAAGATTTTTTTTCAAACAAATTATTTAAGAATGGGTTTAGTGGGTACCTATCAGGAATATGATATACCTATAGATGTCACCAGGCTTACCTCGTCAGCATTAGTGGTGGCAGATTCTGAAGGTAGAATGGGGCCAGGTTTGGCCCAAAGCTGGGATGTCAATAATGATGCTACAGAATTCAAATTTAAATTAAGAGAAAATTTATCATGGGTAGATGGTACCCCTCTTTTAGCTTCTGATTTAGAAATTGCTATCCCCAATGCAGAATTTAATGTTTTAGATAATAGGACCATCCATTTTAAGCTAAAAGAGCCATATTCACCTTTTCCTTCCCTTTTAACCAAGCCTTTATTTAAAAAAGGCACTCTTTTAGGGACAGGCCCCTATAAAATTGCAAAGGTGGAAAAAAGTAAAATTTTTATCACTAAATTAACTTTAAATTCTTATGATCAAAATCTGCCCAATTTATATATTAGGTTTTATCCAAATGAAACTGTGGCTAAAACAGGGTTTAATATGGGGGAAATACAAGTGCTGATTGGCCCAGGCAATCCCAGCCTGGGGATAGATAACCCTCAGGTTAAGTTTAAACAGGAGACAGATTTTTCCAAAGTTGTGGTTATTTTATATTCTTTAAAAGATTCACTTGTCTCAAATAGATCTGTTAGGCAGGCTTTAAGTTTTGCTTCCCCTAAAATAGCAGGTGAGGAAATTGCTAACAATCCTTATGCTTTGAGTTCCTGGGCTTATAATAAAGATACCAAAAGATATCTATCAAATATAGAAGAAGCAAAATTAGCTTTAGGAAGGGCTAAATCTGCTGTTTCTGAAGATAAACTAAAAGGGGAGTTAATACTCACTGCCACCCCCAATTTAGAGGATGTGGCTAAGAAAATTGAGAGTTCATGGAGAAATTTGGGATTTGATGTTAAATTAAGAATTGAATCGGGGGTCCCCCAAAATTTTCAGGCCTTACTAATCACTCAAGGGATCCCTTTGGATCCAGACCAATATTTTCTTTGGCACAGCTCTCAGGAAAAAACTAATCTGACTAAGTACTCATCACTAAGAGTGGATAAAGATTTAGAAGAAGGTAGAAAGGTGATAACTTTGGAAGACAGAAAGCAAAATTATTTTAATTTTCAAAGGACCCTTTTAGAAGATGCTCCAGCCACCTTTTTATATTTCCCCAAACACAATATTATTTATCTTAAAAAGGTGGAAAAACTTTTAGATAAAGTATTAAGTATAAGCAATTAACAGCTACTCAACTACCTCTTCACCTTCAAAGCTAACATCAGATGTGGAATCTTGTAATGTTGTGCTTGCCTCAGGTGCAACAAAAGCAAAACTTCCTAAAATGCTAAAATATACCTTCCTCCAAAAATCCTCTTCCACCAAGGGAATTTCTATGCTAAAAAATATGCCTTGATCTAATGCCCCCAGCAGTAACCTATCACTGGTTTTTATCTCTATGGCAGCTAGAGTGCCTAATTTTACAGCCTTGGGTTCTGTTACACCTTTGTTTAACTTAATCCACTCCTCAAGTGATTTATATTTACTATCAGAAATTTTTAAATTTAGACTACCATTAACTTCTTTTGAGCTTAACTGTAAATCTGCATAGCTACTATCATCCTCAAGATCATTTTTGATGATAGAGAGATTATCAGGGTAACTAAAACTAAATCCACTTGGGTCAGCGTACTCTATCAAGGTTTGGGAGGGTTCATTTTGTACCTTTGTATCAGATTGGAAGGTTTGAGGATTGGATAAAGAAGTTTTTTGCCTCGCAAAAAGTAAAAACCAAGTTATAGCTATAATCAAGCCTATGATAATGCTTATTAGGATGGTTTTTCTTTTATCCACTTATATTTAGTATATCAAATATGCTAGTCTTATGCTTAGAGTATGAAAAAATTCTCAATACTAACTCTGTTAATATTTTCTTTATTTTTTGTAAGCAGCGTGGAGGCCAAAGTCTTGCCCCAAGCTGCCAAAAGCGGCCCAAAAATGGCTGTTACAAAAAGCGCAGGAACAACAATTGGGGTCTCTCCTAAACTTCGGGTTGATAGAAGGGCTCTAATAGTTAATTTTTCCAATTTACAAAATGCCAAGAATGTTTCTTATATGCTGGTATATAGTTCCAATGGCCAACAAGAAGGAGCCATGGGAGCAATTCATTTAACTGGATCATCCACTGCTAGCCAGGAACTTTTATTTGGAACCTGTTCTAAAAATGTTTGTAGGTATCATACAAGAATAAAAGATGCTAGATTGGAAGTTTCTTATACCAATAAATCAGGCAAAAAATACCTCAAAAAATACAAAATAAAAGTGTGAGCCGCCCCGGACTCGGACCGGGAACCTATTCCTTAAGAGGGAAGTGCTCTACCATTGAGCTAGCGGCCCTGGGGTGTATTATATCAATTATTCTTGGTGTTTATCTGCCTCTTGGATAACTTGTTCAGAATTTAGTTCCCTGGGGCCATTTTCATCTGAAGGCAGCCCTACACTTTCCAAAGTTTCATCTATGTCTTCTGCCTCCTCTGGAGCATGTCCTAGTGCAGATTTTTCATCCACCAGCTCTTCATCAGCACCTTCACCTATACTGTGTTTTTGATCATCATTCATAAATATATTTTAATATCTTCACAGCTAAAATAGCAATGGTACCCCTGGAAGGAATTGCACCCTCGACCGACTCGTCCGAAGCGAGTTGCTCTATCTGCTGAGCTACAGGGGCCTGAGAAGGTATTGTATCAGTTTTGCTTAATAAGTTCTAATGCTCCGTATAAACCGCTAAATTCACCTAATTTAGCTGGGGCTATTTCAGGTGGAACAGGAAATATAGTCAAGTACTCCTTCAAATATTTTCTTACCTTTTCTAAATCTACACTCCTCATCACTGCTCCTCCCAAGATCACAATATCCGGTGACCAATGGACAATGGTGTTTTGTAAGCCAATGGCCAAATACTTTGCAGTAAGATCCCAAACCTGAGAATCCTTAATATTTTCCCCTTTTTTATTGTAGATTTTTTGTAAGCCGGATCCTGATACATAAGATTCCAGATGGCCTTTACCTCCGCAATCGCAACTTTCACCATCAATCACAATTATCTGGTGTCCGGCCTCAAACCCTAAACTATTTTCATCTATTTTGCCATCCACAATTCTGGTGGTAGCAATTCCGGTGCCAATCACCAGATTCGCAACAATTCGATACCCTTTTCCTGCACCTCGGACAGCTTCAGCCAAACCTTGCAGATCTGCCTCGTGTACTATCAAAACAGGACAATTATAAATTTTTTCTAATTCACTTTTTAAGGGTTTTTGGATCCAGCCAGGGATGTGAGGGCTAGCAACAAGCATAGTTTTATCTTTATCTATGGGTCCAGCAACCCCTACTACCACTTTTTCAATTTTTTCTCCCTTGGATAATTCTTGTCCTAATTGTTTAAAGGAAACTAAACCTTCATTAAAAACTTTGGGAGTAGGGATAATTTTAATTTCTGATAATGTTTTCCCATCCTTTGAGAAAACCCCCCTCATATTTGTCCCGCCAATATCAAAAACTAAGTACATATAAATTACATTACCAAATATTAAGATAAATGAAAAGATTAAATCAATCCGTATTCCCACTTGACATGTGGGAACGTAGTTTATACTTCATTATATTCTCGGTCAAGAAGATAATGAAGTTGTTTACAAAGAATTTTAATTCTGATATGTTTGATAAATTATGAGAATTGGATATATTGGGTTGGGCAGAATGGGGAAGAATATGGTATTTCGACTCCTGGAGCAGGGGATAGAGGTAGTGGCCTGGAACAGGTCTCCTGAGCCGATAGAAGAAGTTGTAAAAGCAGGAGCTGTGGGTGTAGAAACAATTGATGATTTAATTTCCAAGTTAGATTCCCCTAGAGTTATCTGGGTGATGGTGACAGCAGGTGAGATTGTGGATCAGGTATTGAAACAGCTGGCAGGTAAACTCTCCGAAGGTGATCTTGTAATAGATGGAGGAAATTCATTTTATAAAGATACTTTAAGAAGATCTGAAATGCTTTCTAAAAAAGGAGTGCACTTTATGGATATTGGTACCTCAGGCGGTCCAAATGGAGCCAGAGTAGGAGCTTGTTTGATGATTGGTGGGACTGATGAGGATTTTAAGAGAATTGAGGGACTATGTAAAGCTGCTGCCGCTCCAAGC
The DNA here is from genome assembly GCA_964649615.1 of uncultured Gammaproteobacteria bacterium. Taxonomy (GTDB): domain Bacteria; phylum Patescibacteriota; class Microgenomatia; order Daviesbacterales; family UBA10151; genus CAZYPW01. Next base: position 25,493 of record CAZYPW010000011.1, on the reverse strand, counting down.
GCTTATCAGCATTTAGGTCCGGTTGGGGCCGGGCATTTTGCCAAAATGGTGCATAATGCCATTGAATACGGGATGATGGAATCAATAGGGGAGGGATTGGCAATTTTAAAAAACTCCCCTTTTCAATATGATTTTGTGCAACTTTTGGATATTTATAATCACAGATCTGTAGTGGAATCAAGGCTTATTGGATGGGCTCAAGATGCTTTTAAAGAAGATTCGGAACTTGCCAGTATTTCTTCATCTATTGGATCTGGCGGCTCTGGAAAAAGAGTAGCTGGGGAGGCTGACTGGACTTTGGAGGTGGCCAAAGAGCTGGGGATTGATGTTCCGGCCATGGAAAATGCAGTTAGAGTCCGTGAGAATTCCCAAAATGATCCTGAGAATTCTCCAAATGGATTCAGGAATAAAGTTATTTCTGCCATGCGCGGTGTCTTTGGCCAGCATGATGTGAAGAAGACCTGATATCCTATGATATCCTACCTCGGAGGTAGGAGTGATCGGAGACCTGGGGTTTAAAGTAATTAAAGTTCAATAGACAGTCCATCCTCAGATGCAGTAGTATTCGGAAAAATTTTCCTAGCTTCCTCTTCTGCCCATTTTCTTTTGTCCATATCAGTATATAAACTGGCATCAAAGTGAGTTAAGATTAATTTCTTAACAATAGCATCCTTGGCAATATGGGCAGCTATAACAGGATCAACATGACCCCAAGTTTCAGGTTCTGAAGCTTTTATATATGAACATTCATGGATCAGCAAATCAGCATCTTGAGCCAGAAGCTTTGAATTTAGACAGATTCCGCTGTCTCCTGAATAGGCAATTACTTTGTTTTCTAAAATAACCCTGTAACCATGAGCTTCATTAGTGTGCCTCATCTTAAAAACTTCAACAGGAAAACCGATGTCATGTTTACCTTCACCTAATTCATGCACATTAATAGATTTTTTTGGACTAGTATATGGAGCATTTGATAAAAGTTCAAAATCATTCTTTCTACCTTTGCCCATATAAATATCAATGGGGCGGGGATATATAGGATTTAATGCATTGCTATGAATGCCTGAGACATGGTCCAGGTGAAAATGGGATATAAAGAGGGAGATAGGTTTATTCTCTTTAATATAGTCCTTAATTTTATAAAGACCATTCCCGGCATCAAAAATTATGTACCCTGCCTGGCTGTCAATTAAAATGCAGAGTGTATTACCTGTTGGAGTGGTAAACCATCCATTTGTTCCCAAAAAATGAATTTTCATATCCTGCAAAAGTCCATGGAGGGTTCAAGCCAGGCTCTGCCGTCTTCCTCTATCAACTTATCAGCTTCTTTCGGCCCCCAGGAACCTGCTATGTATGGAATTGGTTTGCCCCTCATCTTTACCAGTGGATCCACAAAAGCCCATTGGGCTTCCACCTCTTCTGCTGCATTAAAAAAAGTATGATCTCCCCTTATTGTGTCAATCAGAAGTCTTTCATAAGGATCAGGTATATAGTGGGTATGGGGATCGGATTTGTAGCAAAACTGCATGTATGCAGGTTCAATGTCAACCTTATGACCCGGTGTTTTAGTAATAATTTTTAAGACAATGCCCTCATTTGGCTGGATTCGGTAAATCAACACATTAGGTTCATCTGGCGAGTGGATATTTTTCATTAACCTGTTTTGGGGATTTTTAAAAACAATTGCAATTTCTGTGACGGTTTGTTTTAATTTTTTGCCGGCTCTGATGTATATTGGTACATCTTTAAAGCGCTCGTTGTTGATATAAGTTTTAAAGGCATAAAAGGTGTCGGTTGTAGAGTCAGGTGCGATATTTTCTTTTTTGTGGTAATCTTGATATTGACCAAAAACTACTTTTTGAGGAAGGGGGGTAAGGCTTTTTAAAATTTTTATCCTCTCGCGGGTGATTGCTTCGGAGGAAAACTCAGTTGGCGCATTCATGGTGGCAAAAGCCAGCATCTGCAGCTGATGATTTTGCCCTACATCCTTTAAAGCACCCACCTGATCATAATAACCGCCTCTTTTACCGATACCAAAACTCTCTGTGGCAGTGATCTGGATATGATCTATATAGTCCTTATTAATTAAGGGTTCAAAGATATCGTTTGAAAAGCGAAAGGTTAAAATGTTCTGGATGGTTTCTTTACCTAGGTAATGGTCCAGTCTGTATATTTGGTCTTCACTGAAATATTTTAGAAGTAGACCATTTAATTTTTTTGCGGATTGAAGATCGTTACCAATTGGCTTTTCTATCATCAAACGCACAAACCCTTTTTCTTGCTTATTCATTCTCAACTTTTGCAGATTTTTAAAAATGGCAGAATAAAGTTCTGGATATGTTGCCAGATAATAAATTCTGTTATCACAATGTTTACCTAATTTGTTTAAAAAAGTTTTCAATCTTGGGTAAAAGTCAGCATCATCCAAACTACCGCCAATGTAGTGAATTCTTTTGGCAAGTTCCTGGAAAATATGTTCTTTTATCTCATGCTGGTGGTGGATATTTTGCAGATGCAAAGTGTTATGAAAATATCTTTTAAATTCTTTGTCGCTAAACTGTTTTCTGCCTGTGCCTATAACGGATATATTTTTGGGAAGCAACCCTTTTTCCGCCATGTCATAAAGCACGGGGATGAGCTTAATTTGGGCCAAATTTCCGGTAATGCCAAAAATAATCAGAGCAAATGAATCCATTGCCAAGATTATACTTGACTCTGGGCTTAGGATTCTAGATACTAGTTTTAATGAATAATTTGGATCCGAAAAATGTATTAGGTTCAGTAGAGATGTTTTTGGATCAGTGTGAACAAATTTGGCAGGAAGCTAAGGAGCTGAAATTTCCTAAAGAATACAAGGATTGTCAAAATATAATAGTTTGCGGCATGGGTGGTTCAGCATATGGCGGATATGTGGTTTCCAGCCTTTTTAAGGATCAACTTCGCCTCCCTCTTATTTCCAATAACGACTATCATTTGCCGGCGTTTGCCAGCGAGAAAACTTTGGTAATTTTATCCAGTTACTCTGGAACTACAGAGGAAGTTTTATCTTGTAAATCTGAAGCCTTGGATAAAGGCCTTAAAATTACAGGCATATCAAGCAGTGATAAACTGGCCGCACCTTCTTTAGTATTTGACCCAAAATTTAACCCGTCAGGACAACCAAGGCTTGGTATGGGTTATATGGTATTAGGTATGGTGGCCATATTAAACAAACTAGGTGTGGTCAGTGTTTCTGATGACGAAGTGAATCAAGCTATCTCAGAAGTTAGGGCGGGTCAAGAAGATATTAAGAAACAAGCTGAAGATTTGGCTAAAAAAATTCAAACGTTTATTCCGGTTGTAATTAGTGCTGAATTTTTGTCCGGTAATGCCCACATTATAAGAAATCAATTTAATGAGACAGCCAAAAGCTTTTCTGCTTTTTCACTTCTTTCTGAGCTTAATCATCACTTGATGGAGGGACTAAAAAATCCGCCTGATAAAAAGTTGTTTGTTTTATTTATTTCCTCGGATTTATATTCGGATAAGTTAAAAAGGAGGGTTGAGCTGACAAAAGACGTAGTCGGGAAAAATAATGTCCCATTTGATGAATACGAGGCGCAGGGGTCTACCAAACTTTCCCAGGTTTTAAATGTGCTATCTTTTGGAGGATTTTTAACATATTATCTGGCAATGCTGTATGGTCAAGATCCGTCAGTTATTCCTTGGGTGGACTATTTTAAGGAACAGCTGGAAAAAGACAAGGTGCCAAGCTAAACCACCTACGAGGTGGATGGTTATTCATACCTTAATGCAGTGATTGGGTCCAGTTTGGCAGCTCTGATGGCTGGAGCAACTCCAAAGATAACTCCTACTAGCATGGAGAATCCAAAAGACAGGGCAACTGACCAAAGGGGGACTGTGGTGGTGAAAAATTGGCCTATAACTTGAGAAATAACAATCCCTAGTACAATCCCAATAATTCCTCCGAATCCTGATAATGTAATAGCCTCAATTAAAAACTGATCTCTGATATTTTTTGGTGTTGCACCAACGGCTTTTCTCAGGCCAATTTCTCTAGTCCGCTCTGTTACTGAAACCAGCATGATATTCATAATTCCAATACCTCCCACAATTAGGGATATAGCTGCTATTCCCCCTAAAGCAGCTGTTAGAACAGAGGTAATTTGTGAAATAGTGGAAAGGGTTTGTTCCTGGCTTTGGACAGTAAATTCATCTTCCGAAAGCCTTTTTTTTAATATGTTAATAGCCCGCTCCTGTATTATTTTAACATCATCTGCTTTGTTGGCAGAAATATAAATTGTGTTCAGGCGGTCTATGCCGAACTGTCTCTGAGCTGTAGTAAAGGGAACATAAATTGAGTTATCAAAATCAGCCCCAAAAATTGCTCCTCTTGAACCCGCTGCTCCGATTACCGTATACTTTATCCCCAAAACATCAATTTTTTTACCAATTATTTGATTTTCACCAAAGAGGTTGTTTTTCACTGTTTGGCCAATTATGACTACTTTTCTGGAAGAATCCTGTTCTGATTGGTTAAAAAACCTGCCCTCAGTTAATCTTATAGAGATAATCTTTCGATAATTTGCCTCAACACCAAAAACTGAAGCATGCTCATTAATTTTATTGCCAAATTTTAGCGTAGCATTCCTTTGAATGGCGCCAGATACTTGTGCATTGTCTTGAAGTCTGTTTCTTAAATTGACCGCGTCCTGATAAACTAATCTGTTGGCCTGTACCCCGCCAGGTGAGCGGGCACCACCAATCCTGCCTGGGATAACAAACAAAAGATTTGAACCCAAACCCTCTATTTGTGTAGTGATATAAGTTTTTAGGCCTGATACTAAAGAAATTAGTAAAATGACTGAAGCCACACCAATAACAATTCCCAGGGTGGTTAGAAATGACCTCATTTTGTTGGCAAAAATGGCTGTAAAAGCTGATTGTGTTGTTTCAATAAAATCCATGATTTAGTTATTAGTTAGTATGAACCAATCACTAACTAACTATTTGCCCATCTTTCATTCGAATTACTCTTTTTGCATGCTTGGCAATATCTTCTTCATGTGTAATCATGATGATAGTCTTTCTTTCTTTGTGCAGTTTTTCAAAAATACGCATTATTTCCTGGCCTGATTTGGTATCCAGATTTCCTGTTGGTTCATCTGCCAAAATTATCTCTGGGTTATTCACCAAAGCCCGTGCTATTGCAACCCTTTGTTGTTGTCCTCCGGAAAGCTGGTTCGGGCGTAAATTCAGCTTATCTCCTAATCCAACTTGCTCTAAAGCTTTTTTTGCCCTTTCTAATCTTTCAGGCCTGCTAACTCCTGCATAGATTAGAGGCATGGTTACTTGTTCCCAGGCAGAGGTCTTAGGCAATAAATTAAATGATTGAAAAACAAAGCCTATTTGTCGGTTTCTGATTTGGGCTAAAGTATCCTCTTTCAAATGTGAGGTATCTTTTCCATCCAAAGTGTATGTGCCGGAAGTTGGATGATCCAGCAGGCCAATTATATTCATTAAAGTTGATTTTCCTGAACCGGAAGCACCAATGACTGCTATAAAACCTCCTTTTTTAATCTCCAGATTAATATTTTTTAAAGCCTGGAAGGAAACTTCTCCTGTCCTGTAAATCTTATTTATTTTAAAAAGCCTAACTATGGCCATTAATGATCTCCGCCAAGATTTTCTCTAAGAAACCTATGAGCTCCATTTAAAGGATTTTGGGGCCTGGTTTGAAAATTGCCATTGGCTGGAGGGTTTAAGAGTATGGTTTCATTTTCAGAAAGGCCCTCTTTAATTTCTATCTCAGTATCAGATTTGATGCCGGGAGTAACTTTTTGGGCTTTTAAGCCCTGATTAGTTTGTACAACCACACTATCATCGTCCCTTAGAGCCTCCAGGGGAATAGTTAAGGCATTCTTTGCTTCAGATAAAATAATAGATGCTTGGCCGGAAAGGCCTTTGATAGGAGTTATAGTGGGTTTTCCCAGATTAATTTTAATCAGGATAACTGTGGCACCAGATGAGATGGTTTTAGTTTGAGGAATAATTTCTATCACCTCTCCTTCTAAAACTTTGCCAGGATAAGCATCTAAAGTAACTTGAGCTTTTTGTCCCAGTGAAATTTTAGCAATGTCTGCCTCATCAATATCTGCATCAAAAATAATTTGCGAAAAATCAACCACCTGGACAATAGCCTCTGAACCCACTATTTGTCCAGGTACTACAGAAGCTTGAGTAATCAAACCCGTAGAAGGGGAGAAAATCACAGCATCCTGGAAAGCTCTTTGAGCTGCCTTGACATTATCTACTGCGTTATCTCTGGCTACTTCAGCAGAGGTTCTGGTGACTCTTTGGCTAAAGGTTTCATCAGCAGAGTGATCCTTAACCTCATCTAAAGCTTTGTCTACCAAAGCTTGTTTATCTCTTAGTGTATTTTGAGCTTGCTGCAATTCTATGGATAACTGTTGAGTATCTAAACCCGCAATAACTTGCCCTTTAAAAACTGTGTCACCAACTTTGGCATTTATGTAAGAGAGTTTCCCACCAGATTTAAATTTTAGGTCTACCACATTTTTTCCTGATAAAGTGCCAGAAGAAGAAACAGTTGAGGAAATATCTTGTTTCTTAACTTCAGCAAATTGTAAAGCTTCCTCTTTTGGTTTGGTAAAATTATTAAAAACTAAAAATGCCACAACCATTAAAATTATGACAATTACTATTTTCCTTATTTTCACTATTTGTTATCTTCTAAAATTTTAATTATCTCGTTAACAGCCTCCTGTAATTTTCCAGGCATATTTTCCACCACATAATCATATTTATCCTTAAATTGATCCCAAATCCTCTTATCATCTGCCATCCTTTTGGCAATTTCTTCCTGAGGCAGTCCCCTTTTTTCTAATCTCTCTAAAATTACCTCATCTGAGGCAGTAACATAGATTACCACTAGATTATCTTTAAGAAGTTTCCTTACCTTACCAGCCCGTGACGGGTCAATTTTCCATAAAATATCCCCATTTTGGGTAAACTGGGTCTTCTCTGTGCCATATAAATTGCCGCCATACTCGACAGATTCTAAAAATTCATTATTGCTAATTTTTATTTTAAATTCTTCCTCACTTAAGAAGTAATAATCCACACCATTAACTTCACCTGCTCTTGGGGTTCTGGAGGTGGTGGTGATCACCCTTCTAAGATTGGGATATTTTTTCAGCAGAGCAGATTTGATAGTGTCTTTTCCTGAAGCTGTTTTCCCTGAAAGTACAATAATCACTTGAGGTTTGAGGTTAATCTTTCCACAGAAAAATCTTTATACACAATTCTTCTGTGTTCTCCAGGCAGAGATAAGCCATGCAATATTCCACCAAGTAGAATTCCCTTAGTCACCATATAATCTAGGATTCCTCCGGTAACAAAGATAGATAGGGCTAAAAGGATAGAAAAGTTTATCCAATGGTGAAAATGGATTACCCTGCCAAACATATAAAATCTAATCACTGGGAAAATCTGGAATCTTTTAGTTTTAATATTAGGCATTCTTTGCCTAAATCTAGCTGTAGGGTGGGTGGTAACTTTAAAAGTTAAATAACCCAAAGCTGTAGCAGGCAAAAGTGATAAAATTTCCACAAGTAGATTGTAACACCCATTTGCTTTTAGGTAAAGAGTGTGGTAGACTTATATCAGTTGATTTAGAATTTTAAGCTACAGATCATTTTTCCTCAAAGGACTAACTTTTCAAGTGGCCTCCTGAGCGAAGTCGAAGGATTTCTTTTTCAAAGCATATGTATTATAGACAAAGATTTAGAAGGAATAGATTTTCCAGGCCATCAAATTATGGCAGGAAAAGCCAGCTGGAAGGAGCAGATATTAATATGTTCATCAAAAAAGCTGCACCCACTATAAATGAAGAAACAGCCCAGGATGGCACTTTTGAGGAATTTGATATTGCCCAAAATTTAAAAATAAATATCAAAAACCATGGATATAAAATACCTACTCCAATACAATCTGCTGCCATAAAACCAATTTTAGAAGGCAGGGATGTGATTGGACTAGCCTCAACCGGCACAGGCAAAACAGCAGCCTTTTTAATTCCTTTAATAGACAAGCTTTTTAAAAACAAAAACCAAAAGGCTTTAATTATTGTCCCAACCAGGGAGTTGGCAGTCCAAATTAATGAAGAGTTTAGGTATTTCTCTTTTGGATGCCATATTTATTCTGCTTTGCTGATAGGTGGAGCAAATATGTATAGGCAAACCCAGGATCTAAGAAGGGATCCTCAAATAGTAATTGCTACAGTAGGCAGGCTTAAAGATTTAATAGAAAGAAGGGCTATTTATTTGCAGGATTTTTCCAATATTGTATTGGATGAGGTAGATTTAATGGTGGATATAGGGTTTATCAATGATGTTAAAGATTTTATCCAGCAAATGCCAAAAGTGCGCCAGTCACTCTTTTTTTCAGCCACTATCCCGTTCAAAGTACAAGGCATTTTGCAATCCTTTGTGGTAAACCCCGTGACAGTATCTGTCAAAAAACAAGATACTTCTGAGAATGTAAATCAAGATGTAGTAAAGGTTAGTAATCCTGCACAAAAGATAGGCACCTTGCATGATCTTTTAATCAAGGATGGCTTTGATAAAGTTTTAATCTTTTTGCGCACCAAACATAGTGTTGATAGGCTTCATCGGGAGCTGGAATTTAAGGGTTTTAAAATAGGGGCCATCCATGGGAATAAATCACAAGGCCAGCGCACAAGAACCTTGCAAAGCTTTAAAAGAGATGAAATTCAGATACTTTTAGCCACAGATGTGGCTTCCCGTGGTTTGGATATAGATAATGTCACCCATGTCATTAATTATGATCTGCCACAAACTTATGATGATTATATCCATAGGATTGGCAGGACAGGCAGGGCTGGAAAGACAGGATTTGCCCTAACATTTGTTAACTGAAAGTGTTATAATGCGCCAGTGCAAACTTCCTTTTATGCCAGCGGATTCCTTTATAATCTAAGGACTCACAAAATTCTCCTGCTTCAATCTAAACAGAATGAGGATGTACCAGTGTTGTGGTCTACTATGGGAGGAGATGGCATAGATGGAGAGGAAGCCTTAGTTGCTTTTCAAAGAATAGTAAATAAAATATTAAATCTAACAATTAAAGAAAAAGATATTTATCCTGTTTATGACTATTTTCATAATACCAAAAATAAACTTAATTATGTGTTTTATGCTGAGGTAAAGAAAAGTAAAATTTTTGAAAATTTAGCGCTTTCCTGGTTTTCTTTTAGTGAGACTGTAAAGCTTCGGTTTAGCTCTCAAACTAAGCAGGATCTAGTAGTAGCCCAAAGGGTTATTAATGCCAAATGGCGGGATGATGAAGCTAGAGCGGTAGTTCAACAGTAAAAGTTGTGCCCTGAGAAGGGAAACTAGACACTTTAATTTTCCCTCCATGCATTTTAACTATTTGAGAACTGATATACAGCCCCACACCTGAGCTTTTTTTGTATTCCTCTTTTTCATTTACCCTTTTGAAAAGATCAAAGATAACTTTTTGTTCCGTCGGGCCTATTCCTATGCCTCTATCCTGAATAATAAATTTTGCCTTCTCTCCACTTTTTATAATGTGAATATCAATTGGTTTGCCATCCCCGTATTTTATGGCATTGGAAAAAAGATTTGTAATTATCTGCTCAATCCTAACTTTATCCCACTTTCCCACAACAGGAGATTGCGCATTAATTTTTATTTTGTATTTTTTTCTTTTTAAAACCTCTGAAAAACTCATATTTACCTGCTTTGTTATATGAACTAAGTCAGTGTCCTCAAGTGCTAAATTCATCCTCCCTGTGGTAATAAGCGAGACATCAACTAAATCATTAATAATTGTTTTTAAGCGTATTATTTGCTGTTCAGAGCTTTTTAAAACTTCTACTAATTGGTGAACTGAAAAATTTGCTAAAGGGGCATTGCGGATATTATTTAGTTCACTGTGAATTTTTAAAAGCATTACTGTAAGAGGTGTTTTTAACTCATGTGAGACTATAGAAAGGAATTCATCCCTTGCCCTTATATCTTTCTGGGCTAATTTATAATCATCCAATAATTTGATAAAACTTTTGGAGTATGTTTTTTCCTCTCTTTTTAATCTTTTTATTTCAGCACTTTCCCAAGTAAGATCTATTAAAAAACCAGCAATCACAGCTCCTTCTATAGAAAAAGATAACAGGATTATATCCTGGTGAAATTCAAAGAAAATAATTGAAAGAGATATTAGTATCCCAAAAGTTGAATTAAGAATAAGCTTAATAAGCAAGCTGGTTGAGTTGTACTTAAAAGAAAGAGTTTTTTTTGAGTAAGCATAGGCTTTACTATAAAGCCTCTCCTTAAGGTTTAGGTTATTTTTCATAAACTTAGCAAAATATAACAGACTTACTTCGGGTAGTACAATGGTATAATTAGGCGGTGCAAAAAACTATCCTTATTGTTGAGGATGATGATAGCCTAAGAAGTTTTTTAACGAAAGCCTTAGCTGCTAATAACTTCAAAGTGGTAGAGGCAGCTGATGGAGCGCAGGCTCTGGAAGCTGTAGAGAAATACCTTCCTGATTTAGTGCTTCTTGATTTTGGATTGCCTAAAGTATCTGGTGAAACAGTTTGTGTAAAAATTAAAAAGGGCCACCCTAATATTATTGTGATTGCCTTAACTGAAAAAAATGGGAGTTTGGATGTGGTACATGGGTTGCAGATAGGGGCAGATGATTACATCAGTAAACCCTTTGTGGCAGAGGAACTAATAGCCAGGATAGATACCAGGTTTAAGGCTGCTGGGAATGGAGAAACTGCACCTGAGGAAAAAAATGAACCAGATGGAAGAAAAATAATTTTTAGGGAAAGCATTATTTTAGTTGTTCTTAGGCTCATTTTTACAGAGGTTATTTTTGGATTGTCACTTTTTCTGCTTAGCATGTTATTTTCTTACCTGAGTATCAATATAGATACTGCTGATTTCTCAAGCCTGTATTTGATAGTTTTAACAGCTGCATTTTTAACCAATATTGGCATAGTAATTTTAATTGCCTTAAAATGGAATGTTGAATATGCTGATGTTTCTAAAGAGGGTGTGACTAAGCATACTGGAATTTTGTATAGGAAAGAACAAAAATATGCCTGCAATTTTGTGGAAGGAGTAAAAATTGAACAGTCCTTCTTGGGACTCCTTTTAAATTACGGGACAATTGAATTATATGACCCTGCACTGAAAGAACAAGCCTATCTATTAAATATAGCAAATCCAAAAAATGCTAGTAAGGCAATACAAGCCCTTGTTTTAAAGCAGCAAAACAAATCTATGCCATTTATAGTTCCTAGTTAAGAAGATGAAATTCCAAAGAAATTAGTAATTGAGCAAAAGATTTTATGCGATTCCCTGAATCTAAAAGGGAGAATTATTATATCTGGAGGGGAAGTGTAAATTTTGCTCAAAACCAGCTGAGGAGTATTTTGATTGTAAAGATGTATATTGCAGCGGTAAAAGGCATTTTGTCAGCTGTGGCAGCTGCATAAAGTTAAGCTTCGGATAAAATCAGGCTTGAAATTACTACCTACCCCCAAAAAAGTTTAAGAGATAAAAAACCACCCCTTGCGGGGTGGAAGAGTCTAGTCTTTTGGACGCATGTCATAACGAACAGTTTTCGACCCGATTTGTTTTTATATTATCATATAAATATCATAAATTCAATACCCAGATTAGATTGTCCTAGCAACCTAAAATCTATTCTGGGTGGCTGAGGGGAGTTGAACCCCCCACTTTCTGTTCCACAAACAGACGCTCTACCGCTGAGCTACAGCCACCAGTTGGATTGTCTAAATGACAATTCAACGGGTTAACTACCTTCAAACTATCGTAGGATTATAATAAATGAAGTTAACCCACAACATATTTTACCAGAACTTAAACATTTAAGCACTAAAAATCCCACCTTGCGGTGGGATTCCTAGAGAACCTGTTACTGTTAGCTTTTGAGGGCTGACTAAACTTTCAATCTTGCGATATCAGTTTTTAACAGGTTCTATAAATATATAATAGCTAAAAGCTTCTGTCAACTGGGACAAAGTGGATCATATCCCATCAAGACGCCAATCAAAACAGGCTCTAATTGATTTAACCCCAAAAATACCAAATCATTTCTGCTTCTGTTCCATCTACATGCATTCTTGCATAAGGATCAGTATTTTCTAAAAGCTTTGCTTCATCCTTATTCACTATTTCTAAAACTTGCAAAAATCTTTTATCACTATCAAGAACTGTTTCAGTTCTGGAGAATAAATCCTCATAGGTTTTAGGTATCGGATCGGGATATTTTTTGGCTTTAGCCTCTTTTCGGAATTCATCCTCAAAGTGTTTTAGAAAGGCAAAACTTCAGAAGATTTTACTTTTAATGTAACAGATAGGCCTTTAATGATTTCAAAAGATGGCCTGCCGGCAGGCAGGATTTTTTTCCTCTCGTTCTATCCTGGCATAGTAGTTAATTGTTTATTCGAGCTTTTATTTAATTCTGTGGGGAATAGCAACTGAGGGTTCAGTAGACCAAAACTTTCTTTGAAGATTTCTTGGAATTACTTTTCCTAAATTCTTCAATAATTTACTAGCTTTAAAAACAGTTAAGATAACAGGTTCCCCATCTTTTGCTATTTCCACTATCCCACTATCAGTCTCATAAGAATCATCTATTTTCTTATTGGATAGACTTAACATTAAAATATCTTCATCTTTATCATAATGTGCTTTCATATTTTCCTCTCCTTCCAATATGGAATGTAATTACTTTAATTATACCACCTTGTTTTACTAAAACTATCCTTAAAATGTGTCCGTCATCCATTAAATCCATTGCTGTTTCCTGATTATATTTAGTAGTTCCTTTCCATCTGGGAGATTTAATTATTTGTCTTATTTTAGTTTTTGTTACAATCCAACCTTTTTCCTTTAAAGCTACAAATTTTTCCAAAGCATGTTTCGTATAAAGAATTTTCACAAATTCATAATATCATGAAGTGTTCTGAAGGGATAAATGCCGACAAAGTGGGTCATATCCCATCAACACACTTAAATTTATTCACCCATGGCTAAAGCTATGGTACGCTGTCACTTCGCAGGCGTATAGAGTTGTTTCTAAGAAATATTTACAAGCCTATGTTGATGAATATACCTGGAGATATAACAACAGGAGTTATCCAGGAAGAATGTTTGACAGATTACTTAGGCAAATAACAAAAGTTACTTCTTTAAGAGCTCTGAAGCCCGCTTAAGTAGTTTTAGAAAATCCTCTTTTGACTTCTTATCTTTCCTTTTCATTTTTATTTTTATTGCGAAGTATCAAGCTCTCTGCTTATTATATCAAGTTAAAAGAAAGAGAATATTTATATATAAATAGAATGGATGTATTTTTATGATTTTTAGATTCAAATTTTGTTTATTTTACCCCTAGATCCTAGGGGTTATTTTATAGACCATACATAATTTAGTATATAAAAGGAGTACGGTTATTTTTCTTTCTAGCCTTAAAATTAATGCTATTTTGTGACAATAGAATATCGCATTTTATTGGATAAATTCAAAAGTTGAAAGAACTTGATTAAAGACTGCATAAAATTTATCTTCAAGAGGATCAGGGAAGTCTGTAGTATAGGGTGTGAAGTTTAGTACTATTCGTTTATTGTTTTCTTTAAAAACAACAAACTCACCTCCTATGCCTCCTTTACCTCCCTCTAGGTGTCTTGTTACAGTCATATTATTGATTACTTCCTCAGTTATTGAGAACTCCTCTGTTGGGAACTCAAACTGTTGTTTATCTATACCAATTGAATAATGTTTAAGATAACCACCAACATCACCCCTAACATTTGAAATATCAGGTGAAAGAAGTTGTGTTCCTTCGCCACCATCACAATCTTTAGGGCACTCTCTCAATCCCCAATCAGGAGGATATTTTAATGAATAGCCTAATTTTGTATTTATATATGTTTTCCAATTGGCTGTTTCATCTGGGGCAGATATTGGAGTAGGTTTAACTACCTCTTGTTGAGCTACTTGCTGTGATGATTGCTGATTACTTATTATGCCAAGAAAGTAAGCTCCCCCTAATACTATTATGAGTAATAGAATGCCTACAATAGAAATTAGCATCCATTTTGAGGAAATACTTCTTTTGTTTTGAGAAGGTTGTATTGGTTGTGGCTGTTGGACTTGTTGGTTTGTTGTCTCTTGTATCTCTGAAACAGGATTTTCCATATAACTTAAGTGTAGCAAGAAGAAAATAAATTACAATAGATACATTTCTTATAAATTATTATCAAAAAAGTAATTCACTTTCAGCGATTTGTTCCTTGTTTTGAAGGTATATGAGCGGCAAAATTAGTTAGAAAATGGCAGAAGTTTCCAGAGTTGAACAGGATGTAAAAGGTTTTTTAAAAGTTGGGGTTGAAGTTCTCCAAAATCCAGAACATTTTCCCCACTCTTGAGACTTTGTTGAATGGTTTTTGATTTATAGTTTTCCTTTTCTAATGTAAAATCAAATGTGTAATCTGGCAGTAAATACCTTGCCTCCAAAGGTTGTGATTGACCGTTTCCATCTATCCTGACGGCTTGAGTAGATTCACCTACAGCTCCAGAGACCCGCAATAAATATTTTCCTGCTGCAGACTCTTTCCACTTTAGCTTAGCCAAAACCTGTAAAATAACTGGTTCTTTAACCTCAGTTGTAAATTGCAAGGGTGGGGAATCAAATTCTTTATTTCCTGAGAAAAGCTGAAGGGAGATATTAAAATGTCCTTTTTGGGGAGCTCTGAGGTTAATTTGAAAGGTGTAATCCTCCCCTGGTGCTACTGTGACCCTTTCTGGGATTTCTACTTTCTGAATACCTAATTCAGTATTACCCTGGATAGCCTGTAGAGAAAACTGCTGGCGATCATTCCAAATAGACTGCCCATTGTTTTTAAAAGCAAGAAAGATGGTATAGGTTTCTCCTGCCACAATTGAGGAGAAAACTTCACCCTTTAATAATTTAGCAGAGTTTATTTGGATAGGCTGCCCTTTATTCTTAGGCATGTTTTTTAGTAAATCAAACTGGGGATAAAATTCTTTTGAATCTGGGATTTGGAAGGAAAAATGGTCAAAAGGGACTTGCTGATAATTTAGTAAAAATGGAGTGACAGCCACAATTCTGTTGTTGTTCCAGGCGCCATTAAATGCTTGTTCAAAATACTTACTTACCACATCGGATGTGGGTAACCTGTAGTCATAATTTATTCCTTCTGCATGTTTCCAGCCTGTTTCTGTAATAAAAACAGGCAAATTTTTAGTTACACCTAAACTGCGGAGCTGTTGCAATTCCCAAAACCAGCCCCTGACAGTTCCTCTGCCTACTCCGTTTGGGGAGCCAACAAATCCAGGATTCGGGTATGAGTGGGACACCCAGCCGTCAAGCTTCTCAAAAATTCCGGGGATTTCCTTATTCATTTGCCGTAGAAAAATTACCTCATCTGCGTAGTTTGGGGGCTCATTTGGAGCTGAAGCATCAAAGCCTCCGTTTAATACAAAAAAATCCTCACTCCTATCTTTTAAAGTTCCTATCCATTTATCTAGAATCTGGGCATAACTTCTGGCATCAACCATTCCTCCCCACTCACGGGCATGGTTAGGCTCATTAAAAATAATGACGTATCTATTTTTGGTCGGCCAATTTAGAGAATTTAAAAAATCTGCCCAGGAATTTGCGTCATCCGGGTTTGGCCTTTTCCAATTTTGTCCCTCTGTTTCTGTTGCCAGCCTGACAATGGGAATTAAGTGTCTTCTTCTTAAATCATTAAAAAACTCCTGCCATTTATCTGTTTTTTTGTCATTTTGAGCAATAATGACAGTTATATAACCCCAGTCGCCATTAGTATTAACCAAGGAGGCAGCAGGAGAAGATTCATCAGGAGAAGGGCTAATAATATGGATCCCAAATTTATTATTAGTGGCTGAGAAAGGATCTACAACTGCTGAAGCGGTTGAAATGAAAAATGTAAAATGTAAAATGTAAAATGCCAGAAATAGCTTAATACTGATTCTCATGGGTTTACTATTTTACCACTTTGTGATTTTTGTAGTGTTTAATACAAATTTCTTGTAATTAACCTTACAATATGTTATACAGGCTAATAAATATGGATAATACAAAATTAAGAGACCGCCTGTTAAGAATCTGGCAAAAGCCTGATTTTACAGAATTCTTTGAGAAGTTTTCTAAAAAAGGGTTAATTAATATTAAAAAGGGGACTGTTTTATTTAACGAAGGACAACCGCTTGATAACCTTTATTTTATAAAGAGTGGTTTTGTTAAGTTATACCGTCTTTCAGATGAAGGAAGGGAATCCATAATCTATTTATACGGCAAGGGGCAGATCCTGGGGCTTAGAGCCTTAACTTCTGAGGATGAGTGCGCAAAGCATTATGCAGAAGCTATTACTGATTTAAAAATAATGACTATTTCCAGAAAAGATTATCTTGAAGCTGTTTCCTTGCACCCGGAATATTTAATTGACCTATTGCATATTTTTATAGACCGTTTAAATTATACTGAAAGCAGGCTGGGGGGGTTTGTATTGACTGATACTACAGCCAGGGTGGCATTTTTCCTGTCAGATTGTGCCACCAGGTTTGGTGAGGAGAAAAATAACAAAATTGAGCTGCCTTTGGAGCTAACCCACCAAAGGATAGCTGAATTTGTAGGGTCATTTAGGGAGACTGTAACTTTATCAATCCAGAAACTTGAGAAGGAAAAGATACTAAAAATAGAAAATAAAAAAATGACAATTTTGAATATAGCTGAACTTAGAAAACATGCAGGTTTGTAATTTTAACTACAGACTTAAGGTATTTGACACTACTGAAATAACCTCCATCCTATATTTTAATAGAGCCATAATGGCAGTAGAAACATTAAGGGATGATGAGTTATTTAAAATGAGGAAGAGCCACCGTGTGGTAGTAACAGGAATGGGAGCTGTAACACCCCTAGGGCTTAATGTAGAGGAGAGTTGGCAGGGTTTAATTGAAGGCAGATCAGGTGTTCAAAAAATAAGTACAAGCAGTTGGGAATTTAAAGAAGATGCCAGGAATTCTGAAATAGATATAGCTGGTTTAGTTACGGGTTTTGATGCTTCACAGCTTATCCCAAGGAAAGAATTGAATAGGATACATCGGTCAGCACAGTTTGCTGTGGTAGCTTGCAGGGAAGCTTTAATACAAGCTGGTTTATTTGACCCTTCATTAAAAATGGAAAAAGGGTTGGCCGCTCCTATAGGAATAAATCCTGATAGGCTGGGAGCAATTTTAGGTACAGGTATTGGAGGAGGGTCAATAATTGCTGATATAGAGGATGTTATCAGGGATAAAGGCGATTTGCGGGTTAGCCCTTTTTCTATGCTGTTACTTTTGCCAGAAAGGGTTAGTACTGTGCCTAGTATGTGGCTTAATTTTGAAGCTGAAGTTGGAGAAAAAACTGCTGCTTGTGCTTCTGCTGCTCAAGCAATTACAGATGCGTATAGGGTTTTAGAAAGGGGAGAGGCAGATGTGATGTTAGCAGGCGGCAGCGAGGCAGCAGTCCATCGGGTAGCCCTTGCATCTTTTAATAATATGCATGCTTTAAACAATACCAGTAATGGTAACCCTGATAGAGCCAGCAGTCCATTTGACCAAAAAGCAGCAGGGTTTATTATGGGTGAAGGGGCAGGGATATTATGCTTAGAAACTTTGGAACATGCAAGGGGAAGAGGCGCGGATATTTTGGCAGAACTTGTAGGCTATGGTAATACAGCTGATGCCCATCATGATACAGCCCCTTATTTACTAGGAGCTATAAAGGCTATTAGAAAGGCATTAGCTATGGCAGAAATAGACCCAGCTGAAATAGATTATATTAATGCCCATGGTACTTCTACTCCTACCAATGATCCAAATGAGCTGAAAGCCTTCAGGGAAGTATTTGGAGATAATTTAGTAAATATTCCTGTAAGCTCCACTAAATCGGCAACAGGCCATTTATTAGGAGCAGCTGGAGGAGTAGAAGCAATTTTTTCCATCAAAGCTATTGAAGAAGGAATAATTCCACCAACCCTTAATTTACACAATCCAATTCCTGAAGCAGAGGGTTTAAACTTAGTGTCTTTGGGAGCACAAAAAAGAGAGGTTAATATAGTCATGTCTGACTCCCTTGGTTTTGGCGGGTTAAATTCAGTCCTGATTTTCAGAAAATTCCAAAGAAGCTATGAAAGGGCTGTATAAGTTATGGCAGGAATGGAATTGGAAGGAAAAATTGCAATAGTCACAGGAGCTTCCCGCGGCATAGGCCGTGGTATTGCTTTAAGACTTGCCCGGGAAGGAGCAACTGTAGTAATAAATTCTACAGAAGGAAGCAGGGAATTAGCAGAAGGAGTGGTTGAAACAATGAAAGGTTACGGGGTTAATGGTTTATGGGTAAGCGGAGATATTTCCAGGGAAGAGACGGGTAATAGATTAGTTGCTGAAACGGTTAGCCATTTTGGGAGAGTGGATATTCTTGTGCACAATGCGGGTATAACTGATAATGATCTTGCTATCCGGACAACAGGTGAAAGATGGCGAAAATTAATTGAGACAAACTTAAGTTCAGGTTTTTATGTAGGAAAACCTGCATATATACAAATGAATAGACAGAGAGAAGGTGTAGCTTTATTTGTTTCCAGTGTTGTAGCGCATGGTAATGCAGGTCAGGCCAGTTATGCAGCCTCCAAATCTGGATTAGAGGGTTTAATGAGAGGTCTTGCTGTTGAGTATATGAGTTTGAAAAGACCAATTAGAGCTAATGCTGTAGCTTTTGGGGGGGTCAAGACAGATATGGTTGAAAGATTAACTGATGAACAAAGAGAGGCGCTAATTAAAGCAACACCTTTAGGCAGACTAATTACTATCGAAGAAGCAGCTGAGGTAGCGTTATTTTTGGTTTCTCCTAGATCCGCCATTATAAACGGGGCAGTTATAGATGCAGATGGAGGTATGTTAAGAAGATAATTATGACTGAGAGACCAGTGGCTGTTGTAACAGGTACTTCCAGGGATGTAGGGAAATATATATCTATTGGGTTGGCCCAGGCAGGATATGATATTTTAGGAGTTTATAGAAACCCTGATCATGATGATGACCAGGAAGCTGTTATCCAGGAAGTTAGAAGCATCAGGGGTATAAGTAAGGCCCGGATGGTGGCAGTCAGGGCAGACCTGCTTGATGAAGCTACTCCGGATTTAATTGCAGCCAGATTAAATGAGGATTTTGGCGGTAAAGCCAAGGTTTTTATTGATAACGCTTCGGGCGGATATAAACAGACAATTGATGAAGCAAACGCAATAAACCTGGATGCTCCACAAAGGTTGCTGGATAGGTTGCGAGGTAATTTAACTTCGGATGCCCTTATAGTTTATAACAGCAGTATTCCTGCTCATTTATTTCACACGCTTGGAGATAATGAAAGGGAATTACTGGGAGATTATATCCCAGTTGCCCAAACTAAAAATCAAAGGGAGCAAATTTTAAGGTCACAGTTTACAGGAGATGGCCAGAAACTTGCAGTAGTAGTGGGAAATGGGTTGGATGGGAGTTTTGTGACAGGAATTTTAAAATTAAAAAATAAATCATTTGCTCAACGGATGCTGGATCTATCCGGAGAAGGTCATTTCCCAACAGTGATGGATATGGCAGCAGCGGTTGTTAAGGTAGTGAGAGGCAATTTCCCAACAGGCCATACAGAATATGTAGGAATAGCCCTTCAACACCAGCTGTATCCTTCCAGGCCTTTGGGACTTAGTTTATTTGGCGCTCCTCCAATGAAAGAAAGGTCTATTTTATCCAGGGAGCAAATTGATGATATTATCCCCCACAGGTGGCCGTTTATGTTTATTGGAGGAGTAACTGAGCTGGAACCTGGGAAAAAAGCAGTGGGTTGGCTGGCAGATTTAACCCATCCTGACATTAACTGGACTGGTGGGCATTTCCCAAATTATCTTTTGGTTCCGGGGGTAATTACCCAGGAAGCTTTGCAGCAGTTGGGAGCCCTGGTTGTTTTAGGTATGCCTGAATACAGAGGGATGATTGCTGTTTTAACCGGAGTTGACCAAATGCGTTTTTTAAGGCGGATAAAACCTGGAGATGATGTTAAATTGGAGGTTAAAGATATGGATATTACAGAGGAGAAAAGAAGGGTAACAGGTATGGGGTACGTACGCGCTTTGAATTCAGCAGGCAAAGTGGCGGTGGAAGGACAGGTTTCATTTGCCTTGATTAATACAAAATGACCCAAGAGCTGATACAAACCAACTCTGCCTCCTATTATCTTGAAGGCTCGTCTAGTGCTAAAGAGATTGCTCTTATTTTTCAAGGACAGGGTAAATATGAAGTTGAGGCAGGAAGGGATTTGTACAATCAGTTTCCCAGGGTAGCAGCATTTTATGACACTGTTACAGAGATTTTAGGCTATTCACCTTTAGAATTAACACCAGAGCAGATTGCCCAAACCAGTTTTGTCCAACCTGCTATCTTTGCTTATAATGAAGCTTGCAGGATGGCTTTACCAAGCCCTGGAAAAAACGCTACAATAAAATATTGTGCTGGAAGCAGTTTAGGCGAAATAAATGCTTTATTTGCTGCTGGAGCATTTGATCTCTGGGGAGCATTAGTCATACTGAAAGCAAGAGGGGAAGGAATGCAGATAGCTTCTGATATGCATAAAGGTGATTTGGCTGCCTTTTTAGTATCCTCTCCAGAAGGGTCTGCACCAACAAAAGCTCAGATACGGGAGCTTGAAAGAAATACTAGATACCTAACAGGTAATAAGGGCAGAGTTTATTTGGAGGCTGTTAACTCAGATACCCAGGTTGTTTTTGGAGGCTTAGAGGATGATCTTAATGCAGCTGAGCAGTGGTATAAAAAAGCAGGACTTTCAAAAAAGGGACTTATATTTAAAAGATTACATGTAGCAGGACCTTTCCATAGTAAATATATGGAGCCGGCAGTGCCTTATTTGGTTGATGCGTTAGGTAAAATTCACATAAAAGAGACCAGCGTGCCTGTTATTGCCAATACTACGGCTAGGCCAATAAGTAAGCCTGCGGAGATTAAGGAAGAATTGGTAAGACATTTAACCATGCCTGTTTTATGGAAAGACTCAATGGATTATATAACACACCAGGGTGTGGAAGCTACCCTGGAAGTTGGTAAAAGACCCTTGCTTTCAAATTTGATGAGGGGTAAGGGTAAAATGATAACTATGGCAGTAGCAGGAGTAGTAACCGGGGCAGCTGTAGGTATAGGGACGCTGCTTTATTTCCAAAACAAAGAAAAAAAATAAAAGGATTGATTTTTAAAACTAGTAGTGGTATATTTTTGATATGTTAGAAAGTTTAACAGCTAGACAATCTCCTATTGAAGATTCAGATGAGGCGGAAAGAGTTTTAGATGAAGTTAATGCGGAAATTGAAGGAAACTCAAGGTTAAAGGATATGCTTGGGCGGTTAACCTCCGAAGGTCAAGATAACATTGGAGTTGCCAGAGTAATAGGTGGCTGGGCTAGTTCTGCATATGCCAAGGATGTATTAGCTGTAGCAGCTTTGGTAGTGGCTGGTGGTTTTATGTGGAAAGGCTGGCAATCAATGGATGAAGAGCTAAAAGGTTTTGTTGCTGCTAAGGCATGTTCGATTTTAAGTTCTCTAGGTGCAGTACCGGGATCAGTTGTAAAAAAGGCTCCGGATTTAATTTCAGACGTTATTAAGCCGGTAATATCATCAGGCCATACATTGGGAGAGGAAGGAAAAGATGTTTTTTTGAGAGCTGCAAACAGAAATCCATTCCCTGCGGATCCTGTTTATACTATAAGAGGCCTTGTTGGATTTAAGAGATGGTAAGTTAATACTTCTTCTTGATTTTTGGGTTTTCTTCGGTGTATATTAAATTTCATGCTGGAAATTTCAGAGCTTATTAATGTATGGGTATTTTTTAAAGGAAGTTTAATCCAGCCATGGTGTTTTTTCTGGCATTCCAGGCAGATTAAGGTTGATAAAATTAATTTAGTCCACAGCTCCAAAGAAGGGTCAAATATTTTTTACCATTTTTCTGTCTCTTCCAGCGGAAATTTCTATAAATTAAAATTTGATACCAATAAATTAAACTGGATGTTGGAGGCAGTAGATGAGGACAATTCTTCACATTGATTTTAATTCATATTTTGCCAGTGTTGAACAGCAGGCTAATCCCAGGCTCCGGGGTAAACCAGTTGGGGTAACCGGGGGAGACAGGATGATCCGTACAGTAATTGGGGCAGCTTCTGTGGAAGCCAAAAGGTTTGGGGTTAAAACCGGGATGCAAATTTGGCAAGCAAGGCAACTTTGTCCAGGGATTATCCTGGTTCCGGGAGATTCTGATAAGTATTTAGAAACTACCAAGCGATTTTTAAATATTATTAAAGACTATTCTCCATATGTGGAGGTATTTAGTATTGATGAATGTTTTTTAGAATTACCCACCGAGATCCTTCGACTCACTTCGTTCGCTCAGGATGACAATTTCACTTCTGCTATAAGTATTGCTCAGAAAATTAAGTCAAGAATTTATACAGAAGTGGGTGAAATTGTCACCTGTTCTATTGGCATTTCATATAACAAACTAATGGCTAAGCTAGCCGGATCCTTATACAAACCGGATGGATTGGTAGCGATTGAGAATGAACAAGCTGCAATGTGGATTTTGGACAGGGTAGAGCTGGATGCAATTTGTGGGATAGGAGGCAGGATTAAAAAAAGGTTAAATAATATGGGGATATTTAATTTTAAGCAATTAAGAAAAGTCCCTTTTGAGGCTTTGCTGGCTTCTTTTAAATCTTATGGGCAAACTTTATATAACATGAGCAGGGGAATAGATAATTCTCCGATTATCCCTTTTTATGAAAAAGAGGAGGTTAAATCCATAGGCCACAGGCATACAATTGACCATGATACTTCTGACCCTGCAGAAATAAAGCAGATTTTACTTAAATTAACAGAGATGATTGCCAGAAGACTACGGGCTAAAAACTTGGTAGGGAAAACGGTTTCTTGTTGGTATAGAAAAGCCTTAAACCCTATGTCTCATCATATTTTCACCTCGGAGGTAGGAATGATCGAATACCTAGGGTTTAGTGGAGATGGTATGCAAATGACTATTTCTTACGCCCAGGATGGACTAGAAATTTTTAAAGCTGGATGGAAAATCTTCCAACAGATATGGTCTGGTGATAAGATTAGGATGATTGGAGTATCTATTTCTAATTTAAAGCCTCAAAATCCCCAAAATTTAAGTTTATTGCCTGAAACTCACAAACAAGAAGCTATTACTTTGACCTTAGATAAAATCAATGATAAATTTGGAGAATTTAGCTTGCAAAGAGGAATCCTCCTAGGATCAAGTAAAATTTCCAGAAAAGCTAACCCATTTCTTGCAGACAGAAGATTTAAACTGTAATATAAACATAATGAAAATAATTGTTACTGGCGGGGCTGGGTTTTTAGGATCACATCTTTGTGATAAATTACTTGAGCTTGGTAATGAAGTAGTTTGTATAGACAATCTAATTACAGGCAGCGAGAAGAATATTGAACATTTAAAAAATAATCCTAATTTTAAGTTTTTAAATTTTGATGTAACATTGGGTTTGCCAGATGGAGTGGAAGCTGATCAAATCTATCATATGGCCTCACCAGCATCACCTAATAAAAATAATCCTAAAAGTTATATAGCCTATCCATTTGAAACTATGAGGGTAAATACTATGGGGACGATGAAGCTTTGTGAGGCAGCGTTAAAATTAGGTGCTAAATTTTTATTTGCTTCCACCTCTGAAATATATGGGGATCCCCTGGAGCATCCTCAAAAGGAAGAATATAATGGCAATGTTTCTACCACTGGCTCCAGGTCAGTTTATGATGAGAGTAAAAGGTTTGGAGAAACAATAGTTTCTGCATTTGTCAGATCAAAGGCTTTAGACGGTAGAATGGTTAGAATTTTTAATACTTATGGCCCCAGGATGGCTCCGGACGGCAGAGTGGTAATTGAATTTATAAAAGCAGGACTTGCTAATCAGCCTTTTCCTATTTTTGGTGATGGAAAACAAACGCGTTCTTTTTGTTATGTATCAGATATGGTGGATGGAATGATAGCTGCCATGGATAAGGGTGAAAGAGGTGAGGTATACAATATGGGAAATCCAGAGGAATTTACAGTTTTAGAACTGGCAGAAAGGGTTAAACAATTAACTGATTCTAGTTCAGAGCCGGAATTTGTAGAGTCTTTACCGGAAGATGATCCTAGGCAAAGATGTCCGGATATTACTAAAGCCAGGCAGAATTTGGGCTGGCAGCCTAAAGTTTCTTTGGAGACAGGACTTGAAAAATTAATAAATCACCTAAAGGGGTAAAATCCGCTTTTTAAAGATAAATTCGGCAATTTCACTGCTAATAAACTCCATCCCTGTGGGGGAAGGATGAATGAAATCACGGGTATCTATAAAGTCAATATTTCCTCCTCCGCTATCATCCACAGATTTCTCATAAACATTAATTAAAGGTAATTTGTGTTTTTTGGCATAGTCAATATGATTTTTAATAAATGAGGCGCGCTCCTTAGCCCATTTTATTCTCTGCTCTGTGGTTAAATTTGATACCCCTTCAGCATATCTTGTCTGATGCGGGGCAATGGTTGCCAAAAGTATCACCAGCGCTTGAGGCTGCCTTTGTTTAATCATTGATATGGCTTGATCTAAAACTTGATTTTGTTTTTTAAAACCCTCCTCAAGAGAATATTGGGAAAGAGGATTGTGGCCGAAAGATTCAATAATAATTAAATCAAAATTGGTATTTAGTATTGGTTGAGAAATCCTGCCGTTGTAGTTGGTCAGATTTTGTAACCTTTCAGGTAAAGTCAGAATATTGGTAGATCCCACTGAAAAATTCTTTATTTCAATTTGTTTGTCAGGATAATATTCTTGAAGATATTTTTTTAATTCTACTCCGGAGCCTAAATAATCGGTCATGGAATCCCCTACCAAAACAATGGTGTAGGAGGCCTTGGGGGCAATTGCTTGAGGATTGAATATTTTTTTGATCTTGTAAATAGGTTGGGCAAAACTTCTCTCCAGGGATGAAAATGAGCTAAAATTTATAAAACCCAGAAAAAGTAAACAGCAGATCGGAGTGATTAATAAACTCATGCAACTAGGATATCACACCTGGATTTGATAGAATATAACTTAAGCGCCCGTAGCTCAGCCCCGATTAAATCGGGGTCAGCGGATAAGGAGACCTTGTCCACTTCGTACGGTCGCATAAGACGCGCCCGTAGCTCAGCGGATAGAGCAAGTGAATTCTAATCACTTGGTCGGGGGTT
>CAZYPW010000010.1:0-46615 GCA_964649615.1 uncultured Gammaproteobacteria bacterium | reverse complement strand
CTGTCCCTGGATCCAAACTATAGGAGGAGATGTGCATGCAAATAGAGGGATTAATGTATCATGCAGGCCATAAAACTAGTTAATTACTTTAAGGAAATAATATTTAATAAATATTCCACTTTAACCTTTAATGCAAACTTATCCATTCCAATGCTTCTTAGTTTATAAAATTTAAGCATCTTTTCAGCAGAATATGGGCGGGGAACTTTTAAAAAGCCCGACTTTACTAAACTTTCCAAAATCTGTTTTCTCCTGGATAAATTAGCAGCTACCGCAGCCACTCTAATTTGAACCAGATTCCCTTTCACAACTATCTGCTCCCAAACTTGCTCATCTGGCTTTAAAACAGGAATATTAAAAGGAGGCTCATACAAACTTACCTGCTCCTGTTTAGTACCTATCTCCCAAAGAGTAATGCTTTGGGGATCCAAATCTGTGTAGTCTTCCAGCTCAAGTAAATTAAGGGTTTCCAAAAAAGGAGCCAGAAGCTCTTTTGGGGCATAGATAACTAAGGCAGCTTGGATACCCTTTATCAATCTCTCCACGCTAATAATATGGTTTTTGCCCTCTTTTTGGCTAATTGATGCTAAAATTTGAGGGGACAAATTTTTGCTATTTCTTATTAAAAAAAGGCCATAGTCAGATTTAAAATCTTTTGGGGCTGCTTTATAATCTTTCATTGATAAAAAAGCCAGAATAAAAGAAAGAGCTACTACAATTAAAAAAAGAATAATCCAGAAAAGCATTTTTTAAAAATTATCTTCTCCCAAAATAATAACAATATCTGCTCTTTGGGAAGATACTCCTAAGTTCTCCAGGGGAATTTTATCACATTTTGAATCTTGCGAGCAGCCTTTGTCAAAAATTTGCAGTAATCTTTGGTAAGTTTTAGATTGGGAATTTCCTAAAAGATAAGTATTTGCAACCTTGTTTGGGGAATTAGCAATGGCAATAACATTAGCCCCTAAATTAGTTGTAATCCTGGCTGCATCCTGAGCTAGCAGGGCTTTACTGGTGGCATTAAAGATAGCCACACTTTTATATTCCTCTTTAACTGAGGGATCAAATAAATCTAAAACAATGCTATCCAGCTTGATTGGATCTGTGGTAAAAACTGCTGTTCCATCTGCCAGAATTTTTTTATCAACTAAATCAAGCTCTTCCAAATCCAACACTTCCACTTTGTCAAAACGCACGCTCCCTAAAGAATATTTTAATTGAAGCAGCTCCCAAAGAGCCAAATCAGTTTTAACCTCTTTTAAAATTTCCCAAGTTTTGAGGTTTTTTCTAAAATCTTCAATCAGGCCTTTAAAATCTCCCCCTTTTTGAAAATGAATCACTCCGTCAACTGGTAAACCCATAGTGGAGGCAATTGCTTGTTTTAAAAGATAGCTTCCTTGCCCTGCCTGGTTGGACTCCCCTAAGTTAAAAATTGACCTAATTTGCCAAGCCCCAAAACCCTTAGGAACTTCAATTAAGAGATTATCCGGGAGAGTGATAATGGTGATTTTACCCATCTTTGGGTTAAATGACAAAAAAGCAATTTTCTCCTGTCTGAGAACTAAGTTGATGGAAAAATTTTGATCCCAAATGTAGCTTTTATTGGTATTTGGCACTCCCCAGGCAGAATTTAAAGTTTGATAAGCTCTGATGCATTGCCCAATAATCAACAAAATTAAAATTAGCCCTAAAACAAAAAGAGCTAGTTTAGTGTTCCAGCCTCTTTTTTTGGCAGATCGTTTGGGCATATAGAATTAGTGTAGCTTTAAACTATTGACCGCGCAAGACTTTCCTGTTTAGAATAAGAGTAAGGGAGGTGATTTATATATGGATGGTAATCAAATGCCAGGAAGTGGCGGAGGGTCAGATCAAGGTGGTACACCCGCTGGTGGGCCAGTAAATGATCCAAATGCTCCAGTCGGAGGTCAACAAACACCTCCACCTGCTCCAGAACAAGGTCCAGTTGGCCCAACAGATCCAAATGCTCCAGTCCAGCCAGGGCAACCAGGCGGGGTTGGTGACAGTGGAATTGGTGAACAACAGCCACCTACTGGTGGAACACCTGTCTAAGTAACTTTAAAGAGTATATGGGTGTATTTAATTTATGCCCATATACTCTTTTTTAAACCATTTAAAATTCTCTTCTTTAATTGCTTCTCTGATTTGTTTCATTAAGTTTTCTATAAAATAAATATTATGATAAGTAGCTAAATTATGATACAAAATCTCCTTTGACAGATAAAGCGCTCGGAGGTAGCTTTTTGAAAAATTTAAACAGGTATAACAAAGACAATGAGGATCAATTGGATTTTTGTCTGCCGTAAATTTAGACAAATTAATACTTAAAGTAAAGTTATTTTTTGGCCTGCCTCCACACTTAGGACAGATATACAAAGAGCCGTTTCTGGCCCGCCTGGTCGGCCCTACACAGTCAAATAAATCTATTCCTCTTTCCACCCCGTTAAATAAATCCTCCACCTCCCCAATTCCCAATAAATGCCTGGGTTTTTCATCTGAAACTTCAGGCAAAACCCAATCAATCATCTGATACATTTGTTTTTTTGTTCCATAAATCCCGCCTATGGCAATGGCCTCAAAATGGACATCAGTAAATTTGGCAGACCTTATCCTAAGTGCTTTACTGGTCCCCCCATGGATCACTCCATAAAGTAAGGGTGTAGCTACAGTTCCACCTGGAGGGTGGAATAGCTCTTCGAGTCTGAGTGATGAGGTCTCAGACCTCAGAGTCGAAGACTTGGCACCTATTCTTTTTTGATACTCTTTTATACTTCTTAATGCCCATCTTTCAGTCAGCTCTACTGATTTTTTTAGATGCTCAAAATCATCTTTATATTCATGGTCATCAAAGCTAACTATTAAATCAGCTCCCAGTTCATACTGCAATTTCATGGCTATCTCCGGGCTTAACTTTTGTTTTGAGCCATCCAGGTGGGACTGGAAAATTACTCCTTCATCGCTTATTTTATTAAGCCTTGGTCTGGGCATCTCTCTTGTTTGTTTTTTGTTATTCACCACTTTGCTTGAACCTTCTTCCAAAGCTCCTCCTAAAGAAAAAACCTGAAAACCTCCAGAGTCTGTCATAATCGGCCTGTCCCAGCTCATGAATTTATGTAATCCCCCCATTTTTTTTATAACTTCTACTCCCGGCCTGAGCATTAAATGATAAGTATTAGCCAAAACCATCTGGATTCCAATTTCTTTTAAGTCTCTTGAGGACAACGCCTTCACAGTAGCCTGTGTTCCCACAGGATTAAACTCTGGAGTTTGCACTATTCCATGTGCAGTTTCTAACTCCCCAACCCTAGCTTTCCCGTCTTTAGATAAGATTTTAAATTTCATTCCCAGGCCAGGATTTTTCTGTAGAGTTTTTCCAATTCTATCCTTGATCTGTCTTTAAAATAACTTTTATCATTTAAATGGTCCCGCAGCAAATCCAGCAAAGCATCCCCTGCCAATACATCGGGAATGATCACATAATCCGCCCCTTTCTTATATAAACTTTGGGCATCAAAAACAGTTTCAGCCCTAACAATAACCGGGATATTAATCTTTCTGTACCTTAATTCCTCCAGCAATGCCTTATTATCCAAAATATCAGGGGAGGTGGAAATAATAATTTTAGCCTTTTCTAAGCTTAAAATCCCTAAAATATCAGGGTCTCCCATATCCCCATAAATTACCTGTACACCTTCTGCAAGCAGCGCTTCCACCTGATTGGGGTTAAAATCCAAAACTACCATTGATTGTTTTTCCCTTTTGAAAAACCTGACTATTTCCCCCCCTACCCTGTGGGCCCCAATCACCACCACATGATCTACTAATTCCCGATCCTCATAGTTTTGTAATTTAATTTCTTTTCTTCTTTCAAAAAAGGAAACAAAGGAGGATACAAACTTATAAATGATATCTGATCTAGAAATCATCAAGGAAGAAATAATAATGGAAAAAACCCCGCTGGTAGCAATCACAGTTAAAGCATTTGCCGACACCAGGTTCGCATTTAATCCAACCAACAGAATTATTAAAGAAAACTCGGAAATTTGTGATAAACCTATGGCTGTATGAAAAAGAGTATGTTTTCTAAAACCAAAGATGCCTAAAATCAACAGAAAAATAAGCGGTTTTATAAAAATAGCATAACTGGTGAAAGCTAAAATTAAAGGAAAGGTCGGTAAAATTAAAGAAAAATCTACTTTGGTTCCTAAATAGACAAAAAATAAAGCCACAAAAAAATCCCTCATTGGCTTAACCTTACCCTCTATTTGAAAATGATAGGGAGAATTTGCCAAAGCAACCCCTGCCAGAAATGCCCCGATTAAAACAGAAAACCCTAAAATCTGAGCAAAGGTGATGTAAACAAAACACCAGGCCAGTGCTGTTAAAAATAAAAGCTCCCCTGATCCTGAGACCGCTTTAAAAAGTGAACTTAATAGAAACCTGCTTAAAATTAAAGTAAAGATTAAAAGGAAAATAACTTTACTTATAAAAGCAAGCATGGGCAAAGTATCTGTCAATCCCAACTGAAAAATTGATGTGGTATGGGAGGTTAAACCCAAAAGAATTACCACGGCCAGCAAATCTTCCAGCAGTAAAATTCCCACAGATAACTTTCCATATAAAGAGTTTAAATCCTTTCTTTCCTGAAGCATTTTTACCACCACAATGGTGGAGGAAAAAGATAACCCAATCCCCAGATAAATTGCCTCAACTAAATTTATCCCGAAACTTTGGGCAATAAAAGTACCCAACACCGAGGTAATAATTATTTGTAATAATCCGGCAATTAAAATCGGTGAACCAAAACTTTTAAGTTGCCTTAAGTCCAGCTCCATCCCAACTAAAAATAAAACAAAAGCAATCCCGATTTCCGGTAAAAAAGCTAAAGCCTGAGAACTTCCAACATCAAAAAAAGCCACAGAAGATAACAAAAGCCCTCCTACCAGATAGGCAATAATTAAAGGCAGTTTAAATCTATAAGTAATTAATCCCAAAGCTGAGGATAAAGTTAATATTAAAGCCAGTTGTGTAAAAATATTATCCATTGTTTATATCTCAAAACTCAAATCGCAAAACGCAAATCTGCATCTAAAAATTCAAAACTTTGAAAAATTTTAGATTTAAGATGTAGTTTTGACATTTGACATTTAAGATTTGAGATTATTAAGTGCTCCTTTCAAATCTTCCGCTAACTTGCTTTCCACCTCCATCCATTCACCAGATTTAGGATGGTAAAAACCCAAACTTTTGGCATGCAAAAAAATCCTAGGGCACCATCTTTTATCTAACCTGGCCATCTTCCTTCCCCCATACTTTTCATCAGATATTATTGGATGCCCTATGTATTTTAAATGTACCCTAATTTGGTGTGTCCGTCCAGTTTTTGGTTTTACGGCCAAAAGAGTAAAAAGTTGGTATTTCATAGTTCGTAGTTTGCGAAACTGGATCTTATTAAAACCATGAAATATTTTTTCTACGAACTCATAACTCATAACTAATAACTTAATTGGTTCATATTCAGTAACTGCCTCTCGATATCCTACCTCCGAGGTAGAAATACGATGATACCTAGGGTTTTGTTCCATTACTATAAATTTTTCCCTATTCTTAGGATTTCTGCCAATTTCCCCCTCAATTACCCCACCTTCAGAAACCTCCCCATGTACTAAGCTCAAATATTCTTTTTTTGTTTTTCTTTCTTTAAATTGGGCTTGCAGCTTCTCTAAAGCACTTTGGGTTTTAGCTACTAAAATTACTCCTGAAGTATCTTTATCCAACCTATGTACAATCCCTCCACGCTCCAGGGTTGAACCTTGTGAGGCTAACCAATCTTCCAGGGTATCTGCTGTTTGGGTATCTGATTTATCTACAACTAATCCAGGGGGTTTATCTAAAACTAAAATCCATTTATCCTCAAAAAGAACCTTCATTGGCCTTTTTTCAAAAAACTCTCAATTTCCTGTAGAACTTGGTCTGGGTTGAGGGCTGATTTAATTAAATATCCTGATGCCCCTAAATCAAAACACTGTTTGATAACAGCATCCTGGCCTAAATTTGTTAACACCACAATTTCCAAATTAGCAGATTTTGGGCCTTTAGCTTTTAAATCAGATAAGACCCCAATCCCATCTTTTCTTGGCATCATGATATCTAAAAGGACTAAATTATAATCCTGGGATTGAATTTTTTGGACTGCCATCTCCCCATCTGGAGCCACATCTACCAAATATCCCTGGTCAGCCAAAAGCTCTTGGTAAAACTCCCTTAAAAACTGATCATCCTCTACTATCAGTATTTTCTTTTGGCCATTATCCATATAATCATTATAACAATTATAATTGTTATACTAAAGCGCCACTGGCTCTAGTGCTTTTGCTTCCATCCCATCCTTTGGTGCTACTTTATAATCAGCTGCATGTTTTAGAGTCTCAGGGGATGCCACAGGCAGGGAAAAAGTAAAGGTAGCTCCTTTATCTACTCCATCTGATGTGGCCCAGATTTTTCCCTTCATTAGCTCTATCAAATTTTTAGAGATATAAAGCCCCAAACCAGTTCCTCCTGAGGTGGAAACTGAGGTATAAGAATTTTCTAACCTGGAGAATTTATGGAAAAGTTTAGCTAAATCCTCTGGTGAAATTCCTGCTCCATTATCTTTCACAGACACCTCCACCATTTTTCCATCACAGAAAAAGTCTATAGTGATTAAGCCTCCAGGATAAACAAACTTTAAAGAATTGCCAATTAGGTTTAACAAAATTTCCCTGGCTTTATCAGGGTCTGCAAAAACCTGAGGGGTCTGATGTTCTAAAACAGTTATCTGCAATCTTTTTTCCAAAGCTTTGGGAATCACATCCTCCACAATATCTTTTACCAAGGTTGCAATATCAAAAGCTTTAGGCAAAATTTCTATTCTGCCTGCCTCAATTCTAGATAAATTCAACATATCATTAACTAAATTAATAAGCCTTTCAGTTGAGACTAAAACTCTATAAAGATATCTTTGTAACCTTTGGGATAAAGGAATATCAGACCTATGGAGAGCCATCCAAGCATAAGAGCGGATAGCAGTCATAGGAGTACGCAGCTCGTGTGAAGCCACAGACACAAAGTCATCTTTTAACTTATCAAGCTCCTGTAGTTTACTATTGGCAAACTGCAACTCCTTTGTTGCTTTATAAATCTCTTGACGAAGTGTGATATTAAATTTCTTAATCTCTTCATAAGACTTTGCATTCTGAAAAGCTACTGAAGCCTCATAAGCAATCGTATTTAAAAAATTAATATCTTGCACTGTATAAGGATCTAAAGACGCCTTTTCTCCAAGCATAATCAAACTGATAATTTTATTATTAGCCTGAAGAGGAATTATTAATGAGATGCCAATTTGATCCATAATTTGAGTTATTTCTTTTAAATTATTTTTGTTCTCTCCATCTTTTATTTCATCACTCAATATTCTAACCTCATCAGCAGCCAGAATCTTGGAAGTCTTATTAAGATAATCTAAGATATGTGGACTGTATAATTTATCCATTTCATCTCCTTCCGAAAAACCAATCGACTGCTGAACTATGTACCTATTATTGGTATCTGCTAACAAAATAGCATTTTTTTTCAATTTAAAAGTTTGAGTTAAAGCACTACTAAGAGTATTAATTAATTTCTGTAGCTCTAAATCAGCAGCCAGGTTTAAGCTTAAATCTTTAAGCGCTTTTTGATAATCATAAACAGATAGAGATAGATATTTGCGAGCGATTGTTTTAGCAAATGAAGATAACTTATCATAAGATAAGGCGATTACTGCGGAAACCATAACAATTACCAGTACGGCTCCAAATTTAAATGGCTCGCTATTAATCACCCAGTAAACAGCAGCTCCACCTATAAAGAGTGAGGAAATAATAAATGTAGTTGTTAAAAAAACTGCCACTTCTTGAATTGCAATTCTTATATCTAATAATCTATGCCTAACAATTGAATAAGCAGTAAGACCTACAAAAAATAGAGAAAAAACAGCGCTTAATGAGAAAAAAGCAGTGGTTTTAAGAACTATTGGAATAATTCCATCCAATATCATAGCGCTCATTGAGAAGACAAATAAACCTAAAAACATATAGAGAAGTTGAAACTTAGCAACTCCTGATGCCCTAAAATATTTCTTTGCTAGGTTAAAAGTACCCAACCCTAACCCAAAGACACCCCAAATTAAAGCTCCATAAAAGTAAAATGGGCCTACTATAGTCTCAGGTCCGAACTTAGCCACCTCTACCCTAATTACAAAATACTCTGTAAAAAACAGCATATAAATAATTGGTAGATTAAGAATAAGAAATAGGCTTAAGATTAATTTATTTGGTTTTTGGTTATAAGGAAAAGAATAGGAAAAATAAATCATGGAAAAAACCATCACAGTAACCATGAGATAAACAATTTTGATCCAAAAAAGACTATCAAAAATAAAAGGGTTATTATAAGGAATGAAAAAGAGAGCCCAAAGCCCCATAGAGAAAGAGAGTAAAGCAAAAGAAAAGTTACTTTGGGAATTAGGATTTCTTAGGTAGGTCAATCCAGCTAAAAAAAGATTAAGAATACCAGCAATTGCAATGAGCAGATTAGTCACATAAATACTCTAACATAAAGTTAAAAAATGAGGAAACTATTTAGTTGCAACAGTAAACACACCAATTTCTCCAAACATTGGTCCTGCTACTTCAAAGTTTTTAAAGCCAGCCTCTTTGTGCATTCTATTTAAATCATCAACTGAAGGATGATTCATAACTCCATCTCTTCGTAATCTATCAAATTGACGTGGTATTCCTATATAAGGTAAGATTCCAATCACTCCTGAAATATTACCTCTAAACACTTCACGGGCTAATAAACCAGGAACTAATTGTCTAAAAGTATGACCTTGGGTAAAAGTACTTAAATAAAACTTACCACCATCTTCTAGAACTTCTCCCACATTAGAAACCGTGGCTTCTTGCTCTTGGCTGGAAAGATATTGAAAAACTAAATTCATAGTAGCGCTTCTGAAAGTTTTTTCAGGGAAAGGCAGGGGTTGCGTAAGATCGACTCTATGTAAGGCTACTTTACCCATGGCTTCTGTTAAACTTGTGGCTATACGTCTTTGAGTTTCCTCCAGGAATTCTCTTGATAAATCCGCTCCCACTATATGTGTATAAGGCATCCTACGCATTAATCTTGCTATAATTTCTCCATTTCCACAACCTGCATCCAGATGTGTAAAACTTTCTGAACTTTTTGGGACTAAGTCAACAAAGGATTGCCAAGTTTGATCAATTTCTCTTAGGGCAAGTAATTTGGAATAATTCGGAGCCCAACCTGCCCATAATTGAGGCCTTGGGTCTAAAGATTTAGTAGTTCCTACATGATCTGTTATCTCGAGGGCTCGCCTGACAACTCCATTAACGGGGATTGAAACTCTTCTCTGGAACGACTGTTCTAAGTCAACTATAGCCATCTACATCTCTTGATACATGAATTTCAGCAGTTTGTCAATATTACGAATTTTACTTTGAAGTTTTTTTGGAGTCAGACAGGCATAGGCTAGCTGTGGGCAGGACCAGGAGTCTTCCCAGCTCTATTTGCTTGCCACACTCTTCACACTTTCCGTATGTTCCTTTGGTGATTTTTGATAAAGCTGATCTTATTCCATTTCTGGCTTTTTTAAGCTGGTTTCCCAAGACTAAAGTTTTGGCATGGATATCTGCAATATAAGAATCTGTGCCTGGTTCTGAAGCTTCTGGCAAAACATTATCCTTAACAGGATCATCCTTTTCTATCTCTTTAATGTTTTCCTCAACTATCTTTTGTTGTCTTAAAAGATGCTGTTTAATTGAATTTAGAGTCTTTATGGGAAAAGTAAACATTTAACCTCCTTAATATTTTGCTAAAATTTTTTAATCTCCACAAAAATAAAACCTTATGATTATACCAGCTTTTTTGTAAAGCAATAAGGGCTTTTTTCCTAAATTCTGGGCTGATTATAAACAACTTACCCACCCTTGAGAGAAGCTTTAAATCAGCCAATATATTCCTTTTAGTCACTCTGTAAAAGATCACTATGCCTAAAATAAAAATTGATAAAGAAAAAAACTGCTCCGAAGAGTCTTTCAAAGGCGAAAGGACCAGCTGAATTAATCCTAAAAATATCAAAGCGAAGGCTGCTATTTTACCGCTTTTATGAAAATGGGTGGTTTGGGACCATAGTTTCCAGACAAGGATAAATAGCAAAATTGCCTCCAAAATTTGGACTGGAAATCTTTTTCCAATCACCCCCACCATTGCTACTGCCCAAAAACTATTGGAAACTACTCCTATATTACATCCCCCTAAAAAGCAGCCAATGTTTACCAGGCTCAAGCCAGCCAAAAAACCAACTGCAGCAATATCTGCTAAAAAGTAGAAATCTAATTTTGACCTAAAGGAAAAGTAAGCTAAGGTTAACCACCCCCCCAAAAAACCTCCCCAAAAAGAAAAGCCAGGATATTTATAAAATAACAGCCACTTTAGCACATCAAAGTTAAAGAAGGAAAAATTCTCAAATATAAAATAAATCCGAGAGATTATTAAACCTCCAAAAATAGTTAATAAAATAAGGTCTAACAATTTTTCTTCCTCTAAATCCCAGGCTCTTGCCAGCCTCCAGGTTAGAAAAACTCCTGCCATAAAAGCAAGAGCAAAAAACACTCCAAAAGAAGAAACAGCAAATCCGGCAGCAGAAAATAAAACAGGAAACATATTTTAGTTATTAGTTATTAGTTCAGAGTCCATAGTTTGTAAAAACTATAGTATGAAGACTACCACGAAGCCACAAGTTGTGCAACTTGACATATCCTGATATACTTTTCAGTACGAGTTTAGTTCATAGTTCCGTAGAACTTACTACCAACTACTAACTACCAACTCCTAACTTAATTTATGACCGCCACAGCACATGCACTAGTTGGAGGAGCTATCGCTGCCTCTATTTCAAACCCTGCGCTCGCTCTACCCCTGGCTGCCCTTTCCCACCCTCTATTAGATATGATCCCCCACTGGGATCTGGGAAATGGTTGGAGGGGTAAAAATAAAGTGACCCTTTTTGCAGAATCTGTACTGGATTTAACGCTTGGGATAATTTTAGCTTTTTTCATCTTTGGCAGGAATATTGACCCTCTTTATCTGCTCTCTTGCATCTTTTTTTCTGAAATCTGGGATATTTTAATGATGCCTTATCTTTTATTTAACTGGAAATTTCCACCCTTCTCTAGCGCCTATGAGATTCAGCACAAAATTCAAAAACATGCCAAGCTGACCTTTCTTCCCTGGGGGATTTTAACTCAGATAGCATCTGTTGGAGGAGTAGTGTTAGTTTTAAGAACCATTCACTAGTTTTTTTAAGTATTTGCTAAATTCTTCACCTATTTCAGGATGTTTTTGGCCCAACTCCACCACTGTTTTCATGTATTCCAGCTTATTGCCGGTGTCATAATATTTAGCATCCTTAATAACCACAGTATAAACAGGTACTCCTTTATTTTTAAGATAATTTATGGCATCAACCAGCCAGATTTCCCCTCCCTGGCCCACCGGAACAGCCTTTAAGGCGGCAAAAATCTCCGGAGGCAGTATATATGCCCCGTGAGTGGCAATGTTTGAAGGAGCCTTATCCGGATCTGGTTTTTCCACAATCTCTTTAATTTTATAAACATTACCCGCTCCGCCGCGAGGCGAGCCTTCTACTGATTCTAAATCAGCTATGCCATATCTTTTTAAATCCTCTTTATTTTCAATTTCCACTCCTGAAATAACAATCCCGCCGTATTTTTCATAGACCTCAATCATTTGGGAGAGCCTGGGTGGGGTGGAATAAATAAACTCATCCCCCCACAAAACTGCAAAAGGCTCATCTTCAATCACTGCCTCCCCTGCCAAAACAGGAGTACCATTTCCATAAGGCCCTTTTTGGCGGATATAGATAAAATTTGCCATGTCTGAAATATGTTTAATTTGTTCCAGCAAAGCTGCTTTTTTACCGTTAGTTAAATTTTGGACCAAATCTTCATTAGGAGCATCAAAATGATCCTCAATAGCCCGCTTGGTGGCACCAGTTACTATAATTATGTTTTCAATGCCGGAGTTAACTATCTCTTCTACTACATATTGGATAACCGGCTTATCTACAATAGGCAGCATCTCTTTGGGCATGGCCTTGGTCTGAGGCAGGAACCTGGTCCCGAATCCTGCAGCAGGAATTAGTGCCTTAGTAATCTTTTTAGACATACTCTTTACTATAATATCTCAAATGTCAAAACTCAAATGTCAAAACTACAACTCAAATCTAAAATCTTTTAAAGTTTTGAGTTTTAAGATGCAGATTTGCGATTTGAGATCTAAGATTTGAGATTATTTTACCCTCTCGATATATTGCCCACTTCTTGTATCCACCTTAACTTTTTCCCCAACATCCATAAACATAGGAACCTTAACTACTAACCCATTATCTAGTGTAGCATCTTTGTAAACATTTGACACAGTGTTTCCTTTTTCCTCAGGTCCAGTTTCAGCAATGGTATAAATTAAGCTTAAGGGCAGCTCTAACCCTAAAGTCTCATCCTCAGAAACTATTAAAATCACCTCTAACCCGTCTTTTAAATATTTTACCTGTGTACCTAAAACTTGATCGGAGACTGTAAATTGCTCAAAAGATACAGGGTCCATAAAGTTAAAGCTGTCACCATCTCTGTAAAGAAACTGGGCTTTTTTCTTCTCTACATCAGCCTCATCAACACGGGCACCGGTTATAAAGGATTTTTCTACTACTGCACCAGTCCTGACATTTCTTACTTTGAGCTTAATATTGCCGGATCCCCGACCGGTTTTCATATGCTCATATGTCACCACCAAAAAAATCTCTTTTCCTTCTTTAAAAAACGTCCCATTTCTTAAATCATTTACATTTAATGCCATGGCAAGGATTTTACCATATTTTGTTTGGTCATTGCGAGCCATGTACCGGATGGTACGTGGCGTGGCAATCTAGATATCTAGCTTCCCACTTCGGATGTGGGAACACAGATTCTACACTTTGGTTAATATCCTACCTCCGAGGTAAAAATATGATGACACCTAGGGTTTTTGGAGAAAAGATTTAATTTTCTGCTTATCTCTTTTTAGCCACTCTATATTAGCATAAATTTGCTCCAAAACCTGGGCTATGGTTCTTTTTGCCTCCGGAACAGGATTAATCTTTACAAATTCTTCTATATCATGCGCATCAGAGACCTTTGTAAACTCCCCTGCCGGTTGGAAGACTCGAGTAAAATAATGCCCTCCTGCATATCTTTCTTTTAACAATTTCCAGTTTTTCTTGACAAACTCCCAGGCTAGATATCTGCCAGATGGATTACTCCAGACAGAGGCCACTAGCTGCAAGGAATTTTGAAATCTAACATGCTTGGAAATAGCAAATTCTAAAGTTTTTTGTAAGAGATTTTTTTGTTTAAATAACCCCAACGACCTGCCTATCCTATCTTTTTCCTGCTGGTTATCTTCTTCTTTGTACATTTTAACCAGGCTGTTCCACTCAGACTGTCCACCATTTTCTGCAACCATGTTATAAACAACCCCTCTTAAATCAGGATCAATTTTGACACTTTGTGTCATCCCGGACTTGATCCGGGATCCATGTGACTTATTTGTATAGATTCCTGCCCGCTCCGACTCGGAGACGAGGCGAGCTTTTGCAGGAATGACATTGGAAAATAATTCCTGTGCTTTTTTAATAGTTTCTAAATCCCCAAAACCTCCCATCATATTTAAAACCATGCCCCGAAGCAATGAATCAGTATGCTTCTCGCCAGTCTTCTTCTCCCACCCCATTTTATTGGCCATTCTAGAATAAATTTCTCTGCCATATTTTCTGAAATCTTCATAAAAACTCTCATGAGCCAGTAGCGAATCCAATTGAGCAATATGGCCTGTGAGCGCAGACCAAACAGTAAAATCCTCCTCCCTAACATATTTTTGAGCTAACTCTAAAGCTAAAGTGGTGGGCGAATTTCCAGACTGAGCCAGATCAAAGCTATCTCGAATTAGACCTAATCTGTCAGGAGCAGACAGTTTTTCAATATTCTTTTCCAATTTCTTCAAATATTCGTGCGGATAATCTACCCTAACCAAACTCACTTCTCCTATATTTAGCTTCCCACTTCCGATGTGGGAACGTGTTTTCTTGTCCATTAACTGGCCATCCAGCGGAATACTCCAGATTGTGTCGTCTTTTGATCGCTTTTTAGAAACCGGACTGGAAAAAAACCTGCTTTGTGTTAACTTAAACCTGCTGCCTACTGCCTCCAGCCTAAGTATTGGATGACCTGCTTTTGATGTCCAGTTAGCCATAATTTCTCCTACCGGTTTTCCCGATACCTCCTCCAGAGCTTTCCATAAATCCTCAGTTTCTGCATTTGAATAAGCATGCTTTTTTAGATAATACTGCAGCCCTTTTTGAAAATCTTCCTCCCCTAAATATTTCCAAAGCATCCTTAAAACCGATGCTCCTTTAGAATAACTTACCCTATCAAATATCTCAGAAATCTCAGATGGGTGGCCAACTTCAACCTCAATCGGATGAGTATTCTCTAGTGCATCAAGTGAGAATGCATCAGCTAACTCTGTCCCCACAAACTGCGTCCAAATATCCCACTCTGGGAAGATCTCATCTATTGCCAAATATTCAATAAAGCTGGCAAAACCTTCGTTTAACCAAAGATGTGTCCACCACTCCATAGTTACCAAATTGCCAAACCACTGGTGAGCTAACTCATGAGCAATCACCATTGCCACCCACTGTTTATTACCAATAGAGGATTTTTCAGAATCTACTAAAATGGTTGATTCCCGATAAGTGACTGCTCCCCAATTCTCCATTGCTCCTGCTGCAAAATCAGGGA
This sequence comes from uncultured Gammaproteobacteria bacterium, assembly GCA_964649615.1. Taxonomy (GTDB): domain Bacteria; phylum Patescibacteriota; class Microgenomatia; order Daviesbacterales; family UBA10151; genus CAZYPW01. The sequence continues at coordinate 31,640 of CAZYPW010000010.1, read as the reverse complement.
TAGCAATCATATCCAAAACAGGCAACGGGTAATCAATTTTAAAATAGTTTTCATAAAAATCCATACACTTAATGGCCACATCAAGGGCAAATCTGGCCTGTTCTTTTTTACCGGGTGTGGTAAAAATCCTAACCATTTCTCCCTTTCCCCTTTTACCTTCTATATATTCAAAATCACCCACAATAAATGCTAGTAGATAAGTACTCATCTTAGGAGTGGGTTCAAATTCCACTATTTTGTAGCCACTCTCATGTTCTTTGATACTGGATTCCATGGTATTTGAGATGGCCACAGTGTTGGCAGGAATCATTAAAGTCACATCAAAAATAGCTTTTTGAGAAGGTTCATCAAAGCTTGGAAAAGCTCTTCTTGCATCTGTAGATTCAAATTGGGTAGTAGCTAAATGATAATCTACTTCTCCCACAGAGTATTTACTCCTATAAAACCCTCTCATCTTATCATTCAAAATTCCTTTAAATTTAAGTTTTAATTCACCTTTACCTTTTTCTAAATTCTTAGGGAAACTAAATGTGGCTGTTTCTGTTTTTCTGTTATAAACCACCTTACCTCCCCAACTTTCCCTACCACGATGTACCCATTCCACAGCCTCTATCTCAATATCAGTAGAGTGGAGGGTTATTTGTTTGGTGGACTTTTCCAGCAAAAGTGAGATTGTCTCTTCCCCCTCAAAAGTAAAACTTTCTAAATTAGGCTTGAGCATGATTTTATATCGCTCAGGCTTAACATGTGCAGGAAGCCTATGTGTATTTTTCATAAGTATTTATTGGTATTTATATATAATTTCTAACAGATTGTCCAGCTTACCGCCTTAATTTCTGTATTTCATTTGTCCCACGACCGTGGGTTATTTGATTAATCTCTAACATTATCTGACTCTACAACCATCACCCAATCTTCTATCCCCACCCTCTTAATAAAATCTCTCAGAAGTTTGGTACAGTTTATCTTTGAAGCCCAAACGCTCTGTTGCCATTTTTTAAACCCCAATTGTTTGAGTTTAAACCTTAACAAATCTCTGGCAAGTCTTCTTTTTTCGGGAACATCCCAAATCACCAGCCTCCATTTTCCATCCCATTTCTTATCTCCCATCATCATTTTCTTCCATAAAGCCCTATCTTTACCAGAATCTGTCAACCTGAAAGTTAATTCATTATCATCTATAAGTTCTACGAATCCTTGCTCACGAAGTCTCTTGAGCGCTTGAGCAAGTAAAGACTTTTTTAATGGATATTCCCACCCGCTGTGGTAAGCGTAATAACCTGGATTGTTAAGGAAATCATCAAGTCTAACATAACCATCTACTGACTTTTCTAAAATCAATAGAATTAAATCAGTTAAAGCCTTACGCTTACTCGGAGGTTTCCCCATCACTCAAGTGTACCACGGTCGTGGGTTGTTTGAAAATATTAAAAACTGTCCATAATACTTTCTCCACTCATTTAAACTTGATATAATGTTTCAGTTAAGCCGAGGTGGCGGAATGGTAGACGCGAAGGTCTCAAAAACCTTTGAGCCAAAAGCTCATGTGGGTTCGACTCCCTCCCTCGGCACCCTTAAATATATGACAAAAATAATTGGTTTAGTTGGGGAAAAAGGGTCTGGCAAGCAGACTTTTGTAAATTTTTTAAAAGGGATTTTACCTAATAAGAATATTAGGCAAGTTAGATTTTCAGATATTTTGGCCCAAACTTTAATGATCTGGGATATACCCTTAACTCGCCCCAACTTACAAAAATTAGCCCTAGTTATGAATGATGCTTTTGGGGCTAAAGCTTTAGCAAAAGCAGCTAAATTTTCTGCTGAGGGAGATCCCCATGATTTAGTTATCTTTGATGGCATAAGAAGAGAGGCTGAGTTTAAATTAGTCAAAAGCTTTAAAGGTTCAATTATTTTATATATTACAGCTTTGGGCAAATTGCGTTTTAAAAGGCTTAAAATTAGATCTGAAAAAGTGGGAGAAACAGCTTTAACTTTTGAACAATTTTTGGCAGAGGAACAATCTAAAGCAGAAACAGCAATACCCGGTCTTGGCAAAAAGGCAGATAAGAAAATTGAAAACAATGCAGGTTTAGATGAATTTAAAGCTAAAATACAGAAATTTTCTGAAGTGGTATACTGATTTCATGGCTATTTATCACCTAACAGATGACAGCAAAGAAACGTTAGGTTCTCTTTTGAAAGAGAGGCTTCCCTGGCTTGCAGTAGGGCTTTTGGGTGGAATTTTAGCCACCATTATTGTCTCTTATTTTAAAGATACTCTTTCTAAAAATTTACCTTTAGCTTTTTTCCTGCCTGTAATTGTTTATATGTCAGATGCAATTGGTACCCAGACTGAAACAATCTATGTTAGAAATTTGGCTAAGTTCAAAGATAATTTTTTTAAATATTTGTTTAAAGAAATTTTAGTTGGATTAACTTTTGGGATTATTTTTGGCTTATTAATTACCCTTTTTGCTAAATGGTGGTTTAATTCAGATGAAATTGCCCTATCTGTGGGACTGGCTATGTTTATTAATGCCACCATTGCTCCGGTTGTATCTTTAATTATCCCTGAAATTTTATTTAAAGAACATACTGATCCAGCTTTAGGATCAGGCCCTTTTACTACAGTTATCCAAGATATTATCAGCTTATCTATTTACCTTTTAATAGCCACAGTAATAATTTTCTAGGCTGCTGCAGGGACTTCCTTGACTTCACTTTTATCTTGAGTTTTCATAGCTCTGGTTTTTTCCATTCCATAAAACTTAGTCCTATCTGCCCTAAAAAATAAAGGTATCTCGCCTACTGAACCATTTCTGTGTTTCTGAATATCTAAAGTTACATTTTCAGGCTTTTCTACATCTTCCCTGTAAAGAAACATCACCACATCTGCATCCTGTTCTATGGCCCCGGACTCCCTCAAATCTGCCAGTTGTGGTTTTCTAGTTCCCCTGGCTTCAACTGATCTGTTAAGCTGGGAAATTGCTAAAATCGGAATCTTTAATTCCCTGGCCAAATTTTTCAAATTCTGGGAGATTTCAGAAACCTCCTGAACCCTGTTTTCCAAATTTCTCCCATGTACCAGCTGCAAATAATCGACTATCAAAAACTTCAAGCCATGCTCTATCTGTAATCTTCTGGCTTTGGTTCTCATCTCAGAGATAGAAATCCCGGGAGTATCATCAATAAACAGGGGCGCCTCAGCTAATTCTCCCATAGCTAAGGATAATTTATCAAAATCGCTTTCTCCTAACCTGCCTGTTTTTAATTTCCAGGCATCAATATCTGCTTGCCCAACAAGCAGCCTATCCACCAATTCCTCCTGAGACATTTCCAAAGAAAAGATACCTACTGGCAAACCTACCACCACAGCCACATGCTGGGCAATATTTATGGCCATAGAAGTTTTTCCCTGCCCGGGCCTAGAAGCTAAAATAAGCAGGTTTGATTGTTGCATCCCAGCCAATTTACTATCCAAATCTTTAAACCCTGTGGAGACACCCCTTAGCTTTCCCGATGATTTTTGCAACTCATCTAACCTATCAAAACTTTGTGTTAGGGCATCTCTAATTGGCAAGAAATCCCTAGTGACATGTTCCTGGGAAATGGAAAAAATTCCTGCCTCTGCATTTTCTAAAAGCTGGTCAACAGACTGCTCCTCATCATAGGCTTTTTCAATTAACCTGGTGGCCTGGGCAATCAGAGACCGCCTTACCGCATGGTCTTTAATAATTTTGGCATAGTGCTCAATATGAGCCGAGGTTGGCACCACATTAACCAAGGTGGTCAAATAAGCAGAACCGCCAATTTTGTCATAAAATCCTTTTCTTTTTAGTTCCTCAGTCACTGTCACCAAATCAATAGGCTCTCTTTTTTCAAAAAGTTCCTGGATAGCCTGATAAATTGAGCCATGCTGGTCAATTCTATAAAAGTTAGAGGAATTGATTAGTTCTGATATTCTAACTATTGCATCTTTATCAATAAGGAGCGATCCCAACAGGGATTGTTCAGCTTCTATATTCTGAGGTGGAAGTTTATTAATTGGCTGTGCCATAATATCTCAAATCTTAGATCTCAAATGTCAAATCTACATCTCAAATGTTAAAACTTTAAAAGATTTTAGATTTAAGTTTTAGTTTTGAGTTTTGCGATTTGAGTTTTGAGTTATGTTTTACTTAACACTACTACCATTGGTTCTTCAGGTAGTTTTTCTTTGGTAATAGATAACTTGGGAACTGGTGTCACCCCTTCTGTTCCCATTTCTTTTAAAAATCCCTCCACTCCTTCTAACTCAAACTTTAATCCTTCAATTTTGTAATGGATTGGGACAATAATTTTTGGTTCCAGCTGGGCTACTATTTCTGATGCCACTTTACCGTCAATTGTGTAGACTGAACCAACAGGGATAAATAAGATATCCACCTCACCTATTTGGCTTAATTGATCCTCAGTGAGAGTACTTTGGCCAAAATCCCCTAGATGCACTAAATTAAGCCCGTCAAACATTAAGTGAAAAATAGTATTCAAACCCCGCTCAGTTCCCTCCTTACTATCATGATAGGAATTAATGCCAGTAATCACCACCCCTGCTACCTCATACTCCCCTGGTTTATCAAAAACCATTACTTGGCCTTCAGTATTATTGTGGTCTTGGTGCTGGTGGGTTACTAAACAAACATCTGCAGTTAAATCTTTGGGAAGTTTTAAACCAGTGAATTCAGCCTCATATGGATCTATAATTACTGAAGCATTTTTCCCTTTTAATTTAATCAATGCTTGTCCACCCCAGTAAATATCCATTAGGGCAATATCCTAACAAAATTATATAAAACAGACAATCCCTCAAATATGCTAAAATTAACCTTCATGAAATTTTTGTTTAAAAAAATTCCCCCTAAATATTTTATCCTCTCCCAAATAATAATTTTTTTGCTATCTTTAATCTTTTTGTTAGGAATTCACTATATAGTTAATATCCAGTACAAAATTTCAGACAAACCCTTTTCTTTGGGCCCTGTGACCAGCAAACCCAAAAGTTTTACTTTAAATTTAGACCAAGGAGATGACGGCTTAACTTATGAAAGCCAGATGCTTATCTCGGGAAAAACTGGGCCTAATATGGAAATTTTAATCTTTACTAATACTGATAATTTGATTATTAAATCTAAAATAGACGGGACTTTTTCAACTAGTTTAGAACTTGAGGAAGGGGTCAATAATATAAAAGTAATAGTTTTTGATACCATGGGTGATTTTAGGGAAGAAACAAGGACAGTGTATTATTCCGAAGAAAGGATTTGATGAGGAAGAGCTTTGCTCATTCTGAGGAGAAAATATGATTGGAATTCAAAAATCAAAAATCAAAAATCAAAATTTCAAGCCAAAACTTTTAAACTTTTTAATTGTACTTTTGACTTTTACCTTTTACCTTTTACCTTCTGTCTACGCAGTAGACAGCACTCCTTCCTCCTCTACCAAAGAGAAACTACAGGAGCTGCAAAAACAAATTGCCTCAAAAGCTGCCAAACTTAAACAAGAAGTTAATAATAAATTAAAAGATAAAGCTTATGTGGGCGCTGTTAAAACAAAATCTGCTACCTCCTTAACTCTAGCTTCAAGTAAAGGCCCCAAAATTGTCAGCACTAATCAGGATACTATTTTTGAAAGCCAAGTCAAACTTAGAAAAAAGTTTTCTCAAAGCACTATTTTAGAAGAAGATTATTTAGCTGCCTTGGGTGATATAGATGAAACAGGAGTACTACTGGCTAGAAAAATTGTTTTACTGCCAACTCCCAGTTCTAAACTTAAAACCCCTCTCTGGGGCCAAGTGATGGTTATTTCAAATAACCTAATCTCCTTAAAAACAAAAGATAAGAAAAATATTTCAGTTTCCCTGCCAAAATTAGCTGAAGTAAAACTAAATGAATATTTGATATCGGTGGGAATTTTAAATGAAAAAGAAATATTTGAAGCAGAATTTGTCCATATTATTCCACAAAGCGGGTCGGTAAACATAAAAAAACTGGCAACGCCATCTGCAACAGCTAAACCCAATCCCTCGGCTACATCATCTGCCAAGCCCAAATCTTCTACTCGCTAAAAACCTCTGCTACTTCTTTTTCTGCCTCAGTTAAATCTTTAACAGTATCAACACCTCTCCAATAATCTGTACTTTTGAAAACCTGGAACCTATTCGAGGGAAGCTTGGGAAAAGTTTCTATTTCATGATCACCCTCATCTGGCAAAAGCGGCTCAATCTCTTTCGAAAAAATATATATTCCTGCATTAACCCAATGAGGCAAAATTGGTTTTTCTTTGAACCCTAAAATTTCATCTTGCTCATTAAACTCTACAATCCCATAAGGACTTTTTAAAGGCACTACCACTACTGTGGCTATTGCTTTTTTCTCTTCGTGTTTTCTAATAAGTCCTCTCAAATCCAGCTTCCATAAATTATCTCCATTGGTAATGATCACGTTTTCCCAGTCTTCGGGCAACTTCTGCATAGCTTTTTTTATACCACCGCCCCTTCCTAAGGGAGTCTCTTCCACAGAAAATGCGGCTTTCACTCTATATTTTTCACCAGTTCCAACATGGTTTTGCAGAGCTTCACGGTTGTAACTAACAGCGAAAACAACCTCTGTTACACCAGCCTTAGCCATCTGTTTCAGCTGATAAGCCAAAATCGGTTTGCCATTAATCTCCACCATCGGCTTTGGCCGATCATTTGTATAGGGTCTTAACCTTTCCCCTTTTCCTCCTCCCAAAATAATTGCACTATTAACCATGGAAACTATATTACCATATCTTAACAACTGACAACCAATGATTACACCTCTAGGCATGTACAAATACACCCTTGGGGTGGATTTGTATTGACACCTGCGGTAGCCGATAGTAAAATTGCTATCCTTATACCTCTTTGTTATAATACAGATTGTATGGAAAAAATATGCACTATTAAAAATGCTTGGCATTATCACACTTCCCTTCCAGGTGGTGTGGTTTTTGATGCTTAAAAGGTAAATCAAATAAAGCGTTACTTAACACACCGCCTTAAGGGCGGTTTTTTAGTGGGAAAAAATATGAAACTACCAAAGCTATATGCTTTTAATAAAAAATTGAAAATAGATTTAAGCCTGAGTGAGAATCCTCTGGGATGCTCGCCTAGGGTATTTCGTGTCTTAAAAAAGGATATCAGAAAGGTTATTGAATACCCGGATCCAACTTCTTTTGCTCTTACATCGGAACTTGCAAAAAGATTCAGGGTCTCAAAAAAGCAAATTCTGCTTGGGAATGGATCTGAAAATCTTATTGATTTAATCTGCAGAGTACTTCTCGCACCGAAAGATGAGGTAGTATTACCAGAGTTAACTTTTCCATTGTTTGAAAGAGCTATTCTTTTAGCAAAGGGTAGACCTATTTTTGTCAAAGCTAAAGGAAATTTCCAAATAGATTTAGCGGGTATAAAAGCCTGTATTAATAAGCGAACTCAATTCATTATACTTTGTAATCCCAATAATCCAACCGGCAAAGCAATTGACCGTAAAAGACTTCTTAATCTTGCCAGAGAAGTAAATCCCCTTCCTGTGCTGGTAGATGAAGCCAATATAGAATTTGGTGGTAAATCTGTAATTTCCGCGATCAAAAATCAAAAAAATTTATTGGTATTTCGAACACTATCAAAAGCTTTTGGATTAGCAGGACTTCGTGTAGGATTTTTGATTGGATCCAAACTTAAAGTTGCAAAACTTAAACAATTTATTCAACCTTTTCCTTTAAACAGTTTTGTTGAGAAAGCTGCAATTACAGCTCTTAATGATAAAAAGTTTATGGAAAAAACGCGCAATCTTATGGCAGAAGAGAGAAATTTTTTAACTGATGAGTTAAGAAAAAGAGAATTCATGGTTTTTAATTCAGAAGCAAATAATATCTTGGTTGAAGTAAACAGGCTTTTCCCTTCTGCTACAGAATTTGTTAGGCTTTTGAATAAAAATCAGGTTTCTGTGGTGAATGGTAAATCATTCAGAGGGCTTGGTGATCATTTTATCCGAATCTCCCCCAGATTGAGAAAAACTAACCTTGCATTTCTAAAAGTTATTGATAAGATTCTTACTACTGTGGAATAATAGAGAAAGCTATGATGCCCCACTTGTACACACCAGGTGTGTGGTATGTAGACACCTGCGGTAACCGATAGTAAAATTTGACAACTGGAAATTTTGTGATATACTGTATCAACAATTAAATATTTCAAAAAGCGTTTGAGTGGAGTCACGATCCGCAAGCTGAATACAAAAATGTATTACAGAAGTTGAACTGTAAAATACAACAGACGATGTTGGAAAATTAGAATGCTGAGCAAAGTCGAAGCACCAAAGTCGCCGTCAAGAGTTCTTAAAAAGTAATTTTTAAGAAAAACAGGATGGGACCGCGGGAGGTCCTTTTTTTATACCTCTCGTTCCTTGTTCACTATTTGTCATTCTGAACTTGATTCAGAATCTATACAGATATTGGGCAAAGAACGGGAGGTTTTTTGTTGGCTGTAGCTCAGTTAGTAGAGCATCCCACTGTGAACGGGAAGGTCGGGAGTGCAATTCTCCTCAGCCACCCAGGAAAGAAAGAAAGGGGGTGAGAAAAATGAGTGAAATATTAAGAAAACCGCAGATTGGAGTTATGGGTTCTGCTGCAGATTTAAACTATTCAAAAGAAATAGAGCGAATTGCAGAAGAAACCGGACTATATATTGCTCAAGCAGGCGCAACTTTAATGTTTGGAGCTGAAAGAGATTATGACTCTTTATCAACAGCCGCATGCAGAGGTGCAAAAAGAGCAGGCGGATTAACCATAGGGATTACTTATGGGAAAGGTCTTGATAACGTTGTAGCAGAGTACGCAGACGTAATTATAGCCACAGGTTTAGAGCGCGGCGGTGGAAGAGAATTCGTTCTAGCTTTAAGCTGTGATGCCATAATTGCCATAAGTGGTGGTTCAGGAACATTGAATGAACTTGTTGTGGCTTACCAGGCCAATATACCAATGGTGGCCATAACAGGTACAGGCGGCTGGAGTGAAAAACTTGCAGGAGAATACTTTGACGGGCGAAAGAGATTATTAGTGGAGGCGGCAAGAACGCCCAGAGAAGCAGTAGACATAGCCATGGAAAAAATCATGTCCAGAAGGCTTGAAAGGCTTTAATAAACTAAAGTCTATATATGGGTGGGTGCATGTGCCCACCCACAAGAATTTATTAATTCGCATAAAAATAGAGGAGTTTAAAATTATGAATGAGCGATTAACAATAGCCATACAAAAAGGTGACGGAAGACTAGCAGAAGGTTCAAGAAGTCTGCTGCTTGATGCTGACTTTAAATTTAGACCCAAACCAAGGGTTGACTACGCTGATGCGGAAAATTTTCCTCTAAGAATCAGGTTTCTAAGGAATAGGCTCATATCTCGAGATGTTCAAGGTGGGCTTGCAGATTTTGCTTTTTTGGGTTTGGATATGGTTGAGGAAAGCGAAAAAAATGTTTTAAGACTGTTACCATTAGGATTTGCTAAATGTGAATTATATCTGGGAGTTAAGAAAGAATCTCCTTATAGACAGGTTACGGATTTAGCTGGACAAAAAGTTGTAAGTTCATATTTGGCTATAGCAAGAAGCTATCTCCGAGATAAGACAACCGAGGTAAATTTAGAATACAGAGAAGGCGGAGAAGAAACTTTTGTAAATGAAGGGAACGCTGAAGGGTGCATAGTAATTTCTGAGAGTGGAGATTCCAGGGATTCTAACGGTATTCGTGTCTTAGACACCTTGCTTAAATCAGAAGCTTACCTTATCGCTAGCCCCGGCTTAAGGGGAAAAATAGGCAGTGAAAGAATAGTTGAACAATTTTTAAGAAGAATCATCTCAGTTTTACGGGCTCGAGAATTTACCTATATTGTCATGAACGCTCCTTTAAGTACGAGAGAACAAATTATGGATATTCTTCCCAGTAGTGAATCACCAACAATCAGTCCACTAGCTGACCCAAGTTGGTTAGCAGTTGCTTCTGTTGTCCCCCGAGGTCAACTAGATATTGTAAGTGAGACATTGCAAACACTTGGAGTAAAAGATATTGTAGAACTGGGCATGAAAAGAATGATTCCCGACAAAGATGATCATGTTATCATAGAAATGATGGAAAAAATATATGATTAAAACACCACCAACACCAAAAAAGAAAATTGCCATTTTTATAGATGCTGCAAATATTTTCTATTCTACTCAAACCCTGAGATGGAAGCTTGATTATCAGAAATTTTTGGATTACTGGAAAAGAAAGGGTAAACTTAGTGGTGCTTATTTCTATACTGCTACAATATCTACCAGAACTAAACAATTAAAATTTTATAAAGCTTTGAAGCGGATAGGCTATGAAGTAATAACCAGAGAGCTAAAAATTATCAAAGATAAGCGAAATAAAGTAATTATTCACAAAGGAAATTTTGATGTAAAACTTGCTATAGATATAGTTTTGAAGGCAAAGGAATTTGACACCGCAATTTTAGCAAGTGGTGATAGTGATTTTGAAACTGTAGTAGAATATTTACAATCTATCAAGAAGAAAGTCATAGTGGTATCAGCTCGAGGACATATATCGAGGGAGCTTGCAAGAAAAGCTAATCAATACCTGTCTTTAGAGAAGATCAAATCTGAGGTTAAAAAGGAGTAAGTAAAAAATCACCCCCGATTGCTCGGGGGGAGGTTCATTACTAAATATAATAACATAAAGAAAGGATAAGTCAAGTGATTAAAGCACCGCCAACACCAAAAGGATTTAGGGATATAAAGCCTGAAATGGCTAAAAAAAGACGTGAAGTAATCAATAAAATTGCCTCTGTGCTGGAGGAAGCTGGTTTTGTGCCCATTGAAACCCCCACTATTGAATTTGCCGAAGTACTTCTGGGAAAATATGGAGAAGATGCGGATAGATTGGTTTATAAATTCACGGACCGCGGCGGCAGAAAACTGGCTCTGCGCTATGATTTAACAGTACCACTGGCAAGGTATGTAGCAACCAATAATCCCCCTTTACCTTTCAGGTGCTATCGGGTTGGACAAGTTTTCCGTGGAGAAAATCCGCAAAAAGGACGTTGGCGCGAGTTTACACAAATGGATCCCGACACTGTTGGATCTAGCGATCTGGCAGAAGATGCAAAAATTATTGCTACCGCAATTCGCGGCGTAAAAGCAGTCGGTCTTGAAAATCCTATAATGACAATCAATGATAGAAAGAATTTCGAAGGATTAGATAAGAACATAGTAATTGCGATTGATAAACTGGATAAAATTGGCGATAGCGGTGTTATTGAAGAGCTTAAAAGTAAAGGCATGAGCGAGGCTGAAGCAAAAAGCGTGCTTGAAAATGTTAAGAATACAAAACCAACACCGGATTTAGAACAAATCTTCACTTATTTAAAAGACTTGGGTGTAACTGAAAATGAATATCAATTTGTCCCGACGCTGGCACGAGGACTTGACTATTATACCGGAGCAATTTTTGAATTAAAAACACCTGCTTATGGAAATCTTTCTCTGGGTGCTGGTGGCAGGTATGATAATTTAATTGGCAGTTTTGTTTACCCCGCCAAAGGCGGGACCAAAAAAGATATTCCAGCTGTGGGGTTCTCTTTTGGATTAGACAGACTCTTAGAGTTAATCTGACTTCCCCTTTATACTCTACACTTTATACTCTATACTTATAATTAATGTCCTCACAGATTTTTAAAAACCCCTTTCCCTTTATAGCTTTGCTTTTGGCTCACCTGATTTGGGGTGGTAACTTTGTGGTAACTAAAATCACTTTAGCAGAATTTCCCCCAATGAGTTTAGCCTTTTTAAGGTTTACTTTTGCTGCTTTATTTTTGGCTCCCTTTTTTTTAGCCCAAGGCAAAAAGGTAAAAATTGATAAAAAACATATTCCTAAACTGATTATGGTGGGAATTTTGATGGTGACCTTAAATATCACCTTCTTTTTTGAAGGAATTAGTAGAACTACAGCTATTAATGCTTCTACCTTAACCTTAATTATTCCAGTACTTTCTGTTATTTTAGGTTGGATTTTCTTAAGAGAAAAGATTTATTTGATAAATTTAGCGGGAATTTTGATAGGGCTTATTGGAGCAGCAGTTATTATTGAAATTCCCCAGTTTTTTTTGGGTGATTATTCCCTAACTTTGCTTTTTGGAAATATATTAATTATCTGTGCTTCATTTTGTTGGGTATTAGGGGGGATTTTTTCTAAACAAATGCTTAAAATTTATCCTTCACTGGTAGTGACAGCTATAGCTTTTATGGTAGGAACTGTGACTTTTTTTATCCCAGCTGTAAAAGAGTACTTAGAAACCCCGGGTTGGATAAATAATATTAGCCTCTTAGGATTTTTAGGCTTAACTTATATGACGCTACTTTCTTCTATTTCTGCTTACTTTTTATTTGAATGGGGGCTTTCCAACACTTCAGTAAATAAAGCTAATTTATTGCAATACATAGAGCCTGCTATAGCAGCAGGTTTGGCTATACTTATTTTGGGGGAGGAGCTCACTCCTCCTTTTATCTTTGGAGCCATCCTTATTGCAGCTTCTGTATATTTGGGAACCTTAGGCAAAGAACCATATCATAAATTACACAAAACCCACAGGATATAGTATACTATGCTCTATGAAACAAGGTATTCATCCAAATTGGAATAGTGAGGCAAAAGTAACCTGTGCTTGTGGTAATACTTTTAGCACTGGTTCAACTATAGATCAAATTCGGGTAGAGCTCTGTTCAAATTGCCATCCTTTCTTTACAGGACAGCAAAAATTTGTTGATACTTTAGGCCAGGTTGATAGATTTGTTAAAAAAGTGGAAATCTCCAAGGTTAAACAGATAGAAAGAAAAAAGATTATGGAAGCTAGAGAGGCCAAAGGTGTCCAAGCCAAAAAGGAAAGGCCTTCCCTCAAGGATCTTCTTATGCAAGCACGTAAATCCGTTGCTTCATAGATGGACTATATCCAACAGCAATTAAATCAAATAGATGGAAGGATTGAGGAGCTTAAAGAACTCCTGGAAGATCCTGAATTTTCAGAACTTGCCCAACAAGAAATTACTGATTTGGAAAAACAAAAGGAAGAACTGCAGGCATCTGCCCAAATACCTATGGACTTTCCAGACACCTCGAAGGTGGGCTCTCTTGTCCCGAGCGAAGTCGAGGGAGGCTCCTTCGAGGTGAACAAGGGAATTAATCCTAATGTAGCTATTTTGGAAATAAGGTCTGCTGCAGGTGGCGATGAGGCTGGAATTTTTGCCCAGGATCTACTGCGAATGTATACAAGATTTGCTCAAAACAAGCATTGGAAAGTCGAGGAGTTGGACAGGTCTGAAGGAAAATTAGGCCAAATTAAAGAAGTAATTATTAAGATTAGTGGAAAAAATGCTTATTCTTTTCTAAAAAATGAGTCAGGAGTACATAGAGTCCAAAGAGTGCCTACTACAGAATCAGGAGGCAGAATTCACACCTCAACAGCCACAGTAGCAGTCCTACCTCAAGTAACAAATGCTCAAGTTAATCTTAATCCAGCTGATGTGGAATTTGAGGCTTTTAGGTCTGGTGGTGCAGGAGGACAGAATGTTAATAAAGTTTCAACAGCTGTCAGGTTAAAACACACTCCTTCTGGTCTTGTAGTTACTACTCAGACAGAAAGGTCCCAGCTGCAAAATAGGGAAAATGCTATGGCACTCCTGAGAGCCAAATTATGGGAAATTGAACAACAAAATAGAACGGGTAATATTGATACTCAAAGGTCCTTGCAGGTTGGGTCAGGTGACAGATCAGAAAAAGTGCGGACTTATAACTTTCCCCAAAACAGGATTACAGACCATAGGATTGGCAAATCCTGGCACAATTTAGAAAAAATCTTAGAAGGAGATTTAGATGGTATCATCCAAGCCCTCTCAATACACTAAAGGTTGGGTAGAATTTTACAAGCTGAAATTCAAAGTAACCCCTGATGTCTTAATCCCCCGTCCTGAAACAGAGCTGTTAGTAGATGAGGTGCTTAATTTCGTTAATCGTAATTCGTCATTCGTTCACAAAAAACGAAAAACGAAAAACGAAGTAACTATTCTTGATCTGGGCACAGGTAGCGGCAATATTGCCATATCTTTAGCCTGCAACCTCAAAGGTTGCAACGTAGATATTATTGCCACTGATATTTCCCAGAAAGCTCTAGAGGTAGCAAAACAAAATGCCAAATTACATGGAGTTGAAGATAAAATTATCTTTTTAGAAACTAATCTGCTTTCCCTTTCTAAACAGAATCATATGCGATCGCATATAAAATTGTCACAACCTGATATTATTGTAACTAACTTGCCTTATATTCCCTCTTACAGAATTCCTTATCTTGATTCATCAGTAAAAGATTTTGAACCCCACCTGGCACTTGATGGAGGATCAGATGGATTTGATCTTTATAGAAAACTTTTTGCCCAGATATCCCTATTAAAGTGTAAACCTAAGCTAATTGTTGGAGAAATAGACTATACTCATGGTCAGTTGACAGTAGATGAAGCAACCAAGTATTTTCCTCACGGACAAATAGAGGTTAAAACAGACCTTGCTCATAAACAAAGAATCTTAATTGTTAAATTAGACTCTGTCCTTCCCTATTCCAAACCATCTAAAAGGCGCTCCTAACATTCTAACTATTCTGTTTCCGAGAAAACCACTCTGCCTGCTTCTACTGACTTGCGCTTCTCCTCTTGCCCGATCCTCACGCCTCATCCGTGCAAACAGATCATTTTCTGGAGCTTTGCTAACTGGCTGCGACCCTTCTTGTGGCTGATTATACCCCGATCTTTCTGTCATATTTTCACCTCCTCCCTTTTTCCTAAATCCGAACACCCTTAGTTTACTACTTTAGTAACTATTGTAAAGTGGCAAACGAAAGGCTTTACTAGATACTACTGATTAGGTGATTCACCAATGGTAGCATTAAGAGAGATTTCTTTTCCATTTCTCCAAACTGTTAAATCCAACCTTGCACCAATTTGAGCTTTGGAAATTATATCTCCTATTTTATTTTCAGCATCAATTCTTTCTTTTCCAATTTTTATAATAATATCTCCTTCTTCTACTCCTGCTTCATCTGCAGGAGAATCTTCCAAAATACCCTGAATATATGCTCCCTGGGGAATCTCATTTAATACAGCAATATCTTTAGAAATAAACCTGTACTGAATCCCAAGGTATGGCCTTGAGATAAAACCTTTTTGTAAAAATTCCTCCACAATTTCTTTGACAGGATTTATGGGAATTGCAAAACCAATATTTTGGGCACCTTCTGTGGTGGCCACATTTACCCCTACCACATTGCCTGCAGAATTTAGAAGCGGTCCCCCGGAATTTCCAGGATTAATTGCTGCATCAGTTTGAATTAAATTATCCAAACTTTCAATATAACCAGAAAAAGGATCACCTGTGACAACTTTTCTTCCCAAACCAGATACTACCCCAGTTGTAACAGTATTGGTAAATCTGCCTAAGGCATTGCCTATTGCTATGACTGTTTGACCCACCTTAAGTTTGGAAGAATCCCCCAGCTCCAAATCTTTCAAATTTTGGGCATCTATTTTGACAATTGCCAAATCTAAAACAGCATCTCTGTAAATTTTTCTGACATCATATTTTTGCCCGTCATTTGTCACAACTGAATAATTCCCCGATTCAGAAACTACATGTTTATTGGTTACAATAATCCCATCTTCTTTCACCACAAAACCTGTTCCTATGGTGGAATCTTCCCGCTGAGTTGAATATGGATCAAAGGGATTAAAAACCCTTCTGGAGATCCCAATTGCCACCACTGAAGGTGAGGCTTTCTCCACTACAGAAATAACAGCATTTTCTTCCTGAACAATTGTTCTGGTTTCCAAAGATGGGGGTTTAGGAAGATTAATGTTCCCTGGAAATAACCCTCTGACTTGGGCTTGATAAATGCCTAAAGCCACCACCACCCCAAGGCAGACTGCTAAAATAAGCCCTCTGAAATTTGGTTTAGGCAATTGAAATTTTGAGTAGTCCATATTAATTAAGTAACTCTAATGCTTTATCTAGCTGAGGATCTTTTTCTTCACCCTCATCTTCAGAAGCACCTTCTTCAATTTCTACAATAACATCAGGCTCTAAACCAGCAGTTTCATTTACCCACCTGCCATTAGGTGTTAACCATTTAGCCACAGTAATGTGGATTCCTGTACTATCTGCTAACTCTTGGGCTTCCTGGATAGTACCTTTGCCAAAAGACTTTTCTCCCACCAGTTTTGCCCTTTTTCTATCTTGCAGCGCTCCTGCCACAATTTCTGAGGCAGAAGCAGAACCTTTATTAATTAAAGCTATAAGTGGTAACTTGGTCAGCTGTCCTGCTCTATTAACTTTAAGTGAGGTCTTTTCTCCCTGGGCATTCTCTTGCAGTACTACATCTCCACCTTCTAAAAATTCTGAAGCAATAAAAACAGCTCCCTCCATAAATCCTCCTGGGTTATTTCTTAAATCTAAAACTATTCCCACAACTTGCTCTTTCAAAATATCAGCCACAGCCTCTTTCCACTCCTCATTTGTCCTCTCTCCAAATCTGGTTAATTTTAGTATTGCCACCTTACCCTTTGGGGCATCTTTAAAAGAAACTTCTACACTTTTAACTACAATAGTATCCCGTGTCAGCTCAAAATCCCGGGTTTCATCTTCATCCCCCCTCAAAATAGTCAGTTTAACCTTTGTTCCTTTTAGGCCCCTGATTTGTTTTACAGCCTCAGGCAAAGTGATTGCTGTGGTATCTTTATCATCAATTTTCACAATTATATCCTGGGCTTTAATCCCAGCCTTTTGGGCTGGTGTCCCAGAAAGAGGAGCCATCACCACCAGCCTTTTATCTTTATTAAATCCCAGTTGAATTCCCACCCCCTCAAAACTGCCATTTAACTCTTCTTTAGAAGATTTTTGAATCTCAGGAGGCAAAAAGAAAGTATACGGATCACCCACACTTGAGACCATCCCAGAGATGGCTCCATAAAATAATTTTTGGGGATCTAGAGCTTTTTTATCTAAATAGTGTTTATTAAGCAGGTCCCAAACTTCCCAAAAAAGTTTAAAATCCACACTAATATTTTTAGGAGGCTCCTGGTTTTCAATTTTTATCTTGGTGCTTAAGTTATTCCACTGGATATCCAAATCTTTATGCCCCAGCTGCCACCCTAATAAAAATGCTAGTAGCACCATGAGGGTGGTAAATAAATTCACTTTTTTAAATAACTTGTTCATCATCTTCATATAACTTCTATATTATTTATAGGTATCTGCAACTTTCTTCTTTTAGTTTCCAAAGTCACAATTTGAGCCCTGGCTTTGGAAGGCAGAAGGCTTTCAGATTTATCTATTGCCACAACTATTCCTTGTTCTCCTAAATAAGCATTACCCACCACTCTTGCTCTCATCCCTACTATAATCTCTACTATTTCAGTATCTTTAGAATTTTGCAAAATCAAATCTTCTGAAATAGGCGGCAGTACTGTTTTCCTAACTAAGCTCAAGGAATCAGACTCAAAGGTGGGCAGGTTGATTATTCCGGCATTGCCGTCTATTGTAACAAATTTTCCATCATAAGTTGAAAGCTGCTGATAAACATCTTCCCCAATAGGAATTGAACCAAATCCTTCTATGGCAATTAAAGTAATCCCCACATCTGTATCCAATTTTTTAGGAAAAACAATTCTGCTACCGGCTATGGCCCTGTAATCCTTGGCATTGATCCCCCCAGTAATAATGCCTGAAACATCAGAAGATATGGCTACAGATAAGGCATTCTTATAAATTAATCCTCCTCCCAAAAGGATCTTACCAGAAAATTGCGGTGAAATCATCGAAGGGGTAACTAACCTTTCTCTGCTGCCCAGATTGTGCAAAATTCCATCTCTGATTCTGCCAGTTCCTAAAATCCCATAAACTCTACTGGCCTGTGTTCTGATGATCACTTTTGACCTGGCTTTATCTACCCTTTCTACAATTCCATAAACTCCTGCTGGCAGATTAACTTTTTTAGGCAAGATGCTAACTCTTATTTCTCCTGTTTTGGAATTTATCAAATCAATTATGCTATCAGTTGAAGAAATTACTATTTTTTCTCCCCCAAACAAACCACCCTTTTTTTGGGCCAGCAGTTCTCCCTTATAAATTCGCTGTCCTACTCCTCTGGTTAAATATTTTTGAGTATCTGTGGGTGCAACAGATAAAGCTTGGGCAATATTAATTATTTTAAAACCAGCAGAGATTTCTGCGCTGCCTAAGATATCTGAGGGTATCACCTCTGCACCCTCACTGACAGTTAGATTTCCTTTGCCGGATAACCCTCTGTAAATTCTGGTAATAATATTTTTCTCAACCCTAACTCTTTTAGTGCTTAGCATCTTTTTTCCTGACATCTACTACTAAACCTAATTTGCCTCCATAAACTTCCAAAGATGCCTCAGCTTTACCTAAAACCTGGCCCTCTCTTAATTTGTATGAGATTTGGCATCTGGAAGGCTCACAAGGAATAATCATTAAACTGCCTGCTTTAATTTTGTAATTTTGATTCATTACCGAAACTTCAATTTCAGCCGTCCCGGACTCAATACGGGGCAGTAGCAGCGAACCTACAATTTCATCCACCTCGTCTGTTAATACCACAGTCCATAAATCTTCAAAAACATCCACCCTGTTTTTATCTAAAAGCAGCGCATCAATAAATACCCATACTAGGGTCGCTAAATCCGGAACAAAATTGAGAAATTTATCTGGAATCATTAGTTTGCGCAAATTAATATTTAAAAAAGCATTATTGCCCAAAAAAATATCCTTGGCATTTTTCTTTGGCCCATTTAATCTTATGGCCTCTCTTAAAATAGCTAAATCAATTTGCATATCTAAGGCTGTAATAGCCACAGTTTGGGGATATAAAATCCTATTTGCTATATAATTTTCCAGTTGTATTTCTTGGGGGATAGGCTTTATCCAACGGGAGATTGATTCAATTGCTATCTCATCAAGATTATCAAAGCTATCAAATAGACCGGACAGTTTGGCCAATCGGAGCGCCCCTTTCTTTGGCGCGAGATCCACTTGTCCCACAGGGATCAAGGGTTTTACTCTAGTTTACCATGAAACTAAATTTTTGGAGTAAAGGGTAATAAGGCTAAATGGCGCGCATATTTAATCTGTTTGCTCAAAATTCTTTGATGCTTACTGCAAACTCCAGTTCGAAGCCTGGAGACAATCTTGGCTCTATCAGATAGAAAACGCTTAATTGTTGCTATATCTGTATAAGTGGGGGTGATAGCACCGTGGCAAAACGGGCATTTTTTTACTTTAATTGCAGTTTTGTCTTCTAGAGGCTCAGCTGCTTCTTTTTTTACTGCGCCAGCAGGAGCTTCGCTCACTTCCTCAATAGCTTCAACTGCAGGAAGTTTTTTAGTTATCTTTTTGGTAACCTTTACCATATCGAAGGATTATATATTATCTTTACTCTCACATCAAGCTATTAGAAGGGAAGATCTTCATCAGGGCTAATATCCTCAGAAGGAGCATTTGATTTAGTTTTTTCTTCTTTTTTTTCTTCAGTTACCTTTTTCTCCTCTTTAAGAGTTTCTGCCTCTTTACCTCCATCGGAGGGGTGTGTTGGAGGATGAACCTCTTCTGAAATAGGAGCAGTGCCATACTCACTTTTAGGAGATAAAACTATCATATCTTCCACCACAATCTCAGTTGTATTTCTTTGCTGCCCATCACTACCTTCCCAAGACCTATTTTGTAATCTTCCAGAAATAAAAACTCTATTGCCCTTTTTTAATAGCTGGTTGCAAAGTTCTGCCAGTTTATTCCAAGAAACTAATCTATGGAAATCTACTTCTTCTTTTTTCTCACCATCAGAAACATAGGTTCTATTAGTAGCCACACTAAAAGTACAAACTGCAGCACCAGAAGGGGTATAACGAAGCTCAGGATCCCTTGTCATGTTACCTATTAATTCAACCCTATTCCAAGATCTTGATGCCATATTATTTAGTTATTCGTTAGTTAGTTCATTGTTAGTTCATTTTTAGTTCGTAAATTAGTTTACGATGAACGCTGAACGAATCACGAACTAACCTCTTATACTCTTACCAGTAAGAAACGTAAAATATCTTCTTCTAATTTAAGTTGCTTGTCAAGACCTTTGGCATTTTTGGGGTTAGCTTCTAATTCAAAATGAGCATAAAAACCTTTAGTTTGTTTTTTTAATTTATAAGCTAATTCCCTTTCTCCCCATAAATCTTCTTTTTTAATCTTTCCTTCTTCCCCTACTATTTTTTTAACCATAGAATCTAAAAGAGCTTTCCTCTCTTTTTCTTCCAATCCTGGTTTTAACACTAAAGTCAGTAAATAACTATTCACGGAGGATATTGTACTACCTTACCTCATTCCTGTAAACACCTCTCGCCTCATCTGGCAATAGGGCAGCAACCCGTCCCATTAAAAATCTTGTTACCTGCTCAGCATTATTTTTATTTGGTTTGCCACAAAAATCAGTAATCTCTTCTATTGATACAACTCTTCCTACTCTGCTTATTATTGGATCAACCTCTCTTCCGGTTAGACCTCTCATTAACTCTCTTGTTGGCATACGGCGATCAGCGCTGAAATATCTATAGCTTCCATGCATTCCTATAGGTACAAAGTCAGCAGTAAAACCTTTACCAGCCATTAATTCAAGAAACTGCAAGGGAAGCTCTTTCCTAACTTCAACTAAGCCATTAATCTGTCCTGTTTCTTTATTTGTTCTACCTCCTGTAACTACTCCCTCACCGAAAACTGTAATATGAAGTCCACTAGCAATCCCCCCTTGCATTGCTCTTGTTTCTCTTATGCGTGTTTCTATGGTTTGTCTTAAGCCATACTTTGCTTCTTCTGGCCTGGTGTAGGGGAAAGAGCGTACTCTTCCAATTCTCTCATAATTTGGAGTAAATGCTTTATAAAGCACTTGAGTCAAAAATCCTTGGCCACCTGATTCAAGTGACGCGGCAACTGGCATCGCAAAACCCTCCATATCAAAGCCCATTTTATGGGCAACCTCAGCAATATGTCTTGTGGTCATAGACAAAGCAATACCATCTCCTAAACCTTGATGGTTAATAATTCCAATTAATCTCCTGCCTTGGCTTAAAGAAGCTTCTAATCCTTTTTGAAAACCTTCTTCTTCCTGGACTGAAACCAATTTTCTAAATCTTGCAGAAGAAGCCCATATAATCATCTCTAGAGGAAGCGCCAAAGCATCAGCTAACTTACCCCGGACATATTTTCCAACATTTTCAGCTGTTCTCTCTTGGGCCATAAGGAGATATTATATATGAAATTACAAACCTTATAAACTTCCGCGGACTGAGAGTCCGCGGTTTTCTGCTAGTGATTATAAGATTTTTGACAATTTAGCTTCTTGTAACCCTCTATTCTAGAAGTCATTTCAAAACCCCACGTCATTGCGAGGAACGAGCGTAGCGAGTGACGTGGCAATCTTTCTTTCCTCCGAAGGAGGAGTGTATTATCAAGATCGCCACGCTCCCTTCGGTCGCTCGCGATGACGTTTTGAATCCCGTATTATAGGCTTCATATGGTATAATATTTACTATATGGGAGTTTACAACGAAGCAGTCTCATCATCTTTTAATAGAGAACTTAATAGGCGATATGGCGGTAGTGATGCCAGAGGTTCCATTACCCCTTTATTTCCACCTGACAGCCCAGCAGAAGAATTACCAAATAATCTAACTCGTCTTTTAACTGATGATAGATACCCCCTGCTAGCAGTTCTACATGATAAAGTTGACCCAGCCATTATAATAGTGGATCGAGAATTTGGTGACTGCACTTTGGAGGGAAGAATGAATAGCCTGATTGGTTTACTGTTTAATGTAGGATTTAAGATTGATAGAACTAAGGGTCATCATTCAACTATCACCGATGCTGCTCATAAAAGTTTAAGAGCTCTCTGTAAATTACTACAATTACCTATAGAACAAATTATCTCCAGAAGAAATGCCGCTATTGACGATCCCAGATTTGAACAGCTGTGTGACCAGATGGAAAAAGAATACCAGACCAGATTGAAATCTATGAAATCTACCGATACGGGATCGGAGTAGATACGACGAAACGGTACTTTCTAACTTCCAATCAAAAATTCAACCACATCCCCATATATTAATTTGACTTATTAGGCTCAAGCTGTATAATAACTTTTAAAATCTGCCTAAAGAGAATAATTATGACAACAATTGAAGCTAGAGCTTCACAGGATTTAAGACCTGCTGCAAGCCTACAATTTAAAACTGAACCAGAAGTGGTTCCTTGGGTTTTTTCAGCCCTGATGAATCAATCTCAGGTAGAATTATTTAATGGTGAATTTCCAGAACCCTTTACTTCCTTAGCTGTACTGGCACGCTTAAATCAGCAACAACTAATCCTGGCAGCAGTTTTAGATACTGGACCTGATTTTGATGGAAGATATGGTCAAACCATTGGAAACCCTCAAGACTTAGCTCCTTTCTTGCAACGTTATCCTCAACACCAATTCTCTCCTGACTTACAACAATTAACTTTAGGTAAGAATGATCAAGTTTTTGGTGCTATAATTAGAACTCCAGATGGCAAAATATTAATTCAAAGAGGTGGTCAGATAGGACAACTAGCTCTCTCCTCTAATACCCCGGTAAATGATTTATCAGTTCACCTTGATCAATTTGGCTTAATGTTACAAAGATATATAAGTGCCATTTGGAAATCTTCTCCTGAAACTGATCAAAAACAAATGCAGCTAATACTAAATTTACCCTCGCTTCCTGATGGAGCAACTAAAACATATCTATCTACTTTTGAAATAGTGTCCAAAGGATTTAGCGGACATCCAAGACCACTAGATTTGGACACAGAAATTGGAGGTTATCCATTGGTTAAAGCAATGATAAGAAGTCTGTTCTTAGACTCAACCCAGCCGGAGGTTAGCCGGGGATTTGGGACACAGCCAAACGGCAACAAACTTGTATTGGTTACCGGTAGAGAAGGAACTGGAAAAAGCCTTTTCCCAAAAGCGCTAGATGCTATGCTTCGAGAACGGTTCGGAAGTAGGTATGAATACTTCCGCCTACCTTTGGAGGATATCTTACCTCAATATGGGCCTGGATCAGTAGCAGTAGTAAGGACAATGCTGGATCATATGAGATTAAATGAAAAAAATGAGATATATACATTACTTCACGTTGATCATTTAGAAGAACTCGTTCCCCCATATCAAAGGGCACAAACAAATGGAACACAAGATGTCCCAAACAGTGAGTTTCAGTACTCATTACAAACCAGAAATCCTATTGTCCTTGCTTTAAGGGAATTTGGGGCTGACTTGGGAGGAGACAGCCGTTATGTTATTGTTTATGGAGAATCTCGTATCCCTCGGGAAGAGTTACCAGAAGGAGTGGCAAGAACATTCAGACGGGCTTTTCGTTTAGATCCAACCGTTAAAGATCTAGCAGAAATTTTAGCAGTACAGATCAGATTCACGAGAAAAAATGCTGCAAGAGTAGACCACGACCCATTCTCAGAAGGTATAGATACGCAATTGTCTAGAATAACCCAAAGCGCTACCGGTTTAACAGGCCGGGATATTCAACAAGCTTTGTTGAATGTTGCAACAAGACACAAGGCTGCTTGGGATGGTACTTACACTCCAATCACACCTGATGAACTTGGTGCTGAATTAACTAACATGGTTTTAGAACGGGGAGGTTCAGATGGACCTAAAAGACCATTAGGATTTGCTTTCACTCGTCATTAAAAATCCTAACTTCCAATCAATAATTCCACCTGGAAAGTGGCTTAGTTTGACACCTAAAGATTTTGATAAATTCGGTAATATTAGGCAGTATCTTGCAATATTTCGCAATATCTCGTAATATTAAGCAAATATGTTAATTCCCCCCAAATATATTTTAACTCCAAAAATTTCTCAATCACTTGCCTCTATTGAGGCTTCCCGTGAAGTTATAAATTCTATTCACATTCCTCCTGAGATAGAAATGAATATTAGAAGGCAATCTACCCTAAAATCCTCTCTTTTCTCAGCTAGAATTGAGGGGAATCCCCTCACTTTAGATGAATTATCGAAATCCCCTTCTAAAAATCAGCAAAAAATTGAAGTATTCAACATCTTAAAAGCTTTAAACTGGATTCAAGACAGAGGATTAAAAGATCTAACCTTAAAAGACATTCTTCAGTTACACAATTTAGTTTTATTCGGACTGACTGAAAAAGAGCAATTAGGAAATTTTCGAAAACAGGCTAGTGCTATTTTTAATAGCGCGGGGATTGCCATTTATATGCCTCCCCGACCTTCTCAGATAGAACCACTTTTGAATAAATTACTAAGTTACTTAAATAGCTCGAAAGAATCATTCGCTCCGGTTAAAACAATTATTGCCCATTATGTTTTTGAAAAAATTCACCCTTTTTTAGATGGAAATGGGCGTGTGGGCAGACTTTTAATCCAGTTAGCACTTAAAAAAGAAAATTATGATATGAAGGGATTATTATCTTTAGAAGAATATCTTGATAATCACCGAAGCACCTACTATTCCGCCTTGGAAGATTCAGAACGGGACGTCACTGGATATATTGAATTTATGTTGGAAGCAATTGCTGAAACTAGTATAGGGGCTAGAGAACTCGTATTACAAAAAGAAAAGACAGATGTAGCAGATTATCTACTTCCCAGAAGGGCAGAGATTTTAAATATTATTAAAGATCATGGATTAACCAGTTTTGATAACATCCGAAGAAGATTTATTAATATTCCTGATAGAACCTTATCTTATGACCTAAAAAAACTCCAAGATGCAGGTTTAATTAGAAAAAGAGGAACAACTAAAGGTGTGTATTACGAATATAACGATACCATATCGTTATATGTATGACGAAACGGTATTTGTTAGCTTCCTATCAAAAACTCCACCACATCTCCATCCTTCATTATATATTCTTTCCCCTCTGTCCTGACCCAGCCTTTTTTCTTGGCTTCAGTCAAAGATCCTGCTTCTATTAATTTGTCATATTCTACAACTTCAGCTCTAATAAACTTTTTCTCAAAATCAGTATGTATCACCCCAGCTGCCTGCGGGGCTTTGGTGCCGGATTTTATGGTCCAGGCCCTGACTTCTTTTTTCCCAGCAGTTAAAAATGAAATAAGCCCCAATAATGTGTAAGCTTTTTTAATTAATCTTTCCAGACCAGTTTCCCCAATCCCCAACTCTTTCAGATATTGAATTCTTTCTTCTTCAGACAAATCAGCTAGTTCTTCCTCTAATTTGGCTGAAATAGCTAGTTCATCTTCACCATCCCACCTCGTTGGGCGATGAGCCCACGTTTGAGGTGTAATTGCATTTTTTTCACCTGCGAGGTGTTCTGAAATTGCTTCTTCTGAAACATTATATACATATAAAACAGGCTTAATGGAAAGCAGGGGCAAAGTTTTAAACCATTTCTCTAATTTTTCATCTATATTAGATTTACCAGGTTTTTTCCCATTATTTAAGTCATCAGCAACTTGTTTCAGGATCTCTAATTTTTCTTTTTCTAAAGTTTTATCCAAAACAAGTTTTTCTAAAACCTGTAAATCAGCCAAATTTAATTCTGTTGCAATAATTTCTCTGTCTTCTTCAGGATTGACAGATCCTGCTCTGACTATTCCCTCATCATTAAAATCCCTTATCACTTCTACTATGGCATCTACTTCCCTGATATGAGATAAAAACTGATTACCCAACCCTGCACCCGTTGCAGCTCCTTTTACTAAACCTGCAATATCCAAAAACTCCACCACAGCTGGTATTATGGGAGGTAGATTATCCATTTTTTCTTCTTTGCTGACCAGCTGACTAAGCTGATCCAACCGACTATCTGGCACAGCCACCACCCCCACATTTGGTTCAACTGTAGCAAAAGGATAATTGGCAGACAAAGCCACTCTCTTTTTCAAAAGAGCATTAAAAAGTGTACTTTTCCCTACGTTTGGCATTCCGATAATTCCGACCTTTAAACTCATTGAGAAATTATAAGCAAAGCTTCTTTGCTATGCAAATTAAGCGAAGCTTGAAATTTTCGCTACGCTCAAATTATAACAGAGAAACTCTAAATCCCCTACCTCCAAAAACTTTAATTCAAAAGCACTATTGCCAAATTCAGGAACGTTGCAAAGGAAACCCAAGCAAGATATGGCCAAAGCAACCGGGAAGCCAATTTATTAATTTTAGAAAAAGCTTTAATTGTCAAAACAATTGCTATCCATAAAGCAATGATATCTACCAAAGCTAAGCCAGGGTTTTTCATCCCAAAAAAGATAATAGACCAAGAAGCATTTAAAATTAATTGGATCCAAAAAATTGTGGGAACTTTTCTCTTTACCCAAACAAGGTATAAAGAAATTCCCATTAAGATATAAAGAATTGTCCAAACAGGTCCAAAAATCCAATTTGGCGGAGAAAAGAAAGGTTTATTTAAAGTTACATACCAATCAGGAATTGCAGAAACTGTAAAAAAAGATCCCACTATTCCTGCTCCTAAACAAAGGCCAATAGAAAATATTAATTTCGGAATCTTAATGGACATTACTTCCAGTATACCAAAAACCCTATAAGATCTTTTTTATATCTTTGAGAAGCTGATCAAATTTTGTATACCCACTTTCTGAATTAAAATGTCCGGCATTGGGAATAAATGTTAGCTCTACCCCCAAATGTTTGGCTAATCCTTCCCCATTTCTTTTTGAAACATAAGGATCATCATCTGAATGATAAACGCTAAATTGTTTTGCTTTTTTTATAATATTTTTCCAGTCAAATTCAAATCCGCTGAATTTTTCATCAGATACATAATATTTAATATTTTTAAGTCCTATTGGTGCTCCCACTAAAAATGCAGCATATATAAATTTTGGCAATCTTTCCAAAACCCTTAGTAAAAAAAGTCCTCCCAAGCTGTGGCCAATTAAAATTGAATCTTCGTTAATATACTTCTCATATCTTTTAAGTACTTCTAACCAGTCAGCTAAAGTGTGATTTTTTGGATGAGGAAATTGGGGAACAAAAACTTTATACCCTTGCTTTTCTAATTCTTTTTTAAGCCATGGAAACCAATTCTCCTTTGGACTTCCCCCGGTTCCATGAAATATTAAAACATTTCTCATGAGCCGATTATACCAAAATTGAATCCTCAACTTTGCACTTTTAACTTTTCACTTTACACTTTCTTTTCCCCCCACCTCCAAAAACTCTAAATTTTTGTTAAACTGAAATTCATGGATCAGAAATGGGAAATTATCTATTACGAAACCGGACAGGGTAATTCTCCTATACGCGATTTTATCCAGAACTTAGATACTAAAATACAAAATAAAATAGTAGAGGTTCTAGAACAGTTAGAAGAGTTTGGAACTTTGCTGGGGAGGCCGCATTCAAAAAAAGTTACAGGTACTCCATTATGGGAACTTCGTATTCTTGGTGGTGACAATGTTAGAATCTTTTATGTAGCAGTTGTTAATCGAAGATTTTTACTCCTCCATGCATTTTTTAAAAAGAAACAAAAAACAGATACAAGGGAGATAAAAACCGCCATTAACAGGCTAACCGATTATAGATCTCGTCTAAAAACTGGGACTTGAAATATCACAATATTGTGATACAATATTTATATTATGATGACTTTTGAAGAGCATAAAAAAATACTTCTAAAAAATCCTGAATTTAGGAAAATTTATGAGGAAACCCGTCTTGAGCGAGAGATAGCCCGTGCTTTAATTAGGGCAAGGATTGAGAAAAGTTTAACGCAAGCTCAACTTGCCAAAAAGCTTAAAACCAGACAATCCGTTATTTCCAGAGTGGAAAGCGGCCAAACTACTCCATCCTTATCTCTCTTAAAAAGACTGGCAACAGCCCTTAATACTTCCCTTTCAGTGCAATTTAAGTAAATTTACCTCCAACTTTGCACTTTCTTCCCCACCTCCAAAAACTCTGCTATAATCAGGCTATGAAATATTTTCAAGTTCAAATAAGTGCTGAAAATAAGGAACAGGCAGATAAAATTCTAAATTCCTTGCTTGAGAAAAAACTGGTAACAGGCGACAAATTATTAACGCTCCTGCCAGATTTTTATGGAAAGGTAAAATCCAAAACATGGATTATTACACTATAACCTCGTTTACCAAAGAAGAACACAAAGAAGCAATAATTGAAGATGTTAGAAAAACTTCCATAGAAGAAGTCCCCATGATCCAATTTATCCCCTTTGAAGGAAATGAAGAGTTAACTAAATGGATTGCTGAAACTGTTATTAAACTTTAAGATTTTTGGGAGATTTAAGCTTTTTACTAGGTCGACCAGCTAATTTGCTTGATTGCTTAATTGCATCCGCACCTAATTGACTTGACAGGACAATTACTCCCTTACTTTCTTCCCCACTAGCTACCTCAATTTTTTTATTTCCCCCAAAATTAAATAATGTAAAGTTTTTTATTAAATTAAATTCAGCCATTTTATTAACCAACTGGCCCTGATAAACTTTCAAAATGCGTTAATAACGTTCCACTTGCATCCACAAATTTTATACCTGTTTCGTTTGAACAAAACGCTCCATACTCTTTGGGCAACTCATTATTATTATCTTTATATCTCTTTGAGATAAATTGATAAGCAAACTGCGCAATATCTATTTTGGTAAGAGTTTTATCTGACGTTAGATGTAAAAAGTCTTCAATAAATTCATGGGAGGCCCATAATTCATACCAACCAGATCTTAGATAATAACCTGTTCTACTCTCAATAAACTCAATGTCAATCCTCCAGAAATCCGTGTGTTTCTTTACCTCATTTATGTGAGAAATTTTACAAATTATACCGTCAGTCAAGGTGAAACTAAAAATCTGTGCAGAATCTACAATATGATCGGCAAGACTTCTGCTCCATTCGAAAGCACTTAGTTTTAAGATTGAAGCCTCTTCTTTAGGAACAAGAATCTGAATCCTAGTCTTAGTACTCATACTACTAATAGTAGTACCATAAGTAGATAAATTAATCAAGTTCCTAAACTAGTATCGATCGACACTAAAATGTCACAAACTTCCCACGGCCGTAGGATAAATAAAACAAAAGAGGGGGACAAATTTTAGGGCATTCAATATTAAATTACCAGATTAAGAGTTAACTGCCACCATACTGATTTCAACTTTTGCTCCCAGTGGAAGTTCTTTGACACAGACTGCTTCCCTAGCTGGATAAGGATCAGAAAAATAACTTCCATATACCTCATTAACTGTTTTGTAAAGTGACATGTCAGTTAAATAAATAGTCGTTTTAACAACGTCTTTAAAAGATACTCCTGCTTCTTCAAGGATGGCAGATAAATTTTTCATTATTTGATGTATTTGTTCTTCAGCAGTACCTTCAAGAAGTTTTCCTTCTGTTGTTAGATAGATTGATCCTTGGGTAAAAACAAAATTATTGGCAATAATTGCCTGAGAATGTGGACTTGCTCCTGCAGCAGGAGCCTTATCTGTAACAACTTTTGTCTTCATAAACTGATTATACCAAAATCCCAATTTTAGAACTTGTTTTTTAGGATAAATTACCAGATGCTACTACTGAGATTTACTTCATTATGTTCTCGATCGAGAAGTTATTGAAGATAAACTTTCCACCCTTGGGGTGGAATTGTATTGACACTGGATAATCCTCAAGTACACTTGGGGGGTGTATTAGCTTGACACCTAGGGAATTTCAAGCAAATTTTAGGACTTTTGGGGAATATTGTCTATGCCTTGATTGTAATTAGTGTTTTGCGGGAAGAACCTGGAGCAATCATACTTTCAGGTGAACCAAAAAAGTTTTTTGTAGGATCCCCTTCAACAGGCTCTATGCAAACATAATTTTGATCATATTTTCCAGAAGCTTCATCCTTATAAACCCATAAATTAGCAAAAGGTAACCCATCTTGTTCTAATATAATTTCAGAAAGTCCTGGAATAACTATCTGATTTTTTGCTTGGAGAGGAATTACTAAATCATTTTTTACTGCATCCGTAACATCCTCACCATTAACTGTTACTCCTTCCCATCCATTCGGTGCAACCCAATAAAAATGTTCTCCAAAATTTACAGGAGCATCTTGCTTACCACTATTTGTATGAACAGTCTCTAATGTAAAATTATTTCCAAACATTTCAAAAGCCTGTCTAACATTCATACCTTGAGGATAACTCCCTGATTTAATTTCATGACTAAGAATTACTAGATTGGATCCCATCTCTTCAACTGTACATAACTCATTTCTCATTGGACCATGTTGAGGAAGTCCGTAGGAAGTTGTTGTTTCTGGACCAAAAATTGGAGTACACGGATGAGATGAAGCTTCCCTACCATCACCTCTTGTAACAGATCTAAAGACTAACCTGTCACCGAGACTCAATCTCTCTATTCTTGCGCCTTGAGGATTTATTAACATTTGGCCTTCAATAGGTCCTGATTCAGTCCTGTCTGTATTGGGCTCAGTTTTATCTCTATAAATCTCTTTTGATCTTCGTGATTCACTACTCATTATAGGATAATTATAACATTCTAAAATATTATAAACAAATTTTAGGACTTTCGTTGTGGTGAGTCAACTATAGTACTGAGCGAAGCCGAAGTAATCGAACCATGGGAAATATTGTCTGCAACAAATTATTTAGAAATTTTGTGGGCAACTGCTGATTGTACCTCTTGAGGTAAAACTTGTTTCTGGATTTTTTTAGGCAAGCGACTGTTAGCTTCTTTTAAAAACTTAGAAGCATTTAGAATCTCTATTAAGACAGGTTCATCATCCTTGCTGTAATGCACTACAAAATCCCCACTTCTTGAGGCATATTCAAAATGCTTTTTGGAAATCTTCCAACTTATTAAATCAGCGTCTTCGTAATATTTTGCTTTCATACCTTCCTTTCTTGGCAGGGTAAAAGGTTATTACTGTAATTATATCACCTTCTACTTTCCAAATTACAGACAAAGATAAGATTTTGCTTAGAATTCCTATACTTTGATGAGGTTCTATAGATTTATCAACAGTAGTTGGGTTATTCAATACTCCATCTATAGTTTTTAAATTAATCTTCAGTTTAACAATCTCCGGAAGTTTAAGTTTGTCATAAACATGCTTGGTATATTTAATAACCACAAATTGAAAATACAATCCTTCGACAATCTCAACTCTAACCAAAGTACTAACGGTCGTGGATAGTTTGGTTAGATAGAGTGTAGACACCCCGGGGGTGGAATTGTAGCTACACCTCAGGATTTTGGGGCAAATTTTATCCTTCAACTGCGTTCAGGACAATAGGGACTTTCTATAGTGGTGAGTCAATTACAGTCCTGAGTGGAGTTGAACCATCAAACCATGGAAGATATTGTCCAGGTTCTGCATAAGTTCCGATACATATTAGACTCAATGAAAGAGTCTAATGGATTATCC
>CAZYPW010000009.1:0-51069 GCA_964649615.1 uncultured Gammaproteobacteria bacterium | reverse complement strand
AATTTTGGGGATACGTTAATGAGACGGAAAAATTTAAGCTTTTAGCAAAAGCGCATATACTAATAAATACATCAGCAAGAGAAGGATGGGGACTGGTAGTAATTGAAGCAGCAGCTATGGGTACGCCCAGTGTAGCTTTTGATGTAGCTGGTCTTAGAGATTCAATTAGGGATAACCAGACTGGTTTTATAAGCAAAGAGAGGACAGTTGAAGATTTATCCAATAAGGTTAGGTTTTTGCTTGATGATGAAGTTTTTTATCAGAAGATTCGCCAGAATGCAATAAATTGGAGTAAAAAATTTTCTTGGGAAAAAAGCATTAAAGAAAGCCTTAGCTTAATAAATAGGATTATGGATTGAAATTTATTCTTAAGTTAATTAAACTTGTAAAGTTATGACAAAGAAGCAAAATGTTTTAGTTACAGGTGCAGGAGGGTTTATAGGGCATTATTTAGTTACTTTCCTAAAAGATAAAGGGTATTGGGTAAGAGGGGTTGATTTAAAGTATCCTGAGTATAAAAAGTCTGATGCTGATGAATTTCTAATACTTGATTTAAGGGATAGAGAGGCTGCATTAAAAGCAACCTCTAATATGGAGCATGTTTATGCACTGGCTGCTGATATGGGTGGGATGGGTTATATTTCTTCTCACAACGCTGTGATTTTATATAACAATGCTATGATTAACTTAAACACCTTAGAGGCTGCAAGAGCAAACAAGGTAAAGAGACTTTTCTATTCCTCCTCTGCTTGTATTTATCCTGAATATAAACAGGAAAAAGCTAATCTTACTCCTTTAAAAGAAGAGGATGCTTACCCAGCTCAACCCCAAGATGCTTATGGGTGGGAGAAATTATTTACAGAGTTAATGGCAAAATATTATAAAGAAGATTTTGGAATGGAAACCAGAATTGCCAGATTTCATAATATCTTTGGTCCCTTAGGGACTTGGGATGGAGGAAGAGAAAAAGCTCCAGCAGCAATTTGTAGAAAAGTAGCAAAAGCAAAATTAGAAGGAAAGTCTGAAATTGAGATTTGGGGGGATGGTAAGCAGACTAGATCATTTTGTTATATAGATGATTGTGTTGATGGTATTTATAAGCTGATGATGTCTGATTTCTCTGAACCTTTAAATATTGGCCAAGATAGAATGGTAACCATAGATGAACTTGTTGATATAGTTTCTAAAATTGCAGGAGTAAAATTGGTTAAAAAACATATTAGTGGACCACAAGGGGTACGCGGTAGAAATTCTGACAACAGCAAACTTAGAAAAGTTCTAAAATGGGAGCCTCAAATCTCACTGGAAGAAGGATTATCCAAAACCTATCAATGGATAGAGGGGCAAGTAAAATCTAAGTTTCCCAAAAAACCTAATTGATGTTATCCCAAACCTTGTTTTTTTGGTCAGTCTTACTAGTTTACTTAATCCCTATTTTGTTAACAGGTATCATAATAATGCGTAGAGTTTTATGGTTAGACAGGCTAGAGCTTTTAATCCCTGCAGGAAGCATCTTAGGCATTACCATGTTTGTTTTTATTATTAATATAACCTCTTTTTTTATAAAGGGGTTCTTAGGAATTAATCTTTCCTATATTTTTCTGCTTTTACTTTTATTATTTCTTTATTTTAAAAAATCTCAAGTGCCAAGGTTAATATTGCCGTCTTCTAAATTAGCCATACTTTACTTATTATCAATTATTTTTTGGGGATTTTTAATTTTTTGGAAAGGGAATTTTGCCCTAATTGGAAGTGATACCAATCTTTATTATGCTGTTGCACATACTTTTATTAGGGGGAATGCTCCATCTTTTACCCCCTGGCAACCAGATTTACCTCTCGTTTATCATTTAGGGGCTTTTCAGCTTTTAGGAGCATTTTATTCTTTCACGAATCTTTCTTTTGAATTTTTACATATTTTCTTTTCCTGCCTTTTTATTTTTTGTAGCTCACAAATAATTATCTGGCTTTGGAAAAAAAATGATAGCATTACTTCTTTTATATGGGGCAATCTTGCTGCTGCAATTGTTTTAATTAGTTTTGGATTCTTAAAATTTGTGATACCAATCTCTGCTAAGTTTCCTGAAGTTTCAAATTTACACCAATTTTTCTTATGGATTAGAAACTTACCCTTAGTGGATCATTCAATAGAAGCATATGGAGCACCTGTCAACTTAGATATTTTAATTTATTTCATATTCCATAGTTTTGGACTCGCATTAGTTTTATGTTTAATAGTTTTAATTATTTATTCTAAACAAAGTCAAGTTTTCTATAAATGGATAATTTTTGCCATAGGACTATCTACCCTATCATTAATTAACGAGTCAGTATTCGTCCTCTCATCCCCCGCTTTAATTATCGGAGGGATTTTAAAAGAATTGCAGAGTAAAAACTTTTTAGGTAAAAGTAAACTTATTTTTGCAGTACTTGTTACTACGTCTATCTTTATTTTGATACAGGGTGGAACTATCACCAATTTAATATTAGGACCAAACACTTTAGAAAAATCTGTACTTATTTTTCCCAGCAATTCTGATAAGGGGGAAGCACTTATTTCTTACCATCATAATCAGACAGTTTCAAAACAGCTTCCTCTAAAAGATGAGTGGCTACCTTTTCAGTGGTTTCATATTGGCAATGATATTTTAATTTTAATTTGTCTAGTTTTCTTAATATTTGTTAAGTTTTCCAAGGAGCAAAAAAATATCTTAATTATTCTTTTTGTGATGGGCATTTCTTCTATTTTGGCCTATTTTAATATAGTTCCTAAATACTTAGCTGCTAATGGAAACAGATTCTTGGCTTTTGCTTTTATCAGTTTTTCTCTTTTTGTTATTTACTCATCTCAAAATCTATTTGAAAATCTAGGTAAAAAATTAGGATATTTTATGCTGATAATTTTAGTAATGTTTGTTTTAGCGCCCTCTATATTACCTCCACTGGTAATGCTTTCCAAAACTAGGTTTGGTGAAAATAAGCTTATGCCAAAGAAGGAAAGAACTACTACGGGTGTAGAATGGATAAAAAATAATCTTTCTTACAATAGTAGAGTAGCTGTTTTAGATGTACGTGCACCTCATCCGAGCGGTATGGCTAGAGTAATGGTACAGGCTGGGGTATTTGCTCCAGTATTTTCAGAGAAGATAAGG
Source organism: uncultured Gammaproteobacteria bacterium (assembly GCA_964649615.1). Lineage (GTDB taxonomy): Bacteria > Patescibacteriota > Microgenomatia > Daviesbacterales > UBA10151 > CAZYPW01. The sequence goes on along the minus strand of CAZYPW010000009.1, from coordinate 47,917 downwards.
GTATATACCATTGAGGCCAGTCCTGAATATTTTGATTTAGCTTATTATCTGAATCCATCTGCCCTCACTCAATTGAAAACTTCTTTTTTATTAATTGATTCTAGTTTTTTTGAATCTTTACCAAATTTGAGAAAGACTCAATTAGAAAATGAAAGGTATTTTAGAAAAATATTTGATAACTCAAATGTAAATAATGATTGGGAAAAAATCTATGAAGTTTCTGATAAATATTTAAAAGAGGGGGGTGAGATCAAAGGGAGTTTTAAAGAATTTACAGAGGTTTTGCCTCAGGGCAGAATTTATATAGAAAATGAAGAGAATTTTAATCCACCCTATATTAGGAGGGCAATAATTTTTAGCGCTAGAGATAAAGATATATATTATTTGCCCCAGTCAGGAGTATATCTAAATGTAGAGACTTACATTAATCAAAAATTGCCTAGAGATGATGGTAATTATGATTATTTAGTTTTAGGAAGAGGCAAAAATGCTCAAAATATTTGTAAATGCCAGACTAAGTTAATATGGATAGGTCTCAAGGATGAGGTTTACCTTTGGCAGAGGATCTACTAAGTAGAGAATGATAGGTGGGCAAATTAGAAAAGTAAACTTTAGCAATAGCCTTACAAACATTTAATCCATCTCTAAGTGCTCTTATTCCAGATACTCCTCCAACTCTTTTTGTATAGGTAATAGGGATTTGTACTAGATTCATTTCCATTTTTACAGCTTTGGTAACTACTTCTGCTTCATACTCAAAATGCCTTTCTTGTAGATCAAGTGCTAAAAAAGCCTCTCTTCTAAAGCCTTTAAATCCTGCCATAACATCAGTTATTCTACGTTTGCAAGCTAGGCTTGTTAAAGCTGACATTACCCAATTGCCAAACAGGTTTCTTTTGGTAACGGAACCTTCTTGAATTTTCCCTCCCCCAAATCTTGTGCCTATTGCTACATCAGCTCCTTTTTTTAAAGCATCGATAAATAAAGGTATTTCAACTGGCTGAAACTGATGGTCAGTATCTATTTGAATTATATAGTCACCTTTAGCAACAAGTCCCCCTGCCCAAAAATCTGCACCTTTCCCTCTTTTGGTAGGGAATTGGATAATTCTATCTACTTTCAAATTTTTTGCAATTTGGATAGTTCTATCTTTTGACGCTGCATCAACAATTATAATTTCTATAGGAAATTGGCTCCTTAATTTTTTGCAATCCTTAATGGTTCTACTAATATTTTTTTCTTCATTGTAGGAAGTTAAAATAATGCTGACTAATTTTTTATTTTTCATTTGTTAATATTTTGGCTAGCTTATACTACATAAAAATAAATGTCAATTATTGGCTGATTTGATTTTGATCATATTTTAGTTTAACATCACATAATATTTAGCATGACTCAGTTATTAAATAAAAATCTAGTTGTAGTAGGAATTGGCAGGGTAGGATTACCATTAGGGTTAGTTTTGGCAAAAGAAGGGTTTAATGTTACAGGTATAGATGTCAGTAATGAGAGATTAGAAATTATAAGTAAGGGCAAGGTACCTTTTATTGAAGAGGGAGCACAAACTCTTTTAGGGAAACTCTACAATAATGGTTTTGTTGCCAAACACGAAAGTTTTCTGCCTGAAGTTTTGCCTAAAGCTGCAGTGATAATTCTTACACTAGGTACCCCTATGAATGATAACTTCAGTCCTGATGTAACACAGATTACAGGTTTTTTATCTAAATTTTCTAGTCACTTTAAAAAAGGGCAATTATTAATTTTGCGAAGCACTGTAACTCCTGGAACCACAGAATATATTGCTAGATTTCTAGATGAGAAATATGGTTTCAAAGTAGGCAAAGATTTATATCTAGCATATTGTCCTGAAAGGATTGCAGAAGGGAAAGCAGTAGAAGAGTTATATGAAATACCTCAAATTCTGGGAACCTTGGATGATCAAAGTGCTGAGGTAGCTACTAAAGTCTTTGAAAAATTAACTGATAAAATACTTTATACTGATTCACGTTCTGCAGAGCTTGCTAAGCTTTACTGTAATATGTATAGATATATAGATTTTGCAATAGGAAATGAATTTATGTTAATTTCAGATGATCACCAAAGGGATATTTATGAAATTTTAAGGTTAGTAAATGATGGATATAAAAGAGGAGGGTTAAAAGGGCCAGGATTTACTGCAGGTCCTTGTCTGGTTAAGGATGGCTTTTTCCTTTTAGATAAAAGCCCTTATTTAGATTTAGTGGCAGCTGCATGGAGGATTAATGAAAACATCCCAGGGTTTTTATTACATAAAATAAAAGAGAGTATTGGTAAGCTTACAGATAAGAAAGTTGCGCTTTTAGGACTGGCATTTAAAAAAAATATTGATGATGTAAGGTATTCACTTTCATTAAAGTTACAAAATTATTTAATAACAGAAGGAGCAAAAGTATTTGCTCATGATCCTTTTCTACAATCAAAGCCATTAGATGAATCTTTAAAGGGGGCAAAGGCAGTAATCATTGCTACAAATCATAATAGTTTTTCAAAATTAAAATTAAAAAATATGAAGAAGGTAGTATCTAAAAATTGTATAGTTTGTGATATTTGGAATGTATTTAATACAGGCAAAATTATCTTTAATATCAAAGATATCAAGGTCAATTAATAATGGCAAAAAAAATTCTAGTCACAGGTGGAGCAGGTTTTATAGGTAGTGAAGTAGTTAAACAACTCTTAAATAAAGGATATAAAGTTAGAGTAGCTGATGATTTATCCAAAAAGGAGACCAAAGTTCCTACTGGTGTTCAATTTCTGAAGATTGATCTAACTGATAAAAAATCTGCCCTTAAAGCAATGGAAAATATAGATTTCTGCATACACCTTGCTTCTAAAATTGGAGGTATAGGTTATTTCCACAAATACCCTGCCATAATACTGTCAGAAAATAATAAAATGTATTCAGCTATTTTTGAAGCTGCAGTAAAAGAGAAAATCAAGCGAATAGTCTACTTATCATCTTCTATGGTTTTTGAGTCAACCAAGAATTTTCCAAGTAAGGAGGATGATATTTCAAAAATCCTTCCACCAGTAAGTGCATATGGATTTTCTAAATTAGTGGGGGAGTGGTATTGTAAATCTTTTTATGATGAATTTGGATTAATATACACAATAATTAGGCCTTTTAATGCATATGGAATAAATGAAAAACCTGAACAAGAAGTAGGTTTTGCTCATGTTATCCCTGATCTTATTAAAAAAATTCTAGATGGTCAGTATCCTTTAGAACTTTTAGGCGATGGAGAACAAACCCGCTGTTTTACCCATGTTTCAGATATAGCTAAAGGTATTATTATGGCTATGGAATCTCCAAAAGCTGCAAATAATGACTTCAACATTGGCTCTGAAAGGGAAATTAAGATGAAAGATTTAGCAAAGTTGCTTTGGATAAAGTGTGGCGTTAATAAACTCTTTAAAGTAAATTATATAGCTGGATTTAAGCATGATATAAAACGAAGAATTCCTTCTTCGCAAAAAGCGGGGGCTTTATTAGGTTGGAAGGAAGAAAAAAAACTGGAAGAAGAATTATCAGAAATAATACATTGGATTAAAGAAACAGGAAATTATTAATTTATATAATATGGCTCATTGCATTTTTAAATTTGGACGATGTATAATCTCTTCCATGGTGATCACAGGGAAAAAAATAGTTTTTTCTATTTTTATTATTATTTTTGTTATTTTTCAGCCTTTAATAACAGTTGCAGAAGAAGAGACTATTACTGTAAAAAATGAAACCATAAATCCCGGCTCATTTTATTATTCATTTAAGAGATTATGGGAAAAGGGGTTAGAAAAATTACAATTTAGTAAGCAATCAAAAATCCATTTTTACCAATCACAATTACAAACGAGGCTTGCAGAATTAAATTATGTTGTGGAAAATAGGCTTTTATCCGAGGTTCAAACGTCAAGTGAAAGGTTTGCTTACCAGGCTGGAATCTTAACAGAAGAAATTGTTAGAAAGAATGAAGATAAGGAAAACCTGATTAAAGAATTTCAAAAAATGCAAAAATTTTTAGATAAATTAAGGGATAAATACCCAGCAAATTCAAGTTTTTGGATGCTAATTCAACATGATATTAATTCTTTAAGCATATTATCGGAGCGTTTAAAATAGCGAAAATGTCAGTTAATAGAAAAGAGGTTTTTAAATTAGAGGTTTGTAGGGCATGTGATAGTCGCAACCTTTTATTATTCCTTCAGTTGGGTCCAACTCCTGTGCCTAATGGTTTTTTGAAGGCTGAACATCGTCATCGGGCGGAAAAATTTTATCCGTTAGACGTCTGTTTCTGCCAAGATTGTGGTTTGGTGCAGCTTGCACATGTGGTATCCCCAAAGGTTATGTTTAGAAATTATGTTTATATACCTTCTACTTCTGAAACTATGCGTACTCACTTTATTGATTTAGCAAAACAAGCTGTTAAGGTAACAAGTGCAAAGAAAGGAGATTTAAGTGTCGATATTGGAAGTAATGATGGGACACTTCTTAAATGTTTTAAAAAAATTGGTATGAAAATATTAGGTGTTGATCCTGCTGAGAATCTTGCTAAGAAAGCAAATCAAGAGGGAGTTGAAACGACATGTGCGCTTTTTACTAAAGAAGTAGCGGGAGAAATAAAAAGACAACACGGATTGGCAAAAACAATTACCGCTACCAATGTTGTTGCACATGTGCATGATTTACATGACTTTTTAGAAGGCATAAAAATATTACTATCAGAAGAAGGTTTATTTATTGCTGAGTTCCCTTATCTGATTGATTTAATTGATGGTGGAGAGTTTGATACTATTTATCAAGAGCATCTCTCATACTTCTCAATTACGCCTTTTAAAAAATTACTCAAAAGGCATAATCTTTTTTTAATAGATGTACAAAGACTCCCAGTTCATGGAGGTTCCGTCAGAGTCTTTGTTAGCAAAAAACCCAAAAGCTCAAACAAAAGAGTCAAGCAATTATTATTACTTGAGAAGAAAAAAGAAATATTAAATCCACAGACTTATTTAAAATTTAGAAGAAAGGTAGATAAAGTAAGACATGAATTAGTTCAACTACTTTGGAAATTACGTTTAGAAAATAAAAAGGTAGTTGGATATGGTGCATCAGCAAAAGGAAATATAATCTTAAACTATTGCAGGATAGGACCTGAAACCCTAGATTATATTGTTGATTCCATACCGTATAAGCAAGGTAAGTTTACTCCCGGAATGCATATTCCTATATTTCCTGAGTCAAAATTACTAAAAGACCAACCTGATTATACTTTGCTTTTAGCCTGGAATTTTGCTGATGAGATAATAAAAAAACAGGCCGAGTACCGTAAAAAGGGTGGAAAGTTTATTTTAGCAATACCTAAGTTGATAGTTGTTTAGCAAGTGAAACAATAGTTTCTTCCCAACTCATAAATTTTAGATTTAGTTTGTTTTGAGTTTTCGCTACCTTTAAACCTCCATATTGGGGGTATCTGGAAGGATTGTCTTTCAAAAATACCTCCATACTTGAGGGTTTAACGGCATCCTTTTTTCCCCTTGCTTTTTCAATTAAAAGATTAGCCAATTTATATGGAGTAAAAATATTAGTACTCGAGACATGATAAATGCCAGATAATTTCTTTTCCAAGAGTACTTTTAAAACTTCAGTCACTTCATTAACGTAAGTTAATGTCAAATATTGGTCTTCAAACATAGGATAAAGTTTATTTTCGTCAAATTGTTTAAGAATTTTGCGGACGTAATCTAGCTTTTCTTTATATTGAGCTCTTACAGGATTAGCAATTCTTAAAATTGCAGAGTTTATGAGATTATTCTTAACAATTTTTTCTGCTTCTCGTTTAGTCCAACCGTACCATGATAGAAAGTTTGAATTTTCTTCAGGTGGATAATCCTCATTATATGGTCCTGGATTATCTTTAAGTCCAGAGAAGACAACGTCTGTAGATATATGAATAAAGTATATGTTACTAATGCTTGCAGCTTTAACTAAGTTAGCTGTTCCTTCTACATTAACAATCCAACACACACTTTTTTTATTATTCCGTTCCTCCTCGGCTTTTGAAACATCAGTGAAGGCAGCAAAATGGATTATGGCATCAGGATTATTTAGTTGCAAGAAATTTTCTACTGATTTTTGATCAACTATGTCTAATTCATCTTTGGTAGGTGAGAGGATAATTATATTATTTTCCGGATCAGAATAGTTTTCAACAAAATGAGAACCAACTAAACCGTTAGCCCCGGTTATTAATAATTTCATAAGTTTCCTTTGGTAACCTCCTTAAAAAGTTTTGTTTTAAAGCCCAATTTAGCCAAGATAAAAAGAAGTAATATTTTAAATGTGCCTAAAGAATATTTAATACTATTTTTTAAACTTGCCCCCCGTTTTTTACCCTGATAGGAAGTTTCAACCGGCACTTGAGAGATTTTTACTTTATTATAGATTGCTTGGGCTATCAGTTCAAAGCTAAACAGATAATCATTTGAATTTTCCTGGAAGTTGATCTTATCTAACATTCTTCTGGTATATACTCTAAAGCCTTGATGAAAATCATTTAACCTAACTCCAAATATCAGACTATCAATAGAATTAAGTATCCTCAAAGGAAGTAATTTCCAAATAAACATACCATTCTTAATTGGCTGGATTAGACTGGTAAAACGATTGCCTAATATAAATAGGTTCCCCTCTCGAATTTTTTTGAGTGCTTCCGGAATGGCTGAAGGGCTATATTCACCATCAGGATGAATATCAATCAAAATATCTGCTCCTCTTTCAAGGGCGAGAGATAAAGCTCTTTTCATATTACCACCATAGCCTAGGTTAACTGGATTTCTATAGGATTTAATCCCCAACTCTTTTGCGATCTTAAATGTTTCATCTCTCGAGCAGTCATCAACTAAAATTATTTCATCACAATATTGTTTAGGGAAATTCTTATAAAAGTTTTCTAAAGTTTCAGCAGCATTATAAGCTAAAAAGAACACTATTATTTTTTGTTTGCGCATATTTCTTTTCCAGTCACTTTAAATTATACTAGTTTTTGACTATATGCGTAACTATTTTAATAATCTGGAAGTAAAATTTTTTTTCCTTCTTATTCCTATTATTCTTTTAATACAATTTTCTTTATTGAGTATTATTTTTAAATTTGGGTTTACAGCTGATGATTGGCTGTTGCTTTTTGATTATAAGACTATTGGGTTAAGTAGTGGACTTTTTTTAGATAAAACTCTTACTATAATAAGTGAAAAAGGTATATATACTGCTTATCAGGTTCTTTATATAGGTATACTTGAGAGTTTTCTCAAAGGTAATTATCAGGCTTACCACATAACTAACATTACTTTTAAGATACTAGCTACTATATCTTTATATCCCCTTGTACTAATAATATTTCAAAGAAAATTACTAGCTTTTTTAACGACCATTCTGTTTGCAATAAGTTACTCATCAGCAGGAGCTTTACAGTTTGTGGTTAAAGGTAGCGACTATCTGGCAATTTTTTTTATGAACATATGTCTGATTGCATATTATTTGTCCTTTAAAACTAAAAAAAAGTTATTGCTATTTATAACGGCCATCCTCTTATTTTTGGCTTTTCTATTTTCACCGATCAGGATATATCCGTTTCTGTTATTTATTATTCTGGCAGAAATTTTTATAGGAATAAAAAATAAAGGTTTAAAAGGCTTAATAATTGCTCCCTTAAGATTATTTTTACTATTCTTTCTTTTTTTAGTTCCGATGTTATTTCTAGCTAACTCAACAGGGAATTATCTTAATGGACCATTAGTTATATATAGATTTTTATCCTATGGTAATTATCAACTACTGCTTACCCCTTTTGCAGGATTAGGATATACTTTTTTACCGAATGATTACTGGCCAATATTTGGCAGTGTTACCTTTGATAATTTTAAAGACTACCTATTCTTTCTGCTTCACGGACCGGTAATTATTTACTCAATTTTAGCAATTTTACTAGGATTCTTGATTACTAAAAAGCCACTTTCTTTTATCTTGGGACTTATATTCACAAATTTTGTTTTTGAACTAATCTGTTACTTTTTAATTACAAATGTTAGGACTGTAGCCGGCCCTAATATAAAGGGTTTCTATCCTATTAGTACCTATGCAATTTTCCTTGGATTCTTCTGTTTATCTGTTGCTGTTTCAAGTTTAATGTTGTGGTTAAAAAATAAAAAATCAAATATTCTACTGCTGTCCCTTTTTTTAGGTCCGGTCTTTTCCAGTATATTTTTGTGGGGAACCTGGCTTATTATAGGTGATAACCTGACTTTCAAAGAAGGCATACATTGGTACTTAATAATACCGCCAATAGGCATCAGTCTCTTTTTAGCCAGTTTAATGGTGCTGTGGTTTGATAGGATAAAAAAAGTAGTTAATCCTAATTTAAAAAAAGCTTTATTGGGTTTTTTATTCCTCACACTCCTGCCTGTATACCTGATTAGCAGTAAAGAGATTAATACAACCTTCAGCTATTTAACCAGCATCGGATATGGAGCCTCCGATCAAGAAAATATAAAAAATAAATTACTCAATTACGTTAAAAGCCCTCTTGATAAAAAACCTGCACTATTTTACTTAGATACAACTGAAAATACTTCAGTGGATCCGCTATTTTATCCGGTTACATTAATATCAGGATTTGATAAGAAAATGCATTTTCGTAATTGGGAACTAGTAAATGGTTGCCTTAGCCTTATTACAGATAAAGATACCCTTAAAAAGTCAGCAGCAATACAAGATGGTATTAAAGGATTTAAAGTCATAAGTCTATGCGTAGAAGACAAATCTTTTGCAATCAATTATGAAGTTTTCTACAAACCGGAAAATTTTTATGCCTTCAAACTTATAGGTAAAGATGTTATTGAGAATACAATAAATGTGCTTGACGAGCTGAAGTATTAATCAGATAATCTAGCAATCTAAATTTCACTAAAAGTATATGAATAAGCAAGAAGAGAAAGTTTTATCTGATATGTTTGAAGAGATGAAAAAATCTCCTATAATTTATTATCCATCCAAATTCTGGGATAAATTAAATAAAGTTCATTTAAAGTATCTATCAAAGACAGGTTTTAATAATTTTAAGCGAAATATTAATACTAAATATTTTAACTGGGGAAGTCTGGGTATTATAGTCCATCAGTTCAGCCCTGTATTAAGAGAATTTATAAAAGGAAATTTTCGTCCTTTTGTAAATAGTAGTTTTGAAGATGCTAAAGAGTTTAACCGATTAGGAAAATTAACCTATAGAATTTATTTAGCCAGTTTATATGATTATATTTCTGAAAGCGATCATCTGGGGATTTTGGACAAGATCAAAGAACCCAAAATAGGAAACCCTATTGTGGTTAAGTATAAAGGAAAATTAATATCACAAGACTTATGTAATTCTGTCTATGAATTTTATAGTATTTCTAAAAGTGCTAATTTTCCTGTAAAGGTAAAAATTGTGGAATTAGGTGCCGGTTATGGTAGATTAGGATATGTATTGCTTAAAACTTTACCTAGTTCCACTTATTGTGTAATAGACATTCCGCCTGCCTTGTTTATCGCCCAAAATTATTTATCTAAAGTTTTCCCCAAAGAGAAAGTATTTAAATTTAGATCGTTTAAATCATTTAAGGAAGTAAGAAAAGAATTTGAGCAGTCGCGTATTCAGTTTATCATGCCTCATCAGGTTGATCTCTTGCCAAATAAATATTTTGACTTATTTATAAATATCAGTTCTTTACATGAAATGACCAGAGAGCAGATTAGAAATTACCTCAAACATGTCAACCGTCTTTGCAAAGGGTATTTTTATACTAAACAATGGCGTAGGTCCCGTGTCCAAGACAATCAATTTATTAGAGAAGACGAGTATCCAATTCCCAGAAGCTGGAAAGTTATAAGAAGGCGAAGCCGCCATCCGATCCAGAATATGTTTTTTGATGCCTTGTATAAAATTAGATAGAACGCAACAAATGAAAATAAATTTAAAACAAATCCAAAATTTATTTTCAGAAAACAACAAGTGGCTTTTTGTAATTACTGTCCTACTTGTTGTAGCTATACAGTTCTTACTTCTAAAAATAATTCTGGGATTTGGACTTTCATCTGAAGATTGGCTACTAATATTTGATTATCAAACAATTGGAGGAGATAGAAATTTCTTAGATAAGCTTTCTACTATTTTTATTACAGAAGGTATTTATTCAACAACCTTTATTTTATATATAGGTGTACTTGAAAGTTTCCTAAAAGATAATTATTTGGCTTATCAATTGATGAATATTACTTTTAAGATATTGGCCACCCTCTCCTTATTCCCCTTAATTTTAATTGTCTTTAAAAGAAGATTATTAGCTTTTTTGACAACTATTCTTTATAGCATTAGTTATTCTTCAGCCGGAGCCTTGCAATTTGTAGTTAAAGGTACTGATTATCTGGCAATTTTTTTTATGAATATTTGTTTAATAATGTATTATTTTACTTTTAATACAAAAAGAAAGATTTTTTCTTTATTGACTGCTGTATTGATGTTACTAGCCTTTATTTTTTCACCAATAAGAATATATCCTTTTCTGTTGTTTATTTTTCTTTTTGAAGTTATCATTTGGTTAAAGTTAAAAGGATTATCAGGATTAATAAAAGTACTTTCCAGGTTAGTAGTTCTATTCTTTCCTTTTATATTACTATCAGTCATCCTCCCCAATTCGACAGGGGGTTATCTTAATGGTCCCTTAGTAGTATACAAACTTTTATCTTATGGTAATTATCAACTATTACTGACTCCATTTGCCGGTTTAGGCTATACTTTCTTGCCAAATGATTACTGGCCAATATTTGGTAAGTTAACTCTTGATAATTTTAAGGATTATTTGATTTTCCTGATTACAGGACCAATAATAATTTACTCAATCTTAACGATATTACTGGGTTTTTTGATTTCCAAGGGTAAAACAGCATATTGGTTTATTCTAGGGGTGATAACTACTAACATAATGTTTGAGATTATTTGCTACTTTTTAATAACTAATGTAAGGGGAATGGTTGGGCCAAATGTAAAAGGCTTTTATGAAATCAGTACCCACGCGGTATTTCTTAGTTTTTATGTAATATCTATTGCTATATCAAGTCTAATTCTATGGTTTAAAAACAAGTCAAAGGTCTTACTGCCTGCTCTTTTTATTGGTCCTATCTTCGCCATTGTATTCTTATGGGGTACATGGTTCATAATTGGAGATAACCTAACTTTCAAAGAGGGCATACACTGGTACTTAATAATACCTCCGATAGGCAGCAGTTTATTTTTAGCAAGCTTAATGGTGTTAGTATTTGACCGTGTTAAAGAGATTGTTAACCGACACTTAAGGATGGGACTTATAATTTGTTTATTTTTATCTCTACTACCTATATTTTTAATTAGCCAAAAGGAAATTAATCAAACATTTTCATATTTATTAAGCATAGGTTACGGGGCATCTGATATAGACGGAATGAAAAGTAAGTTGCTTGCACAGCTGAAAAATCCTATTGATACAAATAATGCCTTATTTTATTTTGAAACCGGGGATGATTTAGTAACACCTCCGCTTTTTTATCCGGTAACTGTTATTTCGGGTTTTGAACAAAAGATGCATTTTGATAAGAATGGGAAAGTCGTTAATGGTTGTGTGGGCATTATTATCGATAAGAATACACTTAAAAAATCAATAGCTGAGGAAAATGGAATTAAAGGGTTTAAGGTTAGTAGTCTATGTGTAGAGAACTTCCACGCCACGGGAGCGCAGGAGATATTCTATACCCCCGATAATTTACATGCTCTCAAATTGAAAGATAGGAATGTAGTAGATATTAAGGCGAGTATACTTAAAGATCTTGGTTTTTAATTTATGAAAATCTTATATAAAACGGATTTACAAATATTTCTTCTTCTTATATTCATAGTGGGGATTTCTCAATACTTACTTCTTGGATTGGTTTTAAAATATGGATTTACCCCTGATGATTGGGGGCTGTTATTTTTTTACAAAACTTTAGGAGATAATCCTTTATCTAAAATTGCTTATGTTTGGTCGGTTAAAGGAGCTTATACAACCGGTCCGCTATACTTTATTGGTATTTTAAATGATTTTTTTGGTTTAAATTATTCTGCCTATCAAATAACTAATATTATTTTAAAAGTACTGGCTACTATTTCTTTGTACCCGCTGATCTTAATTATTTTTAAGAATAGAACATTAGCTTTTTTAACTGCTCTCCTTTATGGCATGAGTTACATGGCGAGCAGATCGCTAGAATATGTTGTTAAAGGCACAGATTATCTAGCCATTTTTTTAATGAATATATTTTTGATTATTTATTACTACGCTATTAACAAAAGAAGCAAAAGTTCATGGTGGTTTGTAGCAATGAGCTTTTTCTGGTTTATCTCTTTGATGATATCACCAATACGGATATATCCGGTATTAGTTTTAATCCCCTTAATAGAACTTATCTTATGGATGCAACATAGATCAAAGGGTAATGCAGGACAATCAATTAAAAGATTACTGATCTTATATCTTCCGTTTGTAATAATTTATATTTACAAACCTGGCTCTATCCTTGCGTTTTTACAAAACCCGCCTGTTATTTATCAGGCAGTTGTAGCCGGGAATTGGCATCTTTTATTAACTCCTTTTCAAGGAGTTGGACTTACTTTATTAACTAATGGATTTTGGAGTAATCTTATTAATAATTTAAATATTACGGAAATTGGAGCATACATATCATTTTTATTCAAGAGACCTTTCGTATTTTTTGGCTTTTTCATACTAATTTTAGCTTCTATTAAATCCCAAAAGCCAGCCAAGTTCTTTCTTCGTGCTTTTTTTGCCAATTTTCTGCTGGATATAATTTTTTATTACCTTGCTATTCATGAATTAAGTATTGCTGAAAATTTAAGGTTACACTTTGACCCAGCCCGGATGTATCCAATTCTAGTTTCAGGCTTTATGCTGGCTGTATCTTTTGCCTCTTTTTTAGAATGGAAGGATAATGGTAAAAAAGATAATCTACTGCTGGCTTTATGGATCAGCCCGATAGTAGCACTACTTTATACTTTTTTGATCTGGCTTCTTGCTCCCTTTGGTGTAGGTTTTGAAGGTCAGCAAGGATATTATTTAACAATTCCAGCAATTACCTCCAGCCTTTTTTTAGCAGCTATTTTTGTTGCAATCTTAGACAAAGCCATAAAGATGAAAAGTAGATTGTCTAGGTTAATCATAGTTTGCGGGGTTATTGCATCTTTATTTTATGTATACTCATTAAATAAAGATGATATTTACTACTTTTTTAATAGTGCTGGTATAAATGGAAGATATGCTGCAGATCAGGAGAGAATGTACGGTCAACTAGTAATCTATCTAAAGAATGATTTTAAAAAAGGGGAATCTCTCTTATTTTACTTTGATGCATTTGAAGATGGAGCTCGAGGAACATTTTATACTGAGACCCTTCTTTTGAACCTAGCCAGTAGATTACACATAGAAAGAGGTGGCATAAATGGATGTATTGGAGTTTTTTATCAAGATTTAGCTACTTTGGAGAAACTAGTGATAGTTAAAAACAACGTTAAAGGATTTATGTATACTAGCCAATGTGGAGAAGAATTTTTCAGCATCAATAACTTCTATGCATTTAAACTGAAAAATGGGGAATTAACAAATATAAAACAGGAAGTATTAGAAAAACTAGAATTCTAAAATAAATTAAAATGTTAAGCAATTACCGAAACTATACCCCTTTTTTTATTATCCTACCAATAATGTTTTTACTCCAATATATGATTTTATCACCGTTATTAAAATATGGCTTTACCCCTGATGATTGGGGATTATTATTTTTTTACAAAACCTTAGGAGAAAATCCTTTATCCAAGATTTTCTATGTTTGGTCAGTTAAAGGAGCTTATACTACAAGTCAGGTATATTTTATTGGTATTCTTAACGATTTCTTTGGTCTAAATTATCAGTCTTACCATATAACCAATGTTTTTTTAAAAATTCTAGCAACCCTATCATTATATCCTCTAATCTTAATTATCTTTAAAAGAAAATTACTAGCTTTCTTAACAACCATCCTATATGGCATGAGCTACATGAGTAGTAGGTCCTTGGAGTATGTTGTTAAAGGAACAGACTATCTAGCAATTATTCCTATGAATATATTTTTCATTGTTTATTATTTAATTATTAAGGAAAGGTTTAAGGGGGTATGGTGGTTTTTCCTGATGAGCTTTTTTTGGTTTAGTTCTTTAATGATATCTCCTATTCGGATATATCCAATATTAGCCTTAATCCCTCTAATTGAACTTATTTTATGGCTGCATCATAGATCAATTACTAATCTGATCAAGTCTGGTAAAAGGTTGCTAATATTATATTTCCCCTTTTTGCTAATTCTATTATACAGCCCTAACTCTATACTCGGATTTCTTCACAATCCACCTGTTATTTTTAAATCCATTTTAGAGGGTAACTGGCATCTTTTATTAACTCCTTTTCAGGGATTAGGATTAACTTTCTTCATTGTAGACTATTGGAGTAAGATTTTTGGCACTCTATACCTAGGAAGCTTTAGTAATTATCTACTATTTTTATTAGGGGGACCATTATTTATCTTTGGAGTTTTTAGCCTTTTTTTATCTATTGTTAAGTTCAAAAAACGCCTTAGAACTTTTACTTTAATTATTTTTTTAAGTTTTATTTTTTCAGTTGTTTCTTTTTTTATTGCGAATTATTTATATGGTAAAGCCGGAGTTACATTTGATCCCAATAGAATGTATGCTTCGTTAATCGGAGGCTTTATGCTGGCTATATCTGCGTCATCTTTTTGGGAATGGAAAGATTATGGCAGAAAGGACAACTTACTATTGGCTTTATGGATCAGTCCATTGATCATTTTACTCTATACTTCCCTTATTTGGATTCTTGCTCCGTTATATACTGGTTTTGAAGGTCAGCAGAGTTATTATTTAGTAGTGCCGGAGATAGCATCCAGCCTTTTTTTATCAGCAATTTCAGTTGCAATTTATGACAGCGCATTAAATCAAAAGCGTAAACTCACCAAAGTTTTTCTAATCTTTACTTTTTTCCTTTGTTTAATTTTCTTTTATCTAATAAATAGCATTAATACATATAATTATTACACAGCAGCCGGTAAAGATGGGAGGTTCGCTTCAGACCAAGACAGGATGTATAACCAAGTATTAAATCAGCAAGATCGGTTTAACTACACTGAACCCCTTTTGCTTTATTTTGATGTTTCTGATGATCAAAAGAGGAGTAGCTATTATTACGAGGAAAGTCTATTCCACAATTTGCCGATCCGGCTGCTTTTGAGAGATGAAAGAATAAATGAGGGATGTATTGGGACTTTTTATCGGGGAATAGATGATTTAGAAAAATTGATAGCGGTAAGAACGGAAGTTAAGGGATTTGTTTCCCAGGGTCAGTGTATTAGTAAGAGCAGTGGGGGAAATACCGTAGGAGTATTTTATAAACCCGAAAACTTTTTCGCATTTAAAATAAAAGGTAGAGAGTTAATTGATATAAAACAGGAAGTGTTGGGGAAAATAGGGCTCTAAAAAACTCAAGATTTGTCATGAGCGATTTTTTTGTGCAATGCTTAAATAAATTGGAGATCGGCCAATAATAAATAGAAATACTTCAATAAACAAGGATATTAAAATTAAAGGTATTAAAAGAAATAGAAAAAAAGTATTTTTAGAATTTTTGAAAAAATCCTTTTGAGTTGGTAGAAAAACATTTAATATACTGCTAGCAAATCCTCCAACACTATATTCAAATGCAAATACCCCCCGATGAGAAGAACTTATTAATTTTACTCTAGATAAAATTTTATCTAAACCTTTAGGAGTAAGATGGGATAAGTGTCGGGGAGGATCTAGATGAAACCAATAGTTTTTAAAAAGACGTGATTCAAAGCTGTCAAATCTGGGATATTCTATAAAGATATATCCACCCTTTTTTAAAAGGGTTGATGCTTTTTTGATATATTGCTCGGGATATTGGGTATGTTCCAAGCTTTCCCAAAAAACTATCGCATCAAATTTTCTGCTAGTCCGCCAGTTTAAAAAGTCGACCTTTAAAATTTCTGGATTTTTAATCTTGGCTGAAGGCACATCTAATGAAGTAACTAAATACTCTGTTCCTAAAAGTTTACTGAAATTGCCTTCCCCAGAACCTACATCTAAAATGTCCCCCTTTGGCAAAAAGCTCATAACCCAATATTTCCGTCTTACCTGAGACAGACGGTAAATAGTGTTTTTCAAGATTCCGAGAATTCCCTTAGATATCCAATAATCATCATCATAATATTTTCCCAGATTTTTTGGAACAGGATATGTAAATCCATTTAGGCATTTTCTACAAAAGTAAATTTGAAATTTATTGGAATCAAACTTATAAATTATTTGAGAAATCACGCAATTAGGGCACTTTGCCTTTTTCATATAAGCTGGTAGTGTATCATTACTTCTGTGTTTGCTCAACTAACTTCTGACGAGCCAAGTCAGTAATATTTATCAGTTTATCTTTACCCTGAAGATAAAAAGCATATACTTGGGTTATCTTGATAGGTTCTAGCGGGTATCCGTATGGCTTAAAAGATTGTCCATCCTTTACAGCTGAAACTACCTCTTGCCAATTAGTCATTGGTACAGGGGCAGGGTTTTTTCCTGTTAGATTGTATAAAAGCTGCATATGAGGAGGGAAACCAAAAGTGATGACGTTATGTAAAACAACATAATTGCTGGTTTCTCCTTCAAAATAGAAAACTAAAGGCTCTTTACCTACCTCAGGTATATATGGAACAGAGGACCAGATTTTATCAGTTATTTGCTGGCTATGAAAATTTTCCATAAGCCTAAGATAATAGTTGGTAGAATAAAGGTGTATAAGCAGAAATCCTGATAGGATTAGAAAGAGAGATAGTTGATTTTTAAATCCCTTGCCTAAACTAATAAAAGTTGCAAAAAGAATTGAGATTGCAGAGGCAGAGACGATAAGGTATCTATGATGGCCTGGAATAATAGTTTCAGGCATCCACCACCAGGCAAAAAAGAATGATAAGAATGACCAAATAATACTAAAAAATAAGGCTGTTGAAACATTTGTATTTTTAAAGTGTTTAATACAAAGATAAATTGCGGTAGTTAAAATACAACTTCCAATAATTAATAGAAGAAGATTCTTCATACCGGTAGGTAAAATAAAATCAGGGATAATCATACTCCCAAAGGTGATTAATGGATAAAAAAGAAAATCAATTTTTCCTAGACTAAGTAGTTGCAAAGAAGTTTGTACCCCTAGGGTAAATCTTTCTATTGGTTCATTTGCAGGTCCTAATGATTGTCCAGTAAACCTAATGAATAAAAATACAAGTAAAACTGTGAGAAATCTTAAAGAAGCCTTTTTAATTGTTGGGATATTATTTTTTTGAATAATCCAGAAAACCTCAAGTAAAAAAAGAAGAATTATTGAACCATGCATTCTGATAGGGGTAGTAATATAGGCAAGGTAATACAAAAGTGCAAAAATAAATAGTGAGGATTTTTTATTATCTTCACGTCCTTTAATAAAAAAATAAAGGCTTAAATTAAATAAAGTGACAGTTATATATGTAGGCATATTAAATACCCAGTTAGTTGTTTCTATTCCAGTTGTGGTTACTGAAAAAAATAAAATTGCAAAAAAAGTAGCTAATTTACTTTTAGTAAGATAGAAAACAAGGGGATATAGTGAAAAAGCTGCGACCAGTCTTAGAGAAAAAGAGACAAAGTGATAGTATTTTCCGTAGTATCCAAAGATATTTTGCAGTAGTCCCATCATAATATCCTGTGCGCCGTATGGTGTTAAAAAATAGCTTATATAGTTCCAGTCTTCCGAAGCATTTGGACCTAAATGATGAAGGTATCTATAGAAAGCCAACCAGTCATCTCCAAATAAGGCAAGATTAAAGCTTGGAAGAAAAGTTAAAAAAGTTATAAAAATTATTATAAAAGCTCTTAGAAGTAATTTCTGATAGTCTCTGGACATCATTTCTCCTCAGTTAGTTTCTGTCTTATTTCACTAGTAATATTCATTAGGTTATCCTTACCCTCTAAACGAAAACCATAAATCTGACCTATAGGGATAGGCTCTAAAGGGTAACCGTAAGGTTTAAAAGATTTACCATCTATAGAGGCAGAAACTACTTCCTTCCATTCTGTCATAGATGCAGGAATTGTATCCTCTTCCGTAAGATTATATAAAAGAGCTATATGAAAAGGAAATCCAAATAAGACAGCATCTCCTAGAATTCCCCCGTTACTGCTATCCCTTTCAAAATAGAGAACTAGAGGTTTTTTGCCGACCTCAGGGATATACGCCATGGAAGACCAAATTTTATCAACTATCTGCTGACTATGTGAATCCAATAATTTGTTGATATATGTTCGGGTGGATACTATATGTAAAATTATAAACAGTGATAATACTAAAGATATAATAAGTTTGTTTTTAAATGTTTTGCCTAAACTAATAATGGTTGCAAGAAATATTGAGATACCTATTGCGGATGTGGTTAAGTATCTATGGGTGCTATCGATATATGAACCAGGAGACCATAACCAGGCTAGAAAAAAAGATAGTAAAGTCCAAGAAAATGATATAAAAAGGCTGTCAAGTATATTTTTTTGGCTACGATATTTTATTGATAATAAAACCCAGATAAGAATGGCTAATCCTCCAGTTATCATCATTAAAATCAAGTTTGAGCTGGAGAAAGAAATAATATTGAGCTTACGAATTATAAATACAATAAAAATCCAGATTGCGGCGATAACTAAACTTTTAAAGACATCTTCCTTTTTGAGTTTAGTTATATTAGCCTTGAATACTAAGATAAGGAAAAGAAATATAGTAAGTGCCGGAAGAGCAACAGAAAATAGCATCTCCTTTTTAGTATTTATTTGAATGCTTGGAAAGGCAAAATTAGGGATAAACATCCCCCCGATAGTAACAACTGGGTATAAGAGAAAGTCAGAGCGTCCTTCACTCAACAATTTTTGGATTGTACTAATCCCTGAATTTAGCCTGTCAAACCAATCTGCGCTGTTTCCAAGTGAATGTCCAGTATTGCCAATAATGAATATGATGCCAAAGAAAAATATAATTCTTAAGACAAAATATTTTAAACTGCTGATTGTTCTATTTTTAAATAACCAAAATATCTCTAAGGATATAATAAACATTGGTGCGCCAATCATTCTTGCTGATGCAGTAATGTATGCTAAGTAAAAAAAAAGTCCAGAAATGAATAAAAACTTAAATTTCTGGGTATTGTGGAATAAAATGTAGGTGTAAAGGAAAAAATTAAAAAAAGCAATTGTCAGATATGTAGGCATGGTGAGTAACCAACCAGTACTGTCAAATCCGATAGTTGTTACTGAAAAAAACATTACGGCAAAAAAAGTAGCTAATTTACTTTTAGTAAGATAGAAAATAAGGGGATATAGTGAAAAAGCTGCTATGAGACGAAAAAAGTAGGCTGTTACTTCATAATAAAAAGCATTAGTACCAAAATTTTGATAAAGTAATCCCATGATAATATCTTGAGAGCCATAGGGAGTAAGATAGTAGGTAAATAAATTCCATCCCTCCTTGGAAGGTGGAATAACATGTACCACATACCTAAAAATGGCTAACCAGTCATCACCATATAAGCCAATGTAGAAACTGGGATATATTATTATTAAGCTGATAATAAATATCGCCAGAAATATAAGAGAAATTTGTTTTGTATTCATTGTTTGCTTTGTATATAACCCCTTAATTTCTGTCTGGCAATATCAGTAATATTTATTAAATTATCTTTGCCTTGAAGATGAAAAGCATAAATTCTTTCGGGAGGGACGGGAGTTGTTATTTTGTTACCGGTGTATTTTCCAAGTGATTTTCCATCTAAAACTGCAGATTCGACCTCTTTCCATTCTATCATCGAAATAGGAGTTTTATTCGTTTCAGTAATTTTATATAAGAGCGCCATATGAAACGGAAAACCAAAACCGACGCTGTCCCCTAATATAGCTGCATTGCTACCATCACTTTCAAAATAGAAAATTAGAGGTTCGGTACTCTGTCCGACTTCCGGTATATAGGGCATTTGAGACCATATTTTTTTGACTGTTTCTCCGCTATGGGTGAGATACAGTCTATCAATATAATTTTTTGTATATAGCGCATGTAGCAATAGGAAAACAGCACTGATACAAGTCATGGTAATAACAGCTTTTTTGTTCTTTCCAAGGCCGATAATTCCTGCAAGAAGTAGGGATATCCCCATACTTGAAACTATTAAATAACGGTGAGTAGTTATATAAATATAACCGGGGTTTGTCCACCATGGGAAGAGAAAAGAGATAAGTGTCCATCCCAGAGGAATTAATAAGCTAATTTTTACAAAACTACTGCTCTTTAAACAAATAATAATAGCAATGACAAGAATGCAAAGAAGCCCCCCGATTAATAAGAAGGAAACAGATTGGGCGTTAGATAGGGTTATTAAATTGAACTTATAAATTATTGCCACCAGAATTGCCCAAATAACTCCTGATTGAGAAGTGAGCCGCAAAAAAATGGAATTTAGATTCTTAATGCTCTTTCCTAAAATAATCGTAATTACCGAAAAAATTAAAAAAATAGGTAAGAATATTTTAAATAAATACTGGCTGAATGATGTAATATTCCAACCATGGGGTACAAAAGAGTCAGGTACAAGCATACTGCCTAATGTCACAACCGGATAGAAAAGGAAATCAAAACGGCCTTGGGAAAGTAAACCAACAGTAGTTGTAATTCCTCCCTTTAAAGATACCAGGGCATTGCCACTGATTGTCTCTCTAAATCCTAAAAGATAAATTAAAAGAAAAATTAGCAAAAATCCCGATATTCTAATCAATGCTGATTTAGCTATTTTCCAGCTTCTCTCTTTACTTAGCCACAATATTTCTATAAAGATAACAAACGGTATAAGACCGTGAGATCTAATAAGATTTGAGGTAAAGCTAAGAAAAAAGAAAAGATAAGACAAAAGAAGATAGTTCCTTTTATTTTCATAGTGAGAAAGAAGATATAAGTATAAAAAAATACTAAAGAAGCTAATTGTTAAATAAGAGGGCATATTGAATACCCAACCGCTTGCATCGATTCCTGTAGTGGAGAATATAAAGAAGAAAACAGCAAACAAAGCGGCCAATTTACTTTTTGTTAAATAAAAGGTAGGTAAATAAATCGAGAGTCCTGCACCAATTCGCAGTATGTATGAAACTATGAAATAGGCATTAGAGTCTATCCCAAAGGCCTTATAAAGCATTGCCATTATGGTATCTTGAGTACCATAAGCATTAAAAAGATATTTAAAATTGTTAAAGTATTCGCTTGAGTACGGACCAAGATGTTTTGACGCATCTAAATAGTAGGAATATCTAAATATTGTCAACCAATCATCTCCAAAAAGACCAAGATTAAAAAAGGGCATAAAAACCCATAGATTAATAAGCAGAAGACCAATGATAATTATTAAAACCATTTTTAAGTTATATAGAAGCTACACTTTTTGTAATTCAAAAGCAATATGAGAGAAAGGATACCAAAAAGGCTTTCTAAGTTTCACCACCTCGGAATTTAAGGATAATTTTTTGAATAATTTTTGCCAATCTTCAATATTTCTAAATGTCAGTGGAGCATATAAGTCTCCATAATGGAATTTATTCAAAATTATATCCGCAATTTTCCCTGTGATACTTGGTTCAGCCTCAAAAACAAACACTTTTCTTGCCACTCTGGATGATTCTTTAATTAGATTATCCTGTTCTAAATATGGAAGATGATGTAGCACATCATTTAAAATGACAGCATCAAATTCATTTTTCTTAAATGGTAATTTAGAACCATTAAATTTTACAAATGGAATGTTGTAGATTAAATAATTTTTAATATCACAACCTGTGATTTGTATCCTTAAATTATTTATTAGTAATTTAGAGATTATGCCGTTCCCGCAGCCAATGTCTAAAACCCGATCATTCCTTTTAAGCCAATCTCTATAAGTATTAATAATCAGCCTGAACCTGTAAGAAGTTGTAATTTTTGTTATATGTCGGCCAAAATTGGAAAGTGTCGTCATCAAGTTATCTATTTATGATAGTATTTATCTTAAATTATGAATAGAGGTCAACTTGTATCCGTAATTATTACTACAAAAAACGAAGAGTTAGTTATAGGCAGACTGATTAAATCTGTAAAGAATCAAACCTATAAGCAAAAAGAAATTATCCTAGTTGATAATAATTCAACTGATCAAACTGTAAAAATTGCCAAAAGTTTAGGTGTAAAAGTTGCAAAGTGTGGGCCAGAAAGAAGTGCCCAAAGAAATTTTGGAGCAAAGATTGCCAAAGGAGTGTATCTTTTGTTTTTAGATGCTGATATGCAACTTTCAAGAGATGTTATTAAGGAATGTATCCTGGTTGCACAAAAAAATAAAAATATAGGGGCAATTGTTATACCAGAAGTTTCTGAGGCTCATACTTTTTGGGAAAGGGTCAAAGGGTTTGAGCGCTCTTTTTATAACGAGAAAGGAGATCCAATTACGGATGCCGCCAGATTTTTTTCAAAGAATGCTTTTACAATAGGAGGTGGTTATGATGAGACAATTACCGGACCAGAAGACTGGGATCTCCCAGAAACTATAAGCGAGAAAGGATTTAAGATTGGAAAAATATCTGCCAAAATCCAGCATAAAGAAAGAATCTCTTCTCCGCTAGAGTTAGGAAGAAAAAAGTTTTACTATGGATTGCGTACCCATAGATATTTGAGTAAACATAATATCCCCATGCTAGGACCCAAAACAATCTATTTTTTGAGACCGGTTTTTTATAAAAATATCATTAAAATTATAATGCATCCTGTTTTATCAGCTGGAATGATTATTATGTTATCAGCAGAATTAATAGGGGGAGGATTAGGTTATTTTTATGGAAGGATAAATAAACTTTGAAAGTCTTATTACTTAGTGCTCATTTTAGACCAAATATTGGAGGGGTAGAAACTCATTTGAATGATTTAGTTAATTTCCTGGTGAAAAAGAAGTGGGAAGTAATTGTACTTACCTATAAACCATTAACCACAAAAGTAGACACCAGTATTTACCAGAGGAATGATCGATTAACTGTAATTAGAATACCATGGATCCGTAATTTGTTTTATCAATTCGTATCTTATCCAATATTAGAATTTATTTATTTGTTACCAGGACTCTTTTTTATTACACCATTAGTCTTAATTTTTAAAAACCCAGAGATTATTCATGCTAATGGTTTAGTAGCAGGATTTGTAGGTGTGTTTTGGGGAAAAGTATTTAGAAAAAAAATTATCATTTCCACACATAGCATTTACAATTTTCCCAAAAATGGACTTTATAGAGATTTTGTAAGCTTAACTTTTAAAAATAGTGACTTCTGTTTAGGTTTATCAGAACAAGCCACAAATGAAATTAAATCACTAGGAATTAGTAAGACTAAGATTAAAAAATTTACTTACTGGATTGATCTTAATAAGTTCAAAGCTAAAGGTTCAAAGCTTAAAGTTAAAAAAAAGTTGGGATGGAATAATGAGTTTGTTGTTTTATTCGTAGGAAGATTAATATCTGAGAAAGGAATAGAGGTATTGCTTGAGTCGGTTAAAGATTGGGATAAGAATATAAAGTTAAAAATTATCGGAGCAGGACCGCTTGAAAAAAAAACTAAGGAAATTGCAGCTAAGTTCACAAGCGTTGATTTTATAGGAGCAGTTGATTCGGATAACCTGCCCATATATTATAGTGGATCAGACTTGTTAATTGTTCCATCAATTCACGAAGAAGGTTTTGGAAGGGTGATACTGGAAGCTTTAGCCTGCGGAACTCCGGTTATAGGTTCCAATAGAGGTGCTATTTCTGAGGCAATGGATGATACAGTTGGTAAAATAATCAATATAAATACGGAAAGCATAAAAAATACTGTTCAATATTATAATAAATCCAGAAATGAGCTGAATAAATTGGCAAAAAACTGCCGCAGTTTTGCAGAAAGGAGATATTCAGAAAAAAATGCAGAAACAATTGTTAAATCCTATCAAGGATAAATTAGATTTATCCTTAAAAACCGTTGGCGATATAGCTTTAAAAAGAAGAGCCAGAAAAGTAATTGAGTGGTTGGACTTAAAAAGAGGTGAGAGAGTTTTGGATGTTGGTTGTGGTAATGGCTATTATCTTAGTTTACTTAACAGATTAGGCCTTGAACTAGACTTGGTTGGTATAGATATTGATAAGACTGCATTAATAGATGCTGTTAAATTTATTGGAGATAAAAAAGTTAAGTTAATTCATGCTGATGGATCAAAGATACCATTTCCCAGCGGTAGTTTTGATAAAGTAGTCATGAGTGAAGTAATTGAACATGTTGACGATGAGGAAGCGGTTTTAAATGAGGTTTTCAGAGTTTTGAAAAAAAGGGGCATATTAAGCCTAACTACTTGCAATATTGATTATCCTTTTTTTTGGGATCCTATCAATTGGACTTTGCAACATTTATTTAACACACATATAAAGAGTGGATTTTGGGCTGGAATTTGGAACCAACATACAAGGCTTTATAAAAAGGAATATATTGAAAACTTACTTAAAAAGACTGGGTTTGAAATTAGCAGAGCAGAAGCATTGACCAGTTGGTGCTTACCTTTTAACCATTATATAGTGAATCTGATTGCTAAAATTTTTTATTCAAATAAACTGCCAACATCTATGACAGATGGGTTAAATAAATTTAAAAACAGCAAGCAACCATTGCCGATAAGATTAGGTTTTGGATTTGTTAATTTATATGATAAATTAAATGATTTAATGCCAAACAATACAGGAGTGTCTATTTTTATAGGGGGAAAAAAATAAAAATGTATATCCTAAGTATCCATGATGGGCATGATGCATCAGTTGCCTTAATCAAAAATGGCGAAATTGTATATTACATACAAGAGGAAAGGCTTAATGGGATAAAGCATTTTGGGGCAGCCTTACCAATGCATGCGCTAGATTTATGTTTTAAAGAATTTGGAATCACCCAGAATGATTTGGAGATAATAATTGTCCCGGGACTGCATCAAATTAAAGATATCAAACTCCTTTTTCATAAAAATCAGACAGAAAAAATTGATATCTCTTCCAAGAAAACAAAGATAGGTGATTCTTTTAGAAGGGTAGCAGTAAATGCTGTTTCCTACTTAAACTACTTAAATATTACTAACCAAACAGCTTTTCCTGTTTATAGACCCACCTATCCAATTAAGAGCAAAACGAGATTAGTGCAGGTTAATCATCATTTGTCCCATGCTGCCTCTGCTTATTACACTTCAGGATTTGATGAATGTTTAGTTGTAACAGCAGATGGTTCAGGTGATGGTTTATCAATGACAGCTTGGATAGGAAAAGACGGCAAACTGGAACCTGCAATTAAAATAGGTAGAAATGGATCATTAGGCTTTTTTTATAACATTGTTACTGAAGCTTTAGGTTGGCAAGTAAGTGAGGGGGAAGGAAAAACCATGGGCCTTGCTCCTTATGGAAATACTAAAAAAACTAAAGGATTGCTAGATTCCTTTGCACCTCATTTTAAAGAAGGTAAATTAATAAAACCTATTTCATTTGGAATCCTAAAATCATGGAAGACTGATGGAACTTTTCATTGGCATATTCCTCAAGCAGATGATGTTAAAAAATTGATAGATAAATATGGTAGGGAAGATATTGCAGCTGAGAGCCAGCGGGTTTTAGAAGACCAGATGTTAAATTTTCTTATACCTTGGATTAAGAAGTTAAATATAAAAAAAGTGGCAGCTGCCGGTGGAGTTTTTTTGAATGTAAAAATGAACCAAAGGATTTGGGAAACAGGGTTGTTGGAGGATTTGTATGTTTATCCTGATGCAGGAGATGCTGGATTAACCATTGGAGCAGGATTATTTGCCCACCACTCAATTATGAAAAACAAGTATATTCCTAAAAGGATAAAGAATACTTACTGGGGAAAAGAATATTCGGATTCTGGTATTGAAAAAATATTGAAATTAAGAAAACTCAAATACACAAAATATGCGGATAAATCAAAATTGATTAAAGACACAGCCAAACTTCTGGCAAATAATAAAATAGTTGCCTGGTTTCAGGGCAAAATGGAAGCTGGTCCCAGAGCTTTAGGGAACAGATCAATTCTGATGGATCCTAGAAAATCTGAAAATAAAGACATCATTAATCAAAGGGTTAAGTTTAGGGAGGGATTTAGGCCATTTTGTCCTTCCATGACGCCTGAGGCAGGTAAAAAATATTTAATTAATCCTACCTCTGCAGAGTTTATGATCATTTCTTTTGATGTCCCCAAAAAAGTGGCAGCAGAAATACCTGCTGTGGTACATGTTGATGGTACAGCCAGACCGCAGATTGTTACAAAGCCAGCAAACCCTTTGTATTATCAATTAATTGAAGAATTTGGTAAATTAACAGGAGTGCCGGTTTTACTTAATACCTCTTTTAATATTAAAGGCCAGCCGGTGATTGAAGATCCCCAAACCGCTATTAAATGCTTCTATGATACGGGTTTGGACTATTTGGTCTTGGGAAGTTTTCTTTTAGAAAAATAGAAGAGAGTTAAGGATTAGGATCAGAAGTTCCTTTAATTTGTTTAAGAAGGTTAACATAGGCCTGATTTTCCGGAGAGCAAAATTCAATAAAAGCTTCGTTACAAATTTCTTCAACATCAATACTGTATTCATCTTTTAACAACTCCATCTCCGCAAAAACTAAATCAACTGCAACTTTTTGTCTTCCTCTTTCGGTTAAAGCTCTCAAGCCGAATCTTTCTGATGCAAATACCCCACCCTCATATCTTCTTGCCTGTGTTTCATCATATCTTTTCATTTGCAGAATAGAAAAAGGAGTTCCATCAGGGTTTAGTTTGCCTAGATTATCTGCTAAGTCCAGGATAATTTGAGGTAGGGTTAGATCTTCAATATTATTAACAGCTTTCCCTCGGCCTAAGATTTGGGGAATGGGAGGTTGTTTAGCCACTAGGTCCGGGATTATTCCTATATTATTGTCAAAAAGCTGATTAACAACATTTTTGCGATAATAACGATGGGGGACTGCTATACTCCCGTCATCGCCCATGAGCTGTAACGCTTCAGCTTCATAAGGCTCTAACTCTTTAGAGTTTACTTTAATGGTTATGTGTCTTGCCAGAATAGAACTGTAAACAATATGTTCCCAATAGCTGGGGAAAACTTTTGTATGGGCATAAGGTGCTGTTAGAATAATTGCTCTTCTCGCAATTTGAACGTCATCTTGAGTAAAAGGTTTTTCTACCACAAACGCTGAACCGACCAGATTTTCTCGCAAGACGCTAACTATTATAGGGCCCCTTATTTTTACATCAGTTCTCTCTATTTGTAAAACCCTGGAATTTAATTCTTGCAGCATTTTATTATAGGTTATTTTACTATAATTCGCAATAGAATTCAACTTATTGAAATAGGATTTTATATTGACGATTAAAAGGCTTTAGGCTAAACTCTGTTGTAATGATAAATTGTGCACTGATAGGTTATGGTTACTGGGGACCAAATATTGCCAGATCAATTGCCAGGTTAAAAAATGTCAATCTGTCGATTATTTGTGACCTTGACCAGTCCAAACTGGAAGAGGCAGAGATAGTTTTCTCAAGATCAAAAATTACCAGTAATATCAGTCAAGTGTTAGAAGATCCTGAAATTGATGCAGTTATTATTGCTACTCCTGCAAATACTCACTTTGATTTGGCCTCTAAGGCACTGAAAGCAGGCAAGCACATTCTTATTGAGAAGCCGATCACCACCAGCACAGAACAAGCTATAGAGCTTAAAAAATTAAACGAACAGACAAAAAAAATCATTATGGCCGGGCATACTTTTGAATACAATCCTGCTGTTTTGAAAATGAAGGAAATTATCAAAGGTGATAATTTTGGAAAAGTTTACTATATTTATTCAACCAGAGTTAATTTAGGTCAAATCAGAGGGGATGTAAATGCTCTTTGGAATTTAGCTCCGCATGATATTTCTATGTCAAATTATCTTTTGGAGTCCACTCCACAAGAGGTAATGGCTACAGGTGCTTGTTTTTTGCAGGAGGGGATTGAAGATGTAGTTTTTGCCATACTCAAATATCCAAATAATGTATTGGTGGAAATACACGTCAGCTGGCTGGATCCTGCAAAAGAGCGGAAAATGACAATAGTCGGAGCTAAAAAAATGTTAGTATTTGATGATTTGGATAACGAGATGCCGATTAAAATATATGATAAAAGAGTGGATACGGGAAAAGTAGCAACAGGTTTATCAACTGAATATAAAATTAAATTGCATTCCGGAGATATATATGCTCCGCAAATAGAGGGTAAAGAGCCGCTGCTTGAGGAATTGAAGCATTTTTTTGCCTGTATTGATGAGAATAAAAATCCTTTAACTGATTTGGAAAATGGACTTAATGTGGTAAGAGTTTTAGAAGCGTGCCAAAAATCCCTGGAAGGTAATAGCAAATGGATAAAAATTTAGCTTCTATTTCTAAAGATGTACAAATTGGAGAAAATACTAAAGTAGAGGAGTATGTCGTAATTAAAGGGGATGCAAAAATCGGAAAAAACAGTTTGATAAGATCCCATTCTGTAATATATCCGGGTAATAAAATAGGGGATAATTTTCAAACCGGACATGGGGTTCTAATCCGGGAAAATAATAAAATAGGGAACAATGTCAGCATTGGCTCTCATGCAGTGATAGAGCATGATGTAGTAATTGGTAATAATTGCAGAATTCATTCAGATTCCTTCATTCCGGAGTTCACTATTTTAGAAGATAATGCGTGGGTGGGGCCCTGTGTGGTTATAACAAACGCCAAGTATCCCCACTCCCCTATGACAAAGGAGAATCTTAGAGGGGCGACCATTAAAGAAAACGCCAAGATAGGAGCCGGAGCAGTAATTCTGCCTGGGGTTGTTATAGGTAAGAATTCTCTCGTAGGCGCTGGAGCTGTAGTAACAGACAATGTAGCAGACGGAATAGTAGTTGTCGGCAATCCAGCAAAATTTTCAAGGATGATTTCAGAAATTAGAGATTATGAATAATAGAAAATATATTTCCTTAATGGATATTCCCGGTCAATATAAATTGGTAGAAAAAGAAGTCTTGCCCAAAATCAAAGAAGTTTTAGAATCCGGCCGCTATATTATGGGACCGGAGGTAACTAAATTTGAGAATGACTTTGCCAAATTTTGTAATGCCAAATACTGCATAGGTACCAGTTCTGGCACAGAATCGTTATATCTTTCACTACTGACTTTGGGAATCGGAGTAGGTGATGAAGTTATTACGGTTCCAAATACCTTTACAGCAACTGCGGAAGTGATAGTTTTGGTAGGAGCTACTCCGGTTTTTGTTGACATAGACCCGAAAACAGCTAATTTGGATCCCAAATCTCTGGCCGGCAAAATTACCACTAAAACTAAGGCCATAATTCCGGTTCATTTACATGGTAATCCGGTGGACCTGGATGAGATTTACAAAACGGCTAAACCTAAAAACATTGCTGTTATTGAGGATGCAGCACAAGCTCATGGTGCAAAATACAAAGGAAAAACCATCGGATCTCACTTGAGCGAGTTTGTTTGTTTTAGTTTTCATCCTGTTAAAAATCTGGGGGCATTTGGTGATGCAGGAGCAGTAATCACAAATAATAAGAAGTTTGAAGAAGTTTTAAGGAAGCTCTCAAATCATGGTAGGGAGGATCACTATTTTCATAGCAGGGTCGGGACAACAGGCCGATTGGATGCTATACAAGGGGCAATTTTGGATATTAAATTAAAGTATTTGAAGTTATGGATAAAGCAAAAGGCAAAACTTGTAGAATATTACAAAAAGAAACTAGCCGGCATTTGTAAGTTCATAGAAACAACAAGGGGAGGAGAGAATGCCCACCATGTTTTTGCCATACTTACTAAAGACAGAGAAAGTTTGGCGAAATTCTTAAAGAAAAACGGGATAGAAACAGGTGTTCATTATCCAACACCGCTACACCTGCAACCCGCTTATAAATTTTTAGGATATAAAAAAGGCGATTTTCCTTACGCGGAGCAATATGCTGATGAGACTTTATCCCTGCCTCTATATCCTCATATGAAACTTGATGAAGTTGATTACGTTATTGAAGAGATTTACCAATTTTATGGCAAATAATTTCTCAAAAATTTCTGGTAAAAAAATTTTAATTACTGGTGGTACTGGATTCATCGGTAGTTTTCTGACTGAAAATTTTTATCGGGATAATCAGGTTACTTTATTTGATAATGGAAGAAGAAACGCTTTTGCTTTTCTTGAGCAATCAATTAAAGATAAGGTTAATTTAGTAAAAGGTGATGTTCAGGATGAGCAATCAGTCAAGCAAATTGTCAAAAATCAAGACATCATAATTCACATGGCAGCAATTGCCGGAGCTTCATTTTACGAAAAAGATCCGCTGTTGACTTTAAGCGTGAATCTTTTCGGAACGGAGAATCTTTTAAAAAGTTTAGTCAATAAGAAGGTCCAGAAAGTGATTATTTTCTCATCCAGCGAGGTTTATGGTCCAAATGCTGTTAATGTTTCCGAGGAAGACTTAACCTGCATAGGTCCTCTGTCAGAAGGTAGGTGGTCTTATGCAGCCTCCAAAGTTGCCTCTGACCATTTAGCTAGAGCATATTTTAAAAAGTATAATTTACCAATAAATATGATTAGGCCTTTTAATGTTTATGGTCCAAGGCAGGTAGGGGAAGGTGCAATTAGTAATATGCTGACAAATGCAATTAAAGATAAGAAAATATTTGTTTCTGGGGATGGGCAGCAAAAAAGAGCATGGTGTTTTATATCTGATATGGTTGCTGCTGTAGAATTAGTCTGCCAATCTGAAGTTTATGGTGAATGTTTTAATATAGGTAATTCTGATGCATATGTAACAATTATTGATTTAGCAAAGAAGATCCAGACTTTTTGCAAGGGAGCAGAGATAGTTTTTATTGATGGCAGAGAAGTAGAAGTATTAGATAGAAAGCCAAGTATAAAGAAAGCTAAAGAATTATTAGGTTTTACACCAACTGTTGGATTGGAAGAGGGCTTAGAGAAAACTTTTGAATGGTGGAATAAGAATATTTCTAAATTTTAAATATTTGGATAGTTTCTGTTTCCAAAAGCAAAGATTTTTTGTTTAATTTTAACTCACTGGTTGTCACGTAATCTTTTTTAATTACTAACATATTGAGATTATACTTTTTTGCGATTTCACTAGTTGGTTTTTTTATAACTGGAAAAACATCATCTATTCTTCTTAGGTCACCTGCCTGTATTTCCACTAATACTTTTGCCTTTGTATTATATACAAGCATAGTAGTTATTTGATGAGGAATACAAAGTATTCTGGGGATTGGTTTTATCTTATTTATAAATTCAAAAACTTCAACCATATCAGAAGTTAATGATCTGTTTTTATCTTCAATAATTCCTTTAATTTGCAGAAAGATACTCAAAAATAAATTAACAAGTAATATAACAGCGTAAAGTACGATTATTAAATTTTTATAAGGGGAGTTAAGAAAGACAAAAAAGGTAATAGCAGAAATAACAGCGATCGGTGCAAGGGACATTTCCATATATCGCTGGCCTTCTCCTATTGGAGTAAGCTGCTTGATTGATAGAACGGCGATTGAGAATATATAGAAAAAAACTATCCAGACATAAACCATAAGCATAAGCGGATCAGTTAAAGAGTAACGGCCGTAGGGTATACTTACAGGAAGGTGAAACTTGGTTATCGCAAAGAGGATAAGCGGGATGCTGATCCAAAGATTGGTTCCTATTAAAGCCAGGGGAGGAAAAGCTCCCAAAGCCGAATAAATTTTGCCAACGAAATCCTTTTTCTTAGAAGGAGTAAGTCCTCTGACTTGATGAGAAAATCTATATTTATAATTTTTTACCCAAAATAAAATATTTGAGATATGACCATTTAAAACTCTTAAGTAGTATCCTTTAGATATTACTATGGCAAGCGCCATTCCGGTAAGAAATATCAGAATATAGAATGGATTTCTGGTAATAAAGGATAAAAAAATACTAATAAACAGGAAAGATTGCAAGGCAAATTTATGAGTAAAGAAAAGTAAGGTTAAAAAAAAGAGGCCGAAAATTAAATATGGAAGTTTTGGTACGAGTGCATAAAGAAGCAGTGGATAAAAGGCCAGAGTAAAATTCAGATAACCTAAAGATCTGGGAGTCAAATAACTATTTTCCAATACTGTCAGAGGAATAGTTGCATAGATGATTTGGGATAAAATTGCGGCGTATATATTATTGGTTAACTGCAAAGTTATTAAAAATACAATGTAATTTTGAATAATATCAAATACAGGTGCAATATAACCCTGAATTTTAAGTAGCTTCCCTCTAGGGATAAATGACAGCATCCAGGGTAGCGCGGGAGGATAATCCAAATAGCCCTCCAGTATGAAACCGTCACTTATCTTTTTCATTGGAATCATATGATGATTTTTTCTGAAATAATCCGCTTCGATCATTCTTGACCATACATCGACACCAAAATATTTATTAAAAAATCTGGGATAGATTTGAAAAATACAACTTAATGCTGGTATGATTAATCCAATTATAAAAGCCATAATTTTAAAAAGATTTTTAAATTATACATGAAACTTAAAGAAAAGATAATCATTTTAGGTACAGGTGGAACTTCCAAAGATATTTTAGATCTAATCTTAGAGTTAGGCCATCAATGTATCGGTTTTTTAGATGATGATAAAAGTTTATCTGGTAAATCGATAAACGGTATAGAGATTCTCGGTTCTCTAAGTGAGGCGTTAAATTATAAGGATGCTTATTTTATTAACGGTATCGGCAGTCCTTCAAATTTCCTTCAAAAAGAAAAGATAATAATAAGTACCAATATTCCCAAGGAACGTTTTGTCACATTAATCCATCCATCTGCCAGTGTATCTAAAACTGCTGCTTTGGGAATTGGATCGGCGATACTTCAAAATGTGGTTATTTCATCAAATGCAAAAATTGGTAATCATGTTGTAGTTTTACCGAATAGTGTTATTAGTCATGATAATGTGATAGGAGATTATACCTGTATAGCCAGCGGAGTCTGTATATCAGGTGCAGTTACGGTTGGTAAGCTCTGCTATTTAGGATCCGGAAGTTTACTCAAAGAAGGAATTCAGATGGCTGATGAATCTTTGATTGGTATGGGAAGTGTAGTATTGGAAAATATAGAGCAAGGTAGTGTATATGCAGGAAATCCTGCCAGGTTTTTACGATCTAACTAGGTATTTTTTTGAAAGCTTCAGTTAAGATATTATCAATATCATATCTTTGAGACAATTGAACGGCTGCTTTTTTGTAGGATTTATATCTTTTCCGATCGCTTAATAAATATTCGACAGCTTTATATAAATCTCTTTCATTATATTCAATAACTAATCCAGCTTTAGCCTTTTCAAGTAAAGGGGCAATAGTCGTAACTTTAGTTGTGATAACTGGTAATCCAGAAACAAGATATAGCTTAATCTTACTAGGATCAGAATAAAAACTTAAACTGTTTGGATTTGGAACAAAGGGGGCTAGTCCAATGCTTCCTTTTGAAATAGTTTCAGTAAGATCTCCGAAGCTATCAATATAACCTGTGAACTTAACTTTTTTTTCTAATCCTAAAATTTTAACTAAATTTCTTAATTCATTTTCAAAAACTCCCCTGCCAATAATAGTGTAGTGGATTTTCGGGAATATTTTTATAAGTTGAGGGAGTGCCTTAATTCCTAAATGCGGGCCAGAATTTTCCAAGAGAGCACCAGCAAAAATCAAGTTATAAAAATCAATCTCTTCAATAGTCTTTAGTTTTATCAAAGCTTGTTTATAACCTATAGGTGCTAAACTAAAAGGTGAATATTTCATATTCTTGCCATCTCTGATCCTTCTTGCTTCAATTTGTTCTTCTACCATCATCCAATTCATATCAGAGTGTAAACAGGCAAATTTATCTAAAGTATGATAGGCATTATTTAAAATAGGATTTTGAAAACGTTGTGGTGAAAAATCAACTGAGTAATAAACAATTCTTTTTATTAATCGAAGCATTCTAAGTGGAAATAAGTTAATAAATGATAAATTTTCAAGTGTAATGCAGAGATCAAATTTGTAATGGATCCTTAGGAAAATCCACCATGTTAGAAAAAAATGAATTAGATATTGTAAAATTTGAGGAAGCTTAAAAATTGATATTCTTTCTTCCTTAATTAATTTCCCGCCCTCAAAGAATTCAACAACTGTTTCATTAAAAGGGCTATTAGGAAAAGGATGAGCAATATGTACTATTCTACTCACTTTATCCAGCATAAAGTTTAAAGTTCTTTGATCAGTTTCCTCACTACCCTTAGCCCGAGTCATATAATGATTTATTAAAAGGACACAAGTTTTATCTTGTAAAAGTTTCATTTTAAATTTTTGGATAGATTATAATAATATCTAATTCAACCTTTAAATTATAATATTTATAATTAGAGATAATTTTTTTTAATTGATAAATAGTTGGATAGTCATCTTTACCTTTATAATCTCTTGCATCATCAATAAGGATAAGATGCTTCTTTATCCTATGGTTAAGAATTGTTTGTAATTCAGATATAATGGGAGTAGCTAATTTTCCTTTGGCAGTTATACCTCCTGAATAATGGGCATCAAGCCAAAAAAGGCATGGGCTATTAATTTTTTTCAGTACTTTAGGCAAAATTTTTGAACTATCACCTTGCTTAATATAAATATTTGGGTTCTTCCTAAATTTCCTTTTGGCTCTTTGATATAGTTTATGATTAATCTCAATTGTAAATATCCTTGAAAAATTATTTTTAACTGTTTGTGCTGTAGTTCCAAGATATGTTCCTGTTTCGATTAAGGTATTGATGGAATATTCACTAGCTAATTTTTTAATTAAATCGGTTTTGAGATGAGGAGGAGTAGGAGGAGTTCTTCCTCTTTTTATCCAGTTTAAGTATTGAAGATATTTATAAAAACCAAATAAGAATTCATAAAAAGGAGAAAATTTAATTTCTTCGATGGTTTTCATAAATATTTGAACTATTATACAGCTTGTATGCTATACTTTCTAACAATTTATATGAGAGTAAATTCAAAAGACTTTTCAGTTATTATACCTACATTTAATAGAAGCCATTTCTTAAAAAAGGCGATAATATCTATTTTGAGACAAAAAAAAGCCTCTTTTGAAATCATTGTTGGCGATAACGCTTCAACTGATGATACCCAAGAAATAGTCAAAGAGTTTAAGGATAAACGGATAAAATATTTTAAGAATAAAAAAAATCTTGGATTTTCAGGAAATATAAAAAAGTGTTTCAAAAGAGCGCTAGGTAAATATGTTTTTACCTTGGGTGATGATGACCTTATTTTAGATGAGCACACTCTTGCAGATGCATTAAAAGTTATGGAAAAGAATAAGATAGGTGTTGGGAATATAGGTACTATTTACTGGTACAAGTCTTTGGAATTTCCTTGTAAAATCTTCAGAATGAGTGATAGAGAAATTATTATTAAACCAAGGAAAGATAAAAAATTGCCTCTAAAAGCATTGGATTTTAATGTGTCATTTTTTTCCGGGCTTATTTTTGATAATTCTTTAATTGATACCAGTAAAATAACCGCCAGTTATACGTATGCTTATTTTCCTTTTGTATATGATGCTGTTTTAAAAAAAGGCATTGTTTATATTCCAGAGCATTTTATAGTTGGATATATCAGCTACCGGTTCGTGTCGCACTATTTTGATATTGAAAAATTAGGCAGTTTTTATATGGAGGATTATCTGAATTTGATGAAGGAATTTTTAAGTAGTAAAGATTATCAAAATCATAAAAAGAAATTTTTACAGGAATCATTAATTCTTTTACCGAGCATAAAATTATTTACCAGTAATGAAAATTATTTTCAGGTTCTTAAGAAAATGATATCTTTGGATAAATCCTTACTAATATTGCCAAACTTTATCTTTTTGGCAATAATGGGTTTCTTCCCAAAATTTATTCTGAAAGCTTTGCGTAATTTGATGATTTTTATGCAAGAGCAGAAAATAGGGGAGATAGTTAAAAAATATGATTATTTTAAGAAACTTTCTGCGATCTAATTTTTGCAATTAATTCCTGAACCCTTGCCCCTTCTTTAAAAGAAGGAATGATCGGCTTTTTTTGAACACATGATTTGATAAACCTTTCAGCTAATTTTCTGACAATTCTAGCCCTTTCATCCTCGCCTTCTTTTGTTTTATCTTCGGGTAAAGATATTTGTTCTACTTTTGCGCCCCTGTGAATTTTTATAATAAAATCAGTTACCGAATTATTTACATTTTCTAAAACAATTTCTCCCGTTTCACAAATGAATTTTATCTGATGTACATTTAATCCGACACCTTCAGAATTTAGGTGCGCCTGCCCATTAACTCCATTTTTAAACTTCAATTCTAAATCCACTCCCACCTCTATAGATCCAGCATCTTTTGAATATATGAGTAGGCTTTTAAGGTCTACAATCTCTCCGGCAAAATATTTTAAATAATATAATGAGTGAGAAAAATAATAAGATAGTGCTCCCCCACCCATCTTAATATCGGATTTCCAAGCGGGCCGTTTACTTTTAATACCCGGTGTGGGAAAATCCCAATTTACATTAAGTTGTTTTAACTCTCCCAGCACTTTTTTGTTTATTAACTGTTTTACTTTTTTCCAGGCCTCAATTTCCGGGTAAAGGAAATCTATGGTATGTTTAATTTTCTTTTTTTGAGCAAGAGCCAAAAGTTCCCGGGCCTGCTGCAAATTTGCTGCCAGCGGCTTTTCGGCAAATATATTGATATCCTTACTTATCGCAAATCTGGCAATTCTATATTGAGCATCTGGGGTGACTGCCAAAGCCAACACATCCAATTGCTCGTTTTCTAACATTAATTTCCAGTTAGTGTAGATTTTTTTTAGTCCTATTTTCCGGCAATAGGTTAATAAACGCGGAGTCCTTTTTCCACAAATAGATACCATTTGACAATTTTTTAGATAATTAAATGCAGGCAGTAAACCATACAGGCCGAAACCAGAGCCAATAATCCCTATCTTTAGCATATTAATATTTCCAGTATAAGTTTTTATCAATTTTTTTATCTGATATTAAGGATTTCAAAACTTTTAGCCGTTCAAATTTTCCCCGTTCAAAATTTGCCTTTTTGAATTTATTTTTATTCAATTCTTCAATTAAATCAGGAATAGATTTTTCCAGCGGCCACTTTTGTATAATTTTAGGGAACAGTTTTCTTAATTTATTAAAATTTACTTTATAACTTCTACTGTCTTTTCCATGCTCTCCGGTATAAATAATTTTACATTTAGGAAGATATTTTTTGATTATTTCTAAAATATCCTTGACCTGATAATTGCTATCATTAAATCCGGAATTAAAAACTTTTCCGTTCACAAGATTTTTATCAACTTCAATAAACTCAATAAAAATATCACAGAGATCCCTTACATCCACCAGCGGTCTCCAGGGAGTCCCGTCACTTAAAACTCTTATTTCACCAAATGCAAGACCAGAAGTTACTAAATTATTAACCACTAAATCATTTCTAAATCTGGGAGAAAAACCATAGGCTGTGGCGTTTCTCAACAAACAGACACAGAAATTATCCCCAGCTAGCTTTTTAAGTTCATTTTCTACCAAGGCCTTTGATTTAGCATAAGCTGTCAGGGGATTAATTTGGGATTTTTCATCTACAATATTCTCTTTGGCAATTCCATAAACTGCACAGGAAGAAGAAAAAATAAATCTCTTAACTCCCATTTTTTTTGCCAATTTGGCTAATTTAATAGTGGCTTTGTAGTTAATATCCGAGGTTAGTTTTTCGTTTAAAGCTCCCATCGGATCATTTGATAAGGCAGCCAAGTGGATTATACAATCAACCCCTTTTAAATCAATATTACTTTCTCGGACATCTAACTTTTTTGTAGAAAAGTTATTTTTATATTTGCCCAAGGTAATAGATTTAAAATAATCCGTATCCCAACCAATTACCTGATAACCCTTTTTTTGCAATTTTTCTGCCAAAACTGTTCCAATATAACCATTGATTCCTGTAACCAAAATATTTTTCATACACCCTCGCTTTTACCTGAAGAAACAGCTTTTTCCACTGCATCTAGTATTCTTATTAAATTTACTGCTTTATCAACATCGGGCAGTGGCCAAAATGATTTAGTTTTGCCCAATAAGTAATCATTGACAATTTTTACTTCCAATGCAGTTGTCAGAGTTTTATTATTGGGTAAATTAATGACTTGAGGTTTTTTGTTATTTTTTGTGTAAATGAGTAACTCATCAATTTTGTTATGACTAACTAACTTTCCCTTATTACCCTCTACTTTCAAATCTGATCCGCTATATTGCCTTGAGGAGCTGGCATCTATTTTAATAAGACCTAAAAGGCCGGAGGCAAATGTTAAAACTATTTCGTAGAAGTTTGGATAGTTAGAATTTGTTTTTATTTTTGCTTTTACACCTACAACTTTTTCGTCTGATATATAACAAGCTAAATCTATGGCATGAGAGCCGCCAATATAAAGCAGATTTTGATCCGCATATCTTCGTTGATAGTCAGTCCTGTCATGAAAATAGGTTGTTTCAATAGCAGTAATAGTTCCCAATTTTCCTGCTAAAACCCGTTTCCTGGTTTCTGCAAATGTAGGTGTCAGGCGATAATTCTGGCCTACAATTACTGTGGCACCATATTTATGAGCTAACTTCTGCAAATACAAAGCGTCCTTGAGATTAGCAGTAAAAGATTTTTCACAAAAAACTGCCTTCCTTTTTTTGATAGCTGTAGCAACAAATTCAGTATGTTTATCATTAGGGGTACAAATATGTACTAAATTAGACCAGTCTATTGCATCTTTAAGATTATCAAAAACCACTACATTAGAATTTTTTTTATAAAATTGCTTTGTTTGAAGATTAGTACTATAAATACCGGTTTTATTTCCCAAGTTGAGCTGTGCTTCCAGGTGCCGCTTTCCGGCAACCCCGATTCCAATTATCAGTGGCCTGATATTTTTTAATTTTTGTGTCATAATCTATGATATTATACACGTCTGTAGAAAAGAAAATAAATTTAATTTTTAAACCTTGGAGTTTTTAACTATTTTAAAATCTGGCAGGGGAATAATAAAATCAGATTTTAAACCTCTGGCTTTTAATTGTTCCATAATAGGTTTGGCATAATGCCAGGCCAAAAGGACCACATAATCCGGCTGTTCTTTAAATAAGATGTCATTTTTAACTATTGGTATATGCTTACCCGGCAAATACATCCCTAATTTTAAAGAAGTGGGCTGTTCTGCAAGGTAAGGGAGGAGTTCACTATCTACAGCGTAGTAGTTTAGCAGTGTTGAACATCTGCCAGGACAGGAATTTCCCACAATATGCTTACCGGCTATATTTGTTTTAAGTAAAAATTCCATAAACGCAACACGGGCTTTTTTAACACGTCTGGCAAATTTAAGGTATGTTTCAAGTTTTCCTAATCCAAAATCCTCTTCTAACTTAAGTATTTTCTTAACTTCCGGACTGACTTTCCTGCCCTTACCTTTAGTGGCATATACCCGAAGATTACCTCCATATCTGTCGCCTCTTTCCGCATCTGTGACAGTAAAATCATATTGATCAAATAACCTAATGTAGGTTTTTAAAGAATAGGTTCGCAGATGTTCATGATAAATGGTGTCAAATTGGCCGCCCCGTATAACATCCAGCAGATAATGAGTTTCATTAATAAACACCCCGTTATCCTTTAATAAATTATAAGCTCCCATAATAAATTCTCCCAAAGTTTGCATATGAGCAAAAGTATTGGTAGTTATAATCAAAGAAGCTTGGCCGTATTTTTTCTTGATCTTTTGAGATACTTTAGTGTCAAAAAAAGCCTGGATAGTTTCTATCCCGTTAGCAACTGCAATTTTGGCAATGTTGGTAGGTTCCACCCCTAAAACTCTAATACCTAATTTTTTAAAACCACTTAATAGCGTGCCATCATTTGAACCAACATCTACCACCAAATCTTTGGATGTCAAATTATATTTTTTGACTAAAGAGGCGGCAATACTTTCCTGATACACTGCCAGCTCTTTGGTGATGCCACTACGGTAGGGATAATTGGGATGATAAACTTCAGAACCATTAACACAGTAATCTATCTGGACCCCTGTACAATTCTCACACCAAACCATTCTCAAAGGATAAGTTTTTTCAGGCTGGTTAAGCTTTTCTTTGGAAAGTAAACTATCGCACAGCGGTTGAAATCCCAAATCCAGAATTGTGTGAAGTTTGGTTGAATTACATACTTGGCAATTATAAATATGTCCTGTCTTAATAAAATGATGTTTAGGATAACTTAATTGCATAGACCAATTCCTCTATAAATAATTCCTGCATCTAAAAATGAGTGTTTATCATATATCCTTCTTCCATCTATG
Organism: uncultured Gammaproteobacteria bacterium; assembly: GCA_964649615.1. Classification (GTDB taxonomy): domain Bacteria; phylum Patescibacteriota; class Microgenomatia; order Daviesbacterales; family UBA10151; genus CAZYPW01. The sequence continues at coordinate 7,091 of CAZYPW010000009.1, read as the reverse complement.
ACAATAGGGTGCTTCATATGTTTTTTGAAAAATTGGGGAGGAAGTTTTAAATACTCTTCCCAAGCTGTCACAATTAAAACTGCCTCTGCATCTTGAACTGCCTCTTCTGCTGTATTAGTTAAAGTAACCTGTAAATTAGATAATTGTTTGGGCACATTTTTTTTGTAGGCCATCGGGTCATGGCAGGTCACCTTAGCACCTTCTGAGAGCAACTCCTCAATGATAGGAAATGAAGCAGATTCACGGATATCATCCGTATCAGGTTTAAAGGCCAACCCTAGGATGGTAATCTTTTTACCTTTTAAATTTTCTCCCATTGCATTTTTCAAAAGTAAAATAACTCTATGGGGCTGTGTTCTATTAATTTCTATCACGCTTTTAATTAGTGAAGTTTGGGCCCCTATCTCATCTGCAAAAGATACCAGGGCTTTAGTATCTTTAGGAAGACAACTCCCCCCATAGCCACATCCAGACAAAATATAATTTAGTAAGCCTGGTTTGATCCTGGTTTTTCCTTCAATTGGGCTTAATCTTTTATCTAAATGAACCCCTTTCCAGATATCAACTACATCTACTTTGCCTGTTTTTTCTGAAATCCTGGCGATTTCATTGGCATAACTTATGAGTGTTGCGAGGAGGGCGTTGGCAGCATATTTGATCATCTCAGCTGTAGAGAGGTTGGTAAAAAAGATTGGGCTTGAAAATTTAGAATAAATTTTGGCAATTTCTTTTCCACTTTTATGATCTACTTGCCCAATTACAATTCTATCTGGATGTAGAGCATCCTCAAGAGCAGTGCCTTCTCGCAAGAATTCTGGATTCATGCAAAGCCCAAACTGCCCAACTCTTTTCTTGGAATACTTCTCCAGTATTGGAGCAATTATCCCCTCTGTTACCCCAGGTAAAACTGTAGATTTGACTACCACAACCTGATATTTTTTTGCAATTTCTAGAGCCTTTCCTATTTCTTCAGTTGCTTTTTTTATTGCAGATAGATCAATTTTGTTATCAGTGGTGGGTGTTCCTACAGCAATAAAGATAATATCAGATCCAACTACATTTTCTTCCAGTTTTTGGGTGGCTTGGAATAACTTTTGTTTTATTACCTTTTTTAGTAAAGGATCAATACCCACCTCATAAATAGGTGACTGCCCTTTATTGATCATTAAAACCTTATTTTGATCAGTTTCAATACAAGTAACTTGATGACCTAAAGAGGCAAGTGATACTCCTGTTACTAAACCAACATAACCGGCTCCCACGATTGCTATTTTCATTTTATATTTTCACGATACCATAAAAGAGTATTTGTAAGGCCTTCATTTAATAATATTTGAGCCTCAAACCCTAAATCTTTTTTTGCTTTAGCCATTGCAGGGCATCTACGATTTGGACTATCTGTTAAATAATTTTGGTCTTTACTTTTTTCCTTAATTACATCTCCTTTATAACCCAGATGTTTTTTTGCTAAATCTTTCATTTTTTCTGCTAGATCATACATAGAAATTTCCTCTTTTTCTACACCAATATTATAGCTTTCAGAGTTCTTGCCTTTTACTAATGCTTTTATATACCCAATAGTTGCATCAGCTATATAACAAAATGTTCTTGTGGGGGAGCCCTTAGATAAAAGAGTAATATTTTTCCCATGTAGAATATCATTTGCAAAGTCTGGAATAACTCTTCCATCTGTAATTTTCAAGCCAGGCCCGTAATTATTAAATGGCCGGACTATTTTTATTGGCAGGCCATGAACCCTGGCATAGTTGACACAAAGTGTTTCACCAAATCTTTTTGATTCATCATAACAAGCCCTGGGACCAGTACAAGAAACATTTCCCCTATAAGTTTCAGGCGTTGGGATATTTCCTTCAGTGGGATTTCCATAAATTTCACTAGATGAAAAAAAGAGCAACCCTTTAACTTTATTTTCAGTTTTTTGTGTATCTGCCATATATGCCAGAATAGTATAAAGGCCTAAAACATTGGCATTAATTGTTTCTATTGGGTATTTGCGGTAAAAAACTGGTGAGGCAATAGAGGCTGCATGGATAATATAATCAAAAGCTAAATCTGAAGTTGGTTTAAATTTGGTAATATCAATTTTAAGAATTTCTACATCATCTCTTTTAAGCCAATTTGGAATTCCCTTTGAGAAGGTATCTAAAGCATAAACCGTAATTTTTTTATGGGGGTAAGCATCATTCCATGCCAAAATTGATTTAATAAAATAATATCCTAAAAAACCATTAGCGCCTGTAAATAAAATAGTGCTGCCGCTTAAAACATCGAACTCCCTCTTTGCTTTATGGTGAATATATTTTAAATCTTTTTCTTCAATGAAGTTTGTATAAAGAGCCATTACTTCCAGACTTTCCACTTGGGATCTTCATTCCACAACTTATTTAGATCATTAACATCATTGTATGTATCCATTGAATGCCAGAATCCATTGTGAATATAAACAGAAAGCTGTTTTTGGTTAATCAATCTTTTTACAGCGGGATGCTCAAACTCACCCTCACGAAGATAGGAAAAAAACTCCTTTTTAAAGATCATAAACCCGCCATTTATCCATTCATTAAGCACAGGTTTTTCAGAAAATTCTTGAACAACATTATTTTTATCGATTGCTAAGAGCCCATATTTACTTCTAGGATGTACCCCCGTAACTGTCCCTATTAGACCATGTTTTTTGTGAAATTTCACTAAATCCTCAATATTTAGATCTGCTACTCCATCTCCATATGTCACCATAAAATTTTCATCAGTTTCTGGTATAAAATCTTTTATTCTGAGGATTCTCTCCCCTGGTAGGGTATTAAGTCCTGTATCAACAAGGGTAATTTTAAAATCATCTTTATTGTCGCCTGTTTTGTGAACTTTCATTGCTCCACTTTTGGTGTTGACTGTAAAATTATCATTTAAGTACCTTTGATTAATAAAATAATTTTTGATATAGTCACCTTTGTATCCCAAAGCAATAATAAATTCGTTGAAGCCAAAGTGGGAGTATATTTTCATAATGTGCCAAAGGATTGGTTTATTACCAATAAAAACCATTGGTTTTGGTTTAAATTCTGTCTCTTCTTTAAGCCTATATCCAATTCCACCGCTGAGTATTACAACTTTCATAATTTTAACTTCTCAATACTAGAGCAAAAATTTAGCAGAAGTCAAGTATATACCACTTTTTATTTAAAGATATTATATACTCTATCTATGAAATTAGCAGTTGCACAAATTTCTACAGATCCTGGTAGTATCCAGACAAATATTGAAAAAATTATTAAATATATAGAGAAAGCAAGAAATAGTGGAGCAAAAATTATCATTTTCCCTGAACTTACTATTCCTGGATATATGTCTTTAGATTTAATGCTGCGGAAAAAATTTGTTGAAGAAAACATTAAAGCTTTAGATGCAATTGCAAAAGCTTCACAAGATATTTTAGTAATTGTAGGCTTTATAGACTGGAATAAAAATAAAATGGGCCCTGATGGTACTCCCTTAAGATATAATTCAGCAGCAGTTTTATATAATAAGAAACTGTTAGCAGTTTGTGATAAGACTTTACTCCCAGATTATGATGTTTTTTTTGAAAATAGATATTTTTCTGAAGGTAGAGGCAGAAAGCTGGTTGAGTTTGAGGGACTAAAAATTGGGGTGCAGATTTGTGAGGATTTATGGGATGAAAATTATCCTATTAAAGTATCAGAAGATTTAGCTAAATTAGGGGCTGATATCTTAATAAATATCTCAGGTTCCCCTTTCTATATAGGGAAAAGATTTGATAGGGAAAAATTAGTTAAAAGGGTAAGTGAAAAATATAATATTCCATTTATATATGTAAATACAGTTGGAGTTCAAGATGGGTATGATGGGGAATTAATTTTTGATGGCCAAAGCATGGTTTTTAGTAAAAGTGGAAATCTTTTATACTTGGGTAAGCAATTTGAAGAAGAATTATTTTTTATTGAACTAAATGATTTAATCACTAGCAAAAAAACATCTAAGTTAGTAGATTATGATCTAACTGGAGAACTTTTTAAGGCTTTAACGCTAGCTGTAAAGGATTATTTTAGAAGAACCGGTTTTAACAGGGCTTTTATTGGGCTAAGTGGGGGGATAGATTCAGCAGTGGTGGCTGTTTTGGCTTCCAAAGCTTTAGGGAAGATGAATGTAGTAGGTATTTATATGCCCTCAGCAATATCTTCCAAAATTAGTTTGCAGGAATCTAAAAAACTGGCAGAAAATCTAGGAATAGGTTTTGAGATAATCCCAATAAATAAGATCTTTGATAAATTCCAAGATGAATTAAAAGTTAGGTTTAATAATTTGCCCTTTGATGTAACAGAGGAAAATCTTCAGGCAAGAATAAGAGGGGTGATACTAATGGCTCATGCTAATAAGTTCGGGGGTTTGGTAATAAGTACTGCTAATAAAACAGAAACTGCTTTAGGTTATACCACTTTGTATGGAGATATGTGTGGGGCTATTGCCCCTTTGGCAGATGTGAGCAAGTTGAAAGTTTATGATTTGGCAAGATTTATTAATAAAAGATGGGAGATAATTCCTCAAGGTACAATTGAAAGGGTCCCTACTGCAGAATTAAGAGAAAATCAAACAGATGAAGAGTCTTTAGGAGGATCATATAAGGTAATTTCTCCAATGGTTGATGAAATTATAGAAAGGGAAATATCTTCGCTTGAACTTTCAAAAAAATATCCAAAAGAATTAATAGATAAAGTAGTTGATTTAATTAATAAAAATGAGTATAAAAGAAGACAGGCTGCCCCGGCAATAAAAGTTACTAAAAAAGCTTTTGGATTAGGCAGAAGGATTCCTATTGCACATAGTTTCAGAAGCTAACTTATATTATGAAGGATTTATGAATATTTCTGTTATAGGATTGGGAAAATTAGGATTGCCTTTAGCTGCAACCATTGCATCCTCCGGTAATTTAGTTTTAGGTGTTGATATCAACAAACAGGTTGTTGATGACCTAAATAAGGGATGGACTTCTCTTGCTGAACCTAATCTTTTAGAACTGATCAAAAAAAATAAAAGCCGCTTATCGGTAACATCTGATACCAAAAAAGCTATTCTAAATTCAGAAGTTACTTTTATTATCACCCCAACACCCAGCCAGAAAAATGGTTATTTTTCACTAAACTATGTAAATAAGGTGGTTAAAGAAATAGCTAAAGCTTTGAAGGTTAAAAATAGTTATCACTTGATTGTGATGGTGAGTACCATAATGCCAGGATCCATGGATCGAATAAAAAATTTACTTGAAAAAGTGTCAGGTAAAAAATGTATAAAGGATTTTGGGTTGTGTTACAACCCGGAGTTTATAGCACTTGGTTCTGTAATACAAAATCTTCTTTATCCAGATTTTATTTTAATTGGAGAATCAGATAAAAAAGCGGGAGATATTTTACAAAGCTTTTACAAAAAATATTGCAAAGCATCACCAGAAATTGCTCGAATGAATTTTGTAAACGCAGAACTTTCCAAAATTTCAGTAAATACCTTTATTACTACAAAAATTTCTTACGCCAATATGCTTTCTGAAATTTGCGAAAAATTACCTGGTGGAAATGTTGATATAGTTACTTCCGCCATTGGTTTAGATTCTAGAATTGGCAGAAAATATCTGCAGGGTGGTCCAGCTTTTGGGGGACCATGTTTCCCAAGAGATAATATAGCTTTTATAAGTTTGGCCAAAAAACTTAAGTCCGCTTATAATATTGCTGATTCAACACATAAAACAAATATCAGGCAAACAGAAAGATTAGTAGAATTAGTAGAAAGATATATAAATAAAGACTCTAGAGTAGGGATATTAGGTTTATCTTACAAACCTTTAACTGATGTTGTTGATCAGTCAGCGGGTTTGCTTTTGGCCCAAGAGCTTAAAAACAAAAGAGTTAAATTAAATTTATATGACCCTCTTGCTTTGGCTAATGCTCAAAAAATACTAGGTAATAATCAGATAAAATACGTTAATAATTTGCAAGAATGTGTTACTACCTCTGATATTTTAGTAATTACTACAAAATGGCCAACGTTTAAAAATATTGAAAAAGAATGGCTCAAAGAAGATGGAATTGTAATAGATCCATGGAGGATGTTTGATAAAACTAACTTAGGTCAAAATATTACTTATATTCCCTTAGGCTTAAATTTATAATCACTGAATAAGATGTTTAGCAAGCTGAATCGCTATATTATCTTTCTTTTAATAATTCCTGCTATTTTAATGATTATATGGTTTAGGAATGGGTTAATAACCGGAGGCGGAGAAGAGGGAATACTTTTTTATAATACCAGCAAGACACTTCAGCTTTCTACATCAGTCTGGATTGATTATATGGCAGGGATATCAAATCTTAACTGGCTGCCAAGAGCTCCGGTTATTTATCTCTCCTATCTTTTTGAAAAATCAGGGATCCCGTTATTTATCTTCCAGATGATTCTTTTTTATACACTGATGGTGACCGGGGTAGTATCTGTTTATTATTTAACAAAAAATCTACTTCATAATCACATCAATAAAAACCTAATCTCTTTTACTTCTGCACTTTTTTACCTGTTTAATCCCTTTTGCTTTAGCCAAGTTTGGGGCAGGAGCTTATACGCACAATATTTTGCTTTTGCTCTTTTGCCGTTGTCGCTTTTACTTTTTCATTTGGGGTTAAGTAGGAAAAAATATATATTTGGATTTTTGATTGCCATAACTTCCGCGTTATTAGCCGGAGCATACGGATTTTTAACATTTATAATAGTTAATTCTCTGGTGCTGATGATTTACTTTATATTTTATGTACTTACCTCTCAAGATAGAAAAGCTGAAGCCATATTTGGCATTAAATTTATCTTTTTCACTCTTACTTTATGGTGTCTTTTTAATAGTTGGTGGTTTATACCGCTTCTCTCTTCCTTTACTAACGTCTATACTGCCGGTATTTCCGGCTCTGAAGATAATTTAGGGACACTTAGAGGCGTCAGTAAGAATTATCCTCCGGATATAATTGTCAGGCTTTTGCATAAAGGATATTTTTTTGATGCTTCTGCTTACAGCCCGG
>CAZYPW010000008.1:0-68281 GCA_964649615.1 uncultured Gammaproteobacteria bacterium | reverse complement strand
GCAATCTTGATTAATAAAGATTCCTACGGTCGCTTCGCTCCCTCGGAATGACAACTGCGAAACTCGTATTTAAAAAGGAAAAGATTGAGATAAACCTGACTTGAGTGAAAAAACTGTTTAAAAATGCTAGAATTACCCTTGAAATGACACAAAGAGAATTTGAAATACCTGAAGCATTAACTAGGTTACAAGAAAGGCATGAAGAGCACTATAAAAGAGTTGGGTTCCATCGGTTCAGCGGAGTGTTACTTCCGGATGGCCACACAGAAGGCACTACTGAACTAGTTAACCTTATAGAACCCTCTTGGGTTAGATCTAAAAACCCAGCTGATAAAGAGACTATTGATGGTGTTATACCGAAAGTTCATAGAATAGCAGAATGGGTGATGACCTCAGAGCAGGCTCAGTCTTTAATCAATTCAGCTTATGCTTACCCTTCAACAGACGAAGAAATAAAAAAACAAAGTGAGGATTTAAAAAGTGAAGAAAGAAGAAAAGAGCTAGAGCAAGATAGGTGGTTTGAAAATCAGCCATTTGAGGTTTTGGCATATAGTCAACATGATGAGCAAGGCCCTAATAAGGTAAACAGGCTGATTTTAAACGTAGATATCCCTGAAATAAAGCATGGATTATCAATGGAGTTCTATGCAAACAGAACTTTTAATCTTTCTTTTTATGGTATAGTCGACGCTTCAGATTCTCTAGATAATCCAGATGATAACATCCAAGCTTATACTTCTTCAGATGTACCTTTAGAGGATATGCGTGATGAGGAAGCCGAGATTATTAATTTTTATCTTGATAAGTTTATAAGACTTAATTTAGTTTCTTAATTTAATCTTTTGACGAGATTAGTTTTCTTTAGTCCCCACCAGGTATATAGCCTGCCAGGGTCTAAAGTTGGAATTCCAGGTTTCTTTAATAATAGTTTCCCCATCTTTGGTTACAGTTCTATTAAAGCTCACTTTTGCTCCTTGGGCTGCCCAGTCTACTTGTTTAACTGTCCCTTTAGGTAAAGTTGGATCATCCTGCCTTAATTCTGGTGGTGCAGGTATCCTATCTGTCACTACTGGTTTGGAAAGGGTAACATGCCTTCCATCAGCTGTGCCATATAAATCTACATATAGAGTAACTCCAGAGGTATAAGCCTGGATTAAAATATGGGCTGAGGTATCATTTTTAAACTGAAAATCAACAGAAGGATAAAAAACTGTAGCATCTAAACCTGGAGGAAAACCTTGTTCATAATAACCTACCCTATAAGCATGAGCAGTCCTTTTAATAACTGGCAGTCCTGCATTTAACACTGCTCTAAATAAAGTGGTTGAATCCTGGCACACCCCACCTCCATCATCTAACACAGTCCTGCCTTCTTTGATCACATAAGCTTGTTTAAAACCAGTAGCAGCTGTGATATCCCCCACAGTTTTATTAAAAGAAAACACTTCCCCTGGGGGGACTAATACTCCATTAATTTTTTTGGCAGTCAAGTTAACATTATAAATTCTATTAGGGATTGAACCTGCAAAGTGGGAAATACCCCTACCAATTAGTTCTTTAATGCCTAAGTTATTGACATCTGCTGTTTGAATTTTAGGCTTAATGATTGCCACTGGTAAATTAATTTGTCTGGTTATTTCAGAAGCTAGAGCTTGACTGATGAGGTCAAAAGTTCTATCTTGATCTAATTTCCTGCCTTCTTGGGAAGGCTGAAAAGCAGACACCCTGCCAGTTTGGGCATTAAATTCAAATAAACCTTCCTGAACCTGAGCATCAATTTCTTTGGCAATCTTACCAATATAGACAGCAGCCTTATCTTTATCTAAAAGAGATTCACCTTTGGTTAAATCAAGTAATGTCAGGAGCTGTTTAGTATCTAAAACCCAGATACTGCCATTAAATTTAAATTTGACAGCTTGTTTTTGGGTTAACTGCAAAACTTTTTTGGCCTGATTAACATGTTCTGTGGTAACTTTAGGGGCTACACTGTCAATGGGAAGGTTGGTTGTATACTTGCCGGTTAAAAGATAGTTGATAATTTCTTGCTGCATAAGATCTCTATTAAGTTGCAAGCCAAAAGTTCCCTCTTTAATTTGAATCTGGCCAGATGGGGAAGCATCAGAGATTTCACTAAAGATCAATTCTGCATTCTCAGTCTCTTTTTCCACCTTTTGCCCAATTTCATCAAACCTATTTTTTAAATCCAAAGAGATCTCAGGACTGATATTTTTGGGAGAAAAAAGATTTTGGATTTGAACAACAAGGTTTTGGGAAAATGTGCCAGTATGAATATTGGTAAAAACTTCAAGCATCGGAGCATGATCTATTTGAAGGGTAATACCGTCAAGATTAATACTAACTTGTCCTTGAGGATGATCAAATACTAAGGTTTGATTTAATCTGTTTTTAATATTATTCTCAATTTTGACTGCAGCTTGGTTAGGAGTTAAAAAAGTAATATTAGTATTTCCAATATATGTTAAGGGATAAAATCTGTCCCAGATAAAAACTTCATAGGTAATCAAAATCAGGGCCATTAGGATTATGGAAAGAGCAATTGGAAGTTTGTTTTTTGCTTTAGGCCTGGGAACTTTTTTGTTTGTAGAGTTGGTTTTAGCCACAGGCGCTATTGTAACCTTTTAGAGTATAATTGACAAAAGGGAGTAAAATTCCTTACTCCTTTTTGTCATCCCAAACTTGATTTGGGATCCATAAATAATTATTTATATAGATTCCGGATCAAGTCCGGAATGACAGATATGAAGCGCATCATTATCATTGTACTTAGTTTAGCTATTGTTTTAGGATTTATTTTTTGGAGGTTTGGTCCTAGCATTTCTCTTTTTAACCAACCCCAAAATCAGGGGCCAATTGAGTTAACTTATTGGGGCTTATGGGAAGAAGATTCTTTAGTAAAACCGGTGATAGAGCTCTACCAAGCCCAAAATCCCAATATCAAAATAAATTATCTTAGGCAATCCTCCATTAATTATAGAACTAGAGTCCAAACCCAAATTAGAGAAGGAGTGGGCCCAGATGTTTTTAGAATGCATAATAGCTGGCTGCCTATCCTAGAAGATGATTTATTACCTGCACCTCAAACTATTTTTACCATCCAAGATTATAAAAATATGTTTTATCCTGTGGCTTTGGATTCTTTTGTTAAAAATAATTCTATCTACGCAGCCCCTATGGAAATTGATGGATTGGTGCTTTTTTATAATGAAGGAATGCTCTCAGGGGTGGGAGGTAAGCCACCCAAAACTTGGCAGGAGTTTATTGATCTTTCCACCAAAATGACAGTTAAAGATGCTACAGGCATTAAAACCTCAGGTGGAGGCATTGGAGGCACTTCTAATGTGGATCATTTTTCAGATATTTTGGGGCTCTTGCTTTTGCAGCAACCAAATGCTAATTTAGAAAACCCTGCCTCAAATGAAGCAGCTGAAGTGTTAAGATTTTATACAGGTTTTGTGACAGATCCCAGAAGAAAGATCTGGGATTTAAATTTGCCTAAAACTACCCAGATGTTTGTGGAAGGAAGATTGGGTTTTTATTTTGCTCCCTCCTGGAGAGCCCATGAAATAAGAGTGGCTAATCCTAATTTAGCTTTTAAAATAGCTCCAGTGCCTCAACTTTCAGGCAGCCCTGTATCTTGGGCCACTTTTTGGGGTGAAGCAGTATCAGCCAAGAGTAAAAATCCTACTGAAGCTTGGAAATTTGTCAAGTTTTTAACCTCTGAACCAGCTGAAAGATTACTCTATCAACAAGCCTCCCAAGTCAGATTATTTGGAGAACCATATTCTTTAATTTCTCTGCAAGGGGAATTAATTAATGATCCTTTAATAGGAGCTGTAGTTTCACAAGGGCCAAATTATAAATTCTGGTATCTAGCATCTAATACCTATGATAATGGGATTAATGACCAGATGATTAAATACTTCGAGGATGGGATTAATGCCACTCTGCAAGGAACTGATCCACAAGTTGCTTTGCAAACTGTAGCCAAAGGGGTAGACCAGGTATTAAATGATTTAGTCAGAAACATCCCTGCTGCCTCACCTTAATGTTTAAAATTATTACTTTTGTGCCAGTTAAAGATTGGATAGAGGAAACCTGGTCTTTTAGTAAGGTAAGATATCCTGATGGAGAATAAAATAGCTTGAATTTGACAGATTTTTAATAGTGTGTATAATAGTGTGTATATGAACATGGTCCGTGCTAATATTATATTTCCTAAAGACCTACTTTTAGAAGTTGATAAGTTAGTAGGTCCAGGTAAAAGAAGCGCCTTTTTGGCAGAATCTGTCAGAAAACATCTTAATCAAATTAATTTTGCTAAAGTTGCCAGAGAGTCTGTTGGTATGCTTGATGCTAAAAATTACCCTCATTTTTCTACTGCTAAAAAGGTAAGGTCCTATATTAGATCCTTCCGTAAAAAGAATGATTTAAGATTTAAATAGTGACAACTTATCTACTTAATTCTGATATCATTATTGACTATTTGGCAAAACGAGAATCAGCAATCGCTTTAATTGAAAAAATTATTCAACTTGATGAACTACCCGCGGTATCTGTCTTGATTGAGATAGAAGTTAAGATAGGATTGAAAGATGCCCAAATTCCAAAAATAAATAAGTTTTTTGACGCTTTAACCATTATCCCATTGACAAATGATATTGCTCAATTAGCCATAGAATTTATTAGGAGTTTTGGTAAAAAAGGGAGGGCGCTATATTTAGTTGATGCTTGCATTGTTGCTACAGCTATTAAAAATAATCTAATTCTTGTGACAAATAATAAAAAAGATTATCCGATGGAAGGATTAAAGTTGATTTAAGAACACTTTCCACCTCCGATATGGAACAGCTTCGCACATTGGGATTTTATCTTTTTCTTTTATCTTTTTAAAATAAGGTGCTTTATCTGATGTGTCTACCTAATTCACTTCGGATGTGGAATGTCTGTACCGTTAATCTTGAAGTATATTGGCTTCTTTAAAGAAAACTCTTCCATTTAAAATAAGCCATGCCCAAAGCGGTATAAATTCTATATTTTTTCCCTCTATCTCTTTCTTGCCAGCGTAATTTTTCGTGAGTATTATTCCTTTATCTTTATCAAATTCCTTTAATCCTTCTACCATGCTTTCTACTTCTCGTGGATGTAATTCATCAGTATAAGAAACATTGAGAAACGCAAGGGCTGGGTTCATGGTAACAAAATCTATTTCTTTCTTCTCCTTCCAATAGTGAACTGCAACATTGTTCTTTTGTAGTTCCATATAAGCGGTATTTTCAGCACATTGTCCTAAATCAGGCTTCAGTTGTGGGACATTGAAGTTTCGGAGTCCATTATCAACCACATATATTTTTCGTGGTCGTTGTATATCTTGTGTCTCTTTTGTTTTATAAGAAAAATGGGTGCTTTCAAAAAATAGATGTGCCTTTGCAAAGTAGTCAAGATAGTTTTTCACTGTATCAACGGAGAGTTTTTGCGATCTTCCCAGACTACTGTAGGTATGAGTTTTTGTGAACTCATTCATTATTTGCAAACCTAACAATTCTACTTCATGAGCATTGCGCACAGCATTTGGGCGAAGTACATCTCTTGTTACAATATCACTGTAATAACCTCCTGCTATTGCTCGTTTTGCCTCCTCTGCTTGCGCAAGCACAATTTCCGGATAACCACCTTCATATAAATATTTGCTCAAATGATGCAGAATTGTATGTTGTTGATCGAAATTTGCATCCCGCAGGGATTGTATGGAATTATCACCCAGAATAGGAACATTTTTTATTAGGAGATATTCATAAAAATTGAGGGGATATACATTTACTAAAACATTTCTTCCGGTTAATACTGTTGCAGATTCAGATTCAAGTAAGGCTTTTCGAGAGCCTGAGAAAACAAATTTTATTGGTTCTTTGCGTTCATACCTGCTTGCTGCCCACCGATTAAACTCTTTTACTCCTTGTATCTCGTCTAAGAATAAATAGACTTTTCCTTCTGGATTGTACATTTCAAGATAATGGTTATAAAGTTGGTCAAGTAATTCCCATCCCATTGAAAGGTATTGCTGGACAAGTATATCCTCTAAGAATATATAGACCACATTTTTTGCTGGTACCCCCTTTTCTTTAATTAAATATTCCATTGTCTGCTGCATGAGCGTTGATTTTCCTGCTCGGCGAACACCCGACAGAATTACCACATGGGGTATATCCATGAGCGGCTTTAACCGTTCAAGGTATTTTGCTCTCTTAACTGTTCCTTCCCACTTTCCTTTAGTAAGGTCACTAAAGTGAGGATTCCAGCGGGTTAAGAGAGTATTTAATAAATCTTTATCCATACAGTATATTATAGAGTATTAAGGCTAAACCGTCAAGTACAAACGAAGGTTTAGGCACAAAACCTTACATCTGGTTGATTCCTGTATTGCAGCAACAGCTGTGATTAATGGTTTAATCCTTGTGACAAATAATAAAAAAGATTATCCTATGGAAAAGTTGAAATTGATTTAAATTGGCAAAATAACGTGAATTTAGATGATATGTTAAAATAAACTCATGCAAAAGCAGGTTTTAAACTACAGAATTATTATTGAACCGGAAAAATGGATAGGAAAACTGTCTATAATGCCTATTGTCCAACATTAGGTGTGGCTGATTATGGTGATTCTATTGATGAAGCTTTAAAAAGTATTAAAGATGGAATTGAGTTGGCTATAGAAGTGTTGAGAGATGAAGGTCAAGAGGTGCCAGTCCAGATGGTAGATGGACTCAAGTAGCAGTTCATCCAGGATCAGTTCCAGAAGGAACTTTGAGAAAAATTATCAAGCAGTCAGAACTTACAGATGAACAGTTAAAAGATTTAAAATGAAAACAATTTTGTATATGGGGATAACTCCAAATGGATATATAGCTAAAGAAGATGGGGATTCTGAGTGGACTTCAGAGGAAGATTTACAAGGTTTTTATCATCATAGTAAACAAACTGGGAATATTATCATGGGTAGGAATACTTATGAAGCTGCCTTAAAGTATGGGTATTTTCCATTTCCAGATGCCGTAAATATAGTTGTAACTCACCAACTTTTAGAAAATAAATGGGGGGATAAAGTAATAATTATAGATCAATCTCCAGGAGAAGTTCTACAGATGTTAGAAGAAAGAGGATTTAGTGAGGCTTTTCTGGCTGGAGGAGGGAAACTAAATAGCTCTTTTATGAAAGCAGGACTAATCGATGAAATTTATCTTGATGTAGAACCAATTGTTTTTGGAAAAGGAATTAAACTCTTTGCAGATGCAGATTTTGAGGTAAATTTAGAATTTATAGAGGCAAACAAGTTAAACAAAAATACAGTTCAGTTACATTACAAAGTTAAAAAATAGGGTTACATCTGATCGCGGCCGCGATTCATTCTAACCATAATCATATTATTGAGTAAGATGAAAAAGACCAAGGAAGTAAAAATAAAAGATAATGAGTATTTTGATGACTGTCTGGTCTGTCAGGTTATGGGAGAAGCGGAAAAGCAGGGCAAAAGTCTTGGACAGGAGGAACTAGAAACAGTGTTTGCCAAACAGAATTTAAAAAATAAGATAGAGAATAATAAATAGAGTTACAATGATAAGCTATAGCGTATTGTTGTAACCAAAGTTTGTATGTATTGGTCTTTGCTTTAGATAATTCTATGGTAATTTATGTCTAAAAGAGTAATTATTGTTCATGGGTGGAGTGGGTCACCCGCTAAAGATTTCTTTCCTTGGCTCAGAGAGGAATTGGAGAAAAAAGGATATGAGGTGATGGCACCAACAATGCCTAATCCAGATTATCCTAAAATAGAAAATTGGGTCCCATATTTAGCGAAAATAGTGGGTGAGGTTAGAGCAGATGATGTACTTGTCGGTCATAGTATGGGATGCCAAACAATCTTACGTTTCTTAGAAGGCTTGCCAGAAAATAAAAAAGTTGGGAAAGTAATACTGGTAGCTGGGTTTGGTGCATATCTTAAGGGATTAACAGAAGAAGAACAGCAAATTGCTCAGTCTTGGATTGATTCTACACTTAATTTAGAGGAGGTAAAAACCAAGGCTAATTCTTTTGTGGCAGTTTTTTCTGATAATGATCCGTTTGTTCCACTGGAGATAAATAAAAAACTTTTTGAAGAAAAATTAGGGGCTAAAGTATATATAGAGCACAACAAAGGACATTTTAATGAAATGTCTCATGAATGTCCTGATTTAATAAAACTTTTTTAAAGCGGAGGTAGGTTAATAAGCTGTACTTCTGGTTCTAATTTAATTCCATATTTTTCATAAACTTTTTCAGCATATTTTTTGGCTAAATCATGGAAGGCCTGAGCATTTCCATGGTCATTATTTATAAATAAGTTTGCATGATAATCTGCGATATAAATTCCATCTAATGAATTCCCTTTAGCTCCAACTTGTTCTAAAAGATACCCTGCTGGAAGCTTACCGTAGATTATAGCTTTTTTAGGTATTTTGTCTAAAATTTCTTTTGACAAAGTATCTGCCACTATATTTTTAAAAAAAGATCCGGGGCATTTTATTCCCGGAGGATACTTAACCAGTCTTTTAGATAAGACTTCTTTTGCTTCAGCCTTCATAATCTGTGGATCAGATTTTTCAAATTGGAAAGTAACTTCTAAGATGATATGGTGATTTCTTTTGAAGTTGCTGTCCCGATAATTAAAACCACACCCCTGCGCGGGAATGACAGTTGAAGGATTCAGAACAGTAACCTCCACAATATGGTCTGAGATTGTTTGTCCATATGCTCCGGCATTTCCGTAAATTGCACCACCCACAGTTCCGGGGATACCGGTTAATTTTTGTAATCCAGCTAGTCCATATTTAATGGAAAAATCCACTAACTCTTGTAAAACAGTGCCGCTTTGAACTCGTAAGGTTGAACCCTGTGAGGCTATACCAGTGATAGAATTTTTAATAATTAATTTATCAACCCCTTTATCAGAAACTAATAAATTACTCCCTTCGCCTATTACTAAATAATTCAGGTTATTTGCTTTGGCAAAATTTATTGCCTTTGTTAATTCTTCATTTGAAGACACTTCAACAAACTTTTTAGCAGGACCACCAATTTGTAAAGTGGTAACTTGTGATAGCGGGTAGTTACTTTTAATTTGCATTTGATTATTATACTCCTATGGAAAAGGCGGTTTTAAAAACATTAATTTATGCCAATATTTTTTTGTTTCCAATGAAAGCCTACGAAATTCATAAATGGCTGATTGGAAAACAAGCCACTTTCTGGCAAGTAGAAAAAGCATTAACCAGACTTTTTAAAAAAAGAAAAATTGGTAACTCCGGGGACTTTTATTTTTTGAAGAACCATAAACAACTGGTTTTAAAAAGAAAAAGAAGAGAAAAGCAATCAGAAATTTATTTTAAAAAAGCAAAAATATTTGGTCAATTTCTTAAAATTATTCCCTGGGTAAAATTAGTGGGAATTTCAGGTGGATTAGCCCTTGAGAATAGTGAAAAACGTGATGATATAGATTTGTTTTTAATTACTGATAAAAACAGGCTTTGGTTATCCCGGATGCTGGTCATATTTATTCTAGATTTTTTTGGAGTAAGAAGAAAAGTCGGGATGAGTTTTAAAGATGCCCGGGGAAAATTTTGTTTGAATACTATTTTGGATGAAGACCATTTGGAGCAATTGTTTAAAGATCTATATACTGCCCATGAAGTTTTGCAAATGAAGCTTCTTTGGCAAAGGGAGGGAATTTATACCAAGTATTTGTCTGATAACAGTTGGGCTTTTAAGTTTTTACCAAATTGGATTGGAGAAAAAACGCAAATCTCAAAACGCAAATCTCAAACCTACAAATCAAATCTCAAAACTTTTGACTTATTAGAAAAGATAGCAAGGTGGATACAGCTAAAAATTATGAAAAAGCCAGAAGGTATGGAACGGATACAAGAAGGGGCTTTGTACCTCCACCCTTTAGATATCAGACCTAACATTTTAAAGCTCTACAAACAAAAAATTAGCAGGGCTTGACAAGCAGTGCTAGTTTTTGGTATAAATCTAACTCAGCTCTGCCTCATGTTAATTTCATATGTCAAAAGTTAGTAAAAATACAACTTCAAAAATAAACATAAAACCCTTAATGGGTTATTGTTTGGTGCAACCTAGTGAAGCGGAAACCAAAACAGCCTCTGGCATATATTTACCCGAAGGGGCCCAGGAAAAACCAGCCCAAGGCATAGTAATTGCTTGTGGAGATGACATGGTGATGGAGAATGGCAAGACTGTTAAATGCCCGGTAAAAAATGGGGATAAAGTGGTTTATAAAAAATGGGGTGGGGATGAAATAAAAATAGAAGGAAAGGAATTAAAATTAGTCAAATTTGATGA
This sequence comes from uncultured Gammaproteobacteria bacterium, assembly GCA_964649615.1. Classification (GTDB taxonomy): domain Bacteria; phylum Patescibacteriota; class Microgenomatia; order Daviesbacterales; family UBA10151; genus CAZYPW01. Next base: position 57,868 of record CAZYPW010000008.1, on the reverse strand, counting down.
CTTGATGGCGATATTGGAGAACTAATATGGCAGAATACGCACCAAAGATAAGTTTTGAAGAATATGTTGGACCAGATCGAGTTGATAGGATATATGGTGCAATTGTTCGAGCTACAAATCCTATACAACCAGAGATGGTGGTAAGTATAACTGATAATGCAGCTAATAGATTAGATAGAGGATTGGAAGACTTTATGAGGGGTGGTTCTTTGTATGGAATTGGAATTCCAGCAAAAGATGTAAGTACAATACCTGGCGCTAATACTAGATTTATAGAATAATTATGGCAAAAATACTTAAATTTTCATCAGATGCAAGAGAAAAACTTTTAAAGGGTATTAATACCTTAACAGAGGCTGTGGCAACTACTTTGGGGCCTAAAGGTAGAAATGTAGCCATTGATAAAAAATGGGGGGCTCCAAATGTAGTTCATGATGGGGTAACTGTAGCTAAGGAAATTGATCTTGAAGACCCATTTGAAAACATGGGAGCCCAGCTTTTAAAAGAAGCAGCTTCTAAAACCAATGATGTGGCAGGAGATGGGACTACCACTGCTACAATTTTAGCAAAAGCTATAGTTACAGAAGGGCTTAAAAATATTCAAGCTGGTTCAAACCCCATGATTTTGAAAAAAGGAATTGAAAAAGCAGTGGTTGTTTTGGTTGAGGAATTAAGAAAAATGAGTAAAAAAGTGACAGGGGAAGAAATTGCTCAAGTTGCCACCATCTCTGCTGCAGATAGCCAAATTGGTAACTTAATTGCCCAAGCTTTGGAAAAGGTAGGCAAAGATGGGGTAGTTACAGTTGAAGAAGGGAAAAGCATGGAGATGGCCGTAGATTATAAAGAAGGGATGGAGTTTGATAAAGGTTTTGTATCCCCGTATTTTGTGACAGATACAGATAAAATGGAGTCCTCTGTTGAGGAAGCATATATATTAATTACTGATAAGAAAATATCTTCCGCTTCTGATTTAGTTCCTTTTTTGGAAAAATTTGTCCAAGTTTCTAAAAATCTGGTGATTATTGCAGACGAGGTGGAAGGTGAGGCTTTGGCTCTTTTGGTGGTAAATAAACTGAGGAGTTCATTTAATGTTTTGGCAGTTAAAGCTCCCGGGTTTGGTGACAGAAGAAAAGAACAACTGGAAGATATTGCTATTTTAACCGGAGGACAAGTTTTATCTGAGGATACAGGTATTAAGTTTGAATCGGTTGAGGTGGATCAGCTGGGAAGAGCAGGCAGAGTGACATCAGATAAAGATAATACCTTAATTGTAGATGGTAAGGGAGTCAAAGGTAAGATTGAGGCCAGAATTACCCAGATCAGACGTGAGCTTCAGAGTTCAGACTCTGAATTTGATAAAGAAAAACTGCAAGAAAGATTAGCCAAACTTACAGGTGGGGTAGCAGTCATTAATGTAGGAGCTGCCACAGAGGTAGAGTTAAAAGAGAAAAAAGAAAGAGTGATAGATGCGGTTGCAGCAACAAAAGCTGCTATTGAAGAAGGAATTGTAGCTGGAGGGGAAGTAGCTTTACTTAGAACAGCTAAAGTTTTAGAAGAAGTAGCTGCTGAGGGTGAGGAAAAAGTGGGGGTGGAGATTGTAAAGAGAAGTTTAGAACAGCCCTTTAGGATGTTAGTCAAAAATGCCGGCATGGATGATGGCATAGCTTTAGCAAAAGTAATTGAAGCTACCGGAAATATGGGCATTGATGTGATGGATGGGGCTCTAAAAGATTTGGTAAAGGTAGGGATTATTGATCCTGTTAAAGTAACCCGTTCTGCTCTGCAGAATGCAGCCTCAGTAGCTATCATGGTTATGAGTACAGAAGTGCTTATTTCTGATAAACCAGAGTCAGAAAAAGCTCCTCAAATGCCTCCAGGTGGCATGGGTGAATATTAGAATTAGGGAATAGTGTATAGGGTTTAGGGTATAGTACAATACTTTTAATGGCTAAGTTCCACTATAGGGAATCTCCTACTGAGAAACAAAAAAAGGTGTTTGCTAAATATTTATCAGAGGATGAGGAATTAGTTTTGGTGACTGGTTTATCTAATGCTTATTTAAGAAGCAAATTCTGTATCTATCTACTGTTTCCAGGCATTATCTTTGGGGTATTAGGGTTTGGTTTAGCCTGGATTTTAAAATTAGGCCTATTAACCTCCTTGGTTATTGCTTTAACTTTGATGGCTATTTTTGCTATTTTAAAAACCCTCCATACTTACCATTCCCGCAGATACCTGCTTACTACCAGCAGAGTGATTATTAAAAAAGGCTTATTTTCAGTGACCTTAAGTTCTGCTTTATTTGATAAAATAACCCATATTGAAGTGATTCAGGGATTTGTGGATAGGATCTTTTTCCATCATGGCAGAATTGTAGTTAACACTGCTGGAATGAATAAAGGAGAAATATCTTTAGACTATGTTGATTATCCAATAGAAATAAAAAATCTGCTTGAAAGATCAATCAATAGAGAAAGAGAGCAATTAGGCTTAAGAGGGACACCCCTGACTACTGTGGAGGGTGAAGTTATTTCCTGAAAGGAAATAGTCCCAGGGTTATTTCTTAGAAAGAGTTTGCTGTGGAATAGGTGGAATTTCTGGAAGTATTGTTTGAGGATCAATAAAATTTCCATTGAGAGTGATTTCCAAATGCGTATGAGGGCCTGAGGTATTTCCAGTCATCCCAACTTCCCCTAAAGTATTTTCTGTGTTAACAGGTTGATTCTTTTTAACAAATATTTTGCCCAGATGGGCATATTTTGATTTAAATCCATTTTCATGAGAGATGATTATATAATTTCCTAAGCCAAAAAAATCTCTGCCAGTTTCTATAATTTGACCTGGATTAATGGGGTGAATTGGCATGCCTAAACCTGAGGCAATATCTACTCCTGGATGGAAAGTAGAATACCTAGTTGATAAATATCCGGGGTGAGGCAAGATAACAGCTTCCCTAAAAGATGAGGCTAAAATCTCTTCCTTTTGCTCTTGGTTTTCGTGAGCTAGGGTATCTGAGAGTTCTACCGGTGGAAAGCTAAGAGCCGGGTGGTATCCAGAAAGGAAAAGGCTCAACACGGCCAGTATAGTAAGTTTAGAAAATATTTGATTATTTTTGGTTTGTTTTTTCAAAATAAAACCGCTTTTAGCGGAAGATAGCGTATTTTACTAAATTTAGAACTAAAGGTCAAATTTATTGGTATACTGTAAAGATGAAAAAAATAATAATTTGGTTTTTAGTTGTAGTTAGTTTATTAGCCCTAATTATTAGGTTTAGCAGCCAAATTCCTCAGACTATTTTAGGTATCAAACAAAAAAGCGGTATTTCTTTAACTTCAACTCCTGATTCAGCCACTGTTTTTATTGATGGTGCTGAAGTAGGTAAGACTCCTTACAGCAATGAAACATTGGAACCTAAAATAGTTTTAGTAAAGATAGAAAAAGATGGTAGCATCTGGCAGGGGAAAGTAGAGTTAAAACCAGATGCTATTTCAATTGTAAATAGGGATTTATCAAAAGATCCAACCTCATCTGCAGGTGAAACTTTAACCTTGGAAAAAGGTAAGGGAGTAACGATTATTTCTAATCCTTCTGATTCAGAGATAGAGGTAGATTCTAAAGTTTATGGTAAAAGCCCGCTCACCATCAATATTCCCTCAGGTGAACATAATATTATAGTTTCCCACCCTAATTATTTAAAAAGAAGCTTATCTGCCAAACTTCCAGAAGGGTTTAATTTAACAATAGCACTAGATTTGGCTCTTTCAGAGGTAGATTTAACTACTTTTGCTACTTCCACCATTACCACCACTCCTGAGGTAATAGTAAAACAGACCCCAACAGGATTTTTAAGGGTCAGAGATAAAGCCTCAACTGCTGGCAAAGAGATTGCCCAAGTTAAGCCAGGGGATACTTTGATAATACTATCTGAGGAGGGCAGTTGGTATAGGGTTAGATTAACTAATAATTTAGAAGGATATGTTTTTGCCGCCTACGTTGAGAAAAAGACACCTTGACAGGTAAATATCTGATATGTTAGATTTCTTATTGTTAGAAATCTAACTATTGATGAAACATACATTCCTTTTCCATACTGTTAATCTTGGTAAAAAATTCCAAAAATGTATAGACTTTGATTTAGCTTTTAGTTCACTTTCCTATTCACAATCATCTGCTTTGTTGTTTATAAATTCAAAAAAAGAGGTCAGCCAAAAACAAATTGCCCAAACTTTAAATCTTGAGCCAGCCACAGTAGTGGTACTAATCGATGAATTGGAAGATCTAGATTTAGTGAAAAGAGAAAGTGTTAATGATGATCGGAGGAAATATAAAATCACTCTGACTAGTAAGGGTAAAAAGATAGTAAAACAGATTTTAGATCGTGCTACTAAACTTGATGAGTTTTTAAAAGCGAGGCTTTCTGCTAAAGAAGCACAGTGTTTTTATCTGACTTTAGAAAAATTAGATCAAAGTTTAGAAGATTGGAAAGGAGGTGAAAAATGAGATACCTTGCTCAAACCGGAATTTGGCAACTGGATCAAGTAGTGGGAGTTAGAACATTTGACGGAGAAGATACAAGTTCTAAAGTTTTAGGTCGTTTTAAGCAGATTTTCCCTTTAACTTTGTTTCCTGATCAGTTGATCATTGAGCAGTTGAGGGTGATTTGGATGAAAAATTATGGCCTGTGGGCTGATGAAGTGATTTCTATTATGGCTACAGATATTGCCTGTGTAGATGCATCGGCTGGTCCATTTTTTGGACACATCCATGTTAAAAGTTTAACAGGAGGTTTTGATATCTTTGTTGATAAACTTTTCAGGAGAGATGTTTATCAGATACGAAATCTAATTGAATCAATAGCTTTGTCTGCCAGAGCAGGTATTAAGTTTGGAGATGAAGTTGAAGCAGATGGACAAAGAATAGGTTTTCCGCAACAAGGTAGTAATAGAATGAATTAATGTCTGCTTTTAACATAAAGGTAATCTCCCAATTTTTGGGAGGAGTGAGATATGATTAAAAATAACTCAGATTTAGATTCACAAAAAGATCCTTAAGTCTTTCAAAATCTTCCTTTAAGCACCAAGGTAATAAATAATTCCAGTCACCATCACCAACCAAAGAACTACAGCAGCAAGGAGTGGAGCATCAGTTAAAATAACTCGCTCAGGTGATTCTCCCTCCTTTTTTTCATAAATAATATATAAATATCTCATTACAGCATAGACCACTACAGGAACTGTGGCCATTAAAAACTTGGCCTGAGTAAAAGGCAATTCAAACCCTCCTAAAAAGGTATTAACAGCACCCCGGGCGGTAATGGGAGGTTGCAAAAAGGTGAATAAAGCATAAGTTAACCAGGTAGAGTTGGCAAACATGGCAGTTAAGATATCTAATAGATTTTCTGGATAGTGCAATAGCGTTTCTCTATGTTGGCCTGCATGGCCTTCCATCAGAGTTCGCTCAGACCTCCTTTTACCTATGGCTAAAAACAGGGCAAAAGATGAAACAGACAATAAAAACCAGACATTAAGATGAGCATCAATTGCCCAAACCCCAGCGTAAACCCTTAAAACAAATCCTGCAGCAATTACTAAAACATCAATTAAAATCACTTGTTTTAGATAAGTGGAATAAAGTAGCTGTAAAACTAAGTAAGTAATAGAGGCAAAGAAAAAAGCTGGAGACAAAGAGAAAGCTAAAGGCAATCCTATCACAATCAGTCCCAGGGCTACAATAATTGCTAAATTAGCAGGGATTAATCCTGAGGCCACCGGCCTCTTTTTTTTAAAAGGATGGAGTTTATCCCGTTCCTTATCAAAAACATCATTTAACAGGTAAGTAGCAGAGGAAAAGATACAAAAAAGCAAAACAGCCTCAAATGATCTAATCTGGTTTGTTCTATCAAATAAAGTTCCAGAAAAAATTAAGGCAGCAAAGACGGCAAAGTTTTTTATCCACTGTCTTGGTCTTGACGTTTTAAGTAATCCCCAAAGAAGTTCAACCATATAATTCCTCCTAAGATGACAACCGCCAGCAAGGTTGCAGCGAACAGCTTACCAGATGACGATAGGCTTAAGGCAGCTGCTCCCAAGATAACAGATCCAAAAAAATAAAACAAGCTAATTTTCTGATGAGATAGGCCCATCTCCAGAAGTTTGTGATGCAGGTGTCCCCGGTCTCCCCAGACTGGGGATTTTCCTTGCAGGACTCTTCTAATAAAAGTATAAGCAAAATCAGTGGCAGGGATCAGTAAGATTAGCCCAGCTGTGGCTAGTTTGGCACCAGATAAAATAGATAACACAGCAATTAAAAAACCAAAAATTGCTGAAGCAGAAAAACCTGGGAAAATTTTAGCAGGATGCCAATTAAAAATAAGCAGCCCTAAACTGGCACCTGTGGTGATAAAAGATAATTTGGAAACATTGATTTGATTTGGATCACCTGCTAGAGTTAATTTGACTGACAGCAGCCCTAAAAAAAATGAGGCCACAGTAGTAATAGAGGGCATCTGCCCATCAACTCCCTTTGACCAATTAATCATGTTCATCACCCAAACAATCCAAACAATGGCTAGAAAGTCTGAAAAAAGGATTGGCAGAGTTTGGTTAAATACAGTGATGGGAAAATTTAAGTAAAGAATTCCCCCCAAGGGGTTGGTGATAAAATCTATACTAATTCCAGAAAAAACAACCATAACTGCAGCTATAAATTGGCCAAATAACCTTATATATGGTGAGAAATTTTTAAACTTATCATCTAAAAGGCCAATTACAAGTAAAATATTAAGCCCTAATAAAATTCCTGTGATCTCTATACTGAAGTTAATAAACATAAAAGTGGATAAAAGTATGGCAAAAAAAGGACCTAATCCCCCTGCTCTGGGGACAATTCTTTGTTGAATATGGGCAGGATGTGGCCTAATCTTAGGATTATCTAACAGCCCATACTTTTTAGCAAAGCGAATTGTTAGGGGGATTAAGGAGACTGTAATTAAAAAAGAGATTAAGGCAGGAAATATAAAATCCATTTAAATAAAAATAAATACTATTTTTAAAAAAGTGATAGATAAAATTATACTAATAATCACTGAAGAGGCAAGTAAAATTTTTTTTAAAAAAATCTGGCTCGGATGCAGTTGCCAAGATAAAAATAAGTTTATTAAGGTAACTAAGATAATACTGGCAGGCAGGATAAAAAACTGCTCATGGCTAGCAAGCTGTATTTCCCCCCAAGCTAGAGAATAAAATAAAGGTAATTTTTCAGGCAAAATCCTAAAAATAATAGGGATAGAAATACTCATGATGGTTGCAAAAATTAAAGGGATAATATTTAAATAAAAAATTATCTTATAAGCGAAGCTTGCAACAACTTTGTTGTTATAGTTTGTCATACTTTCTCTAAAAGTCTTGCCTTGTTAGTAACTCTAAATTCTAATTTCCTGCCAAACATTAAAGAGGTTTGGGCATCAATTGCAGGCAGAGATGAGATAGTGATCAAAATTATTGGCACTAAAACCCATTGCAAATAAGACCAAATCTTTTTAAAGACGGACCAGTTTTTTGGTCTTTTTGGCACCACTTTTTCATGGACATAAATAGTGGCAAAAAGCCCGAAAAAAGCTGTGGTTAATATCCAGGATGACACAATTGGTAAATTAACAGATAGCACAGATTCTTTAAAATTTGGATTAACCAGGGGAATAAATAAACTGCCAAAAGTAACAAAGATGGCTAAAAAGCCCCATTTTAAATCTCCCCATAATTTAAAAAGGACCCTGTCTGTTTTATCCCAAAAATCAATTTCTTTAGTAAAATATTGTTTAACAATAAAAGGGATATGTTCAACCCCATAAGCCCACCTTTTAATTTGTAAATATTGATTTTGGAAGGTTCTAAGCAAAGTGGTATCTTGGACTGCATCTGCTGAAAGAGGCAGAAAATGGGGGATGACTCTGTAATCCCCATTAAAATGAAAATAAGCTTTCCAATAAAAGCCATTGTCATCATTAACTTTATCTGGTATCCAGCCGCCAATATCAAGTAAAGCTTTCAAAGAAATAGACATAGAAGAATAGTTCATATATTTATCTGAGCCTACCATTTCTGCCAGTTGCCAAAAGGAAGTGCCTGCTGCCATCAGCCTCATAGGGGTGGGAGTTTGCCAGTAATTATTATGGTATAAAAATACTCCTGTAAAAGTTCTTTTATCCCTTTCCGTTTTTGGCTGTGATAAATATTTATGTAAAGCTCCTGCTAAAAATTGGGGAGAGACTACAAAATCTGCATCCAAAGTAGTCACAAAAACATCTTCTATTTTGACACCCTTTTTTTCAAGCTGAGGAACAAGGTGTTTGATCATCCAGTTTTTATTAGAACCTTGGCCTGCCACTTCACCAGGAAGGTTATAAGGATGAACGGTGATAAAAACTCCTGCTAGTTTATTCTCTATCTTTTTTAAATATTTTTTTGTCTCTTCAATTTTCTTATGATCATCTCTTTCCTCAAAGCCAACAGCTAGAAAGATTTTATTTTTGGGATAAGCGCAGTCCAGTATGGCCGTAAAGCTAGGAGTAAGAATATAAAGGGCTTCTTTATAGGTAGGCACTAAAATTAAGTGATAATATTTTTCAAAACCGGTAGGATAGTCATCTTTTAAACGCTTAAGCCAGTTTTCTTTTTTAACTTCTTCCATTTTTTTAGATCCAATTAAGATTAAAATAGCAATCCGCAGAGCGGACAGCAGCCAATAAACATCTGCAATCAAAATCAGGTAAGCTACAGCATAAGGCAGGGTAAAAGAGAGCCAGATAGGGGAGGTGAGGGCCAGCCAAGTTAAGCTTCCTGGTAAAATTTCCAAAAACCTTTCTACTTTTGTTTCATGTTTTAAAACAAATTCCTTTTCCACAATCTCAAATAAAATAAATCTTTTGGAAAGCAGATGATGGGTAATTATGCCAAGCCCTGCTCCAATTAGAAAAAATGAGGATAGAACATTAACTCCACCTGGAAAAAAGCTAGCCCCAAAAATACCTATGGCAAAGCCCAAAATAATAAAGATTATGCCAAAGATAGAATATCTGACATTGCCTAAGATTCTTTTAATAATCTCAGAGATATAAAAAAAAGATAAAAAACCTATAAAAAAGGCCAAAATGATCCTCATGAGTATTCTTAAGTGTACTTATTTTAGCCTCAGAAAGCAAATGACACACAGTGTCATCCTGAACTTGTTTCAGGATCCATATTAAAAATTTTTTTGACATTGATTGTAGTTTGGTTTGATACTTCTTTCAAAGATACCCCTTTTATATCAGCAATAAGTTGGGCAATTTCTAAAACAGATGATGGTTCATTTCTAGTGCCTCTTTTGGATTGGGGTGGAAGGAATGGACAATCTGTTTCTAAAACTATTTTTTCCAAGGGTAGAAGTTTCACAGCTTCTCTTAAGTATTCATTTTTAGGGTAGGTAAGAGTTCCTGCAAAAGAAACAATAAGGTGGGTAGTTTGTAGGATACGGTTGGTGGTGGGTGGTAAGCCAGAGTAACAATGAAGAATAGTCGGATGGTCTTCAACCATCTTTAAAACTTCATCCCAAGCTTCAGAATTTTCCGGATTTTGAGAGCGGTCATCCCGACAGTGCACAATTAATGGAAGATTAAGTTTCTTAGCCAGATCAATTTGAGCTTGAAAAAGCTGTCTTTGTAAAATCTTGTTGTCATCCTTAGGGAGTGAAGCGACCGAAGGATCTAATCCTCTAAAATAATAGTCTAGACCACATTCTCCAACAGCGACTATTTTGTCGAGATTCAAATTATAGATTTTTTCCAATTCAGAGACGTCCTTACTGATATTGTTTTGTACATTTATATCACGGTCGTATGATAAGTGTATGGATTGAGTGTATTTTATAGCTTCATGGGGATGAATTCCGATGGTGGAATAGGCTTCTAAACCGGGTATATTTGCTAGTTTACCCTGAACTTGTTGCAGGGCTTCCTTAGATTTTTCAACATCAACACCGACGTTTATTATAGTGGTTACGCCAGCGTCAATTGAGCGCTGAATAACCTGATCAAAATCTTGTTTGTAATCCGACCAATAAAGATGAGCATGTGTGTCAATTAACATAATCCGAATATTGTAACAAACCTGCCCTCAGTTGTGTTTGTATCATCTGACCTTCTGTGAGAAAAATAATCTGATGATTCATAAGTGCAGATTTTTGGGTTATCAATATTTTTCTTTAAGACACCTGCATCTATAAGTTGTTCTTCGGCTTGTTTCCATAAGTCTATCCGGTAATGGCACGGCCCAATAGATGGGTTGATTTTAATAATTAAATCTTTGGGATTAGTTTTATATTTTTTCCTCATTTTATCAATGGAATTTTTAATGATCCCATTATCTAGCCCTCTAAATCCAGCGTGGATTAAAGCTATAGCATTATGCTTTGGATCATATAAACCAATTGCCATACAGTCTGCAATCTTCATCATCAAAATGAACCCTTGTTTGTTAGTGAGGAGACTATCAGCTTCTGCAGTGGAATTTAAAATATCTTCTGCTAGAAGGACTTTATTACCATGAACTTGTTTAACTTCAACAACATTCTTTATATTAATTCCTAATTTTCCAAAAAACCTTTTCCTATTCTCTAAAGCTTTCTTGGGATCTCCATAATATATGGACATATTCCCATTTAGTTTTATTGATGAGACAAAGATCATATGCGGGGGAACAAGGGTTTACCTGATTTAATTTCTCCGGAAAATTGTTTTAAGATTTTTTCTGAAGTTTGGGGTAAAAATGGCTGCAAATTAAAACCAATTGCCTGAATTCTTTTAACCAAATCCTCCAAAACTACTTTGGCTTTTTCACCCGCCAGCTCCCAGGGTTTTTCCAAATTTACTTTCTGGTCGGCCTCAGTTATCAGCGTCCAAATAACTGCAATTGCTTCATTAAATTTAAACTCCCCCATAAATTTTTCCAAATCAGCGCACCAGACATCTGGTCCCGCTGTAGCAGTAATATTATTTTGTTCACATAGCTTAGCCACTCTGGCCACTAAATTGCCTAAGCCATTGGCCAAATCTGCGTTATATAATCTATCAAATAAATCCCAGGAAAAATCACCATCTTCCCCAAAAGGAAATGCCGCAAGTAGAACATACCTGGTACCATCAACTCCATATTTTTCAACTAAATCATCTGGATGAATTACATTTCCGATAGTCTTTGACATCTTTTGTCCATCAATTGTAAAAAATCCATGACCAAAAATTTCCTTCGGTAGCCGTTCATTAATGGCCAGTAACATAGCAGGCCAAATTATGCTGTGAAACCAAACGATATCTCTTCCTACTAAGTGTAAATCAGCAGGCCAAATTCTATTTTGTGATCCATAAGTATAGTAATTAATTAAAGCCTCTATCCAAACATAAGCAGTATGAGAAAGATCAAAAGGTAGAGGAATTCCCCACTCAAGGTTGGCTCGAGAAATTGAGATATCTTCTAATCCTTGTTTTATTTTTCCTAGTATCTCATTTTTTCTTGAGATCGGTCTTACTTTAATTTCGTCAGAGCCAATTAATTTTTCTAATTTTTCTTGATAGTTACTAAGTTTAAAATAGTAATTTTCCTCCGAATGCTCAACAGGTTTTGTTTTATGATCTGGGCATAGCCCATCTTTTAATTCATCAGGAGACATAAACTTTTCGTGACCGATACAATATAATCCTTTATAAAGTCTTGGTTTTGGATCTATTGCACCTTTGTCATAAAGTTTTTGCAAGAAATCTTGGGCAATTTTTATATGATCTTCGTCAGTTGTTCTAATAAATCTAGCATAATTAATATTTAGTTTTTTCCAAGCCTCTTTAAATTTTTCAGAAATCTCATCAGCATATTGTTTTGGTTCTTCATCATGTTTTTTGGCAGCTTCGGCAATTTTTGCTCCATGTTCATCAGTGCCTGTTAGAAGTCTAGCGTCGTATCCTTTTAATTTCCAGTAACGAGTTATAACATCGGCTGCTACGGTAGGATAAGCATGCCCAATGTGTGCGACATCGTTTACGTAATAAATAGGCGTAGTAACAAAATACTTCTTCATGCCTGGATTATAGCATGATTTCTTTGTAGAATATTAACTCTTGCTTTCAGCAAATCTGCTATTCTCTTTTGATGCTTCATGTAAACAATTAATAAATCAAAAATTTTTAACAGGGAATTCTTTTCATTTATACATACACGCCAAAAATCTCCGTTATGTATAACACCTCGTTTATCAATGAAACCTTTTGGTTGCTCTAATCTTAGGATAGTTCTAAGGCCGAGTTTTGCAAAGAAATCATTTATACTTCTCAAGATACCTATGTCATATGATCCAATTCTAAAACGAGCTCTTCCACCGTACACTCCGATATTACCCTCTGCGTCCGTGTACCCAGCTATAAAAGCAAGAAAAAGCTTTTTGGTGTTTTTGATCCAATCTGGTATACAATCATTCTTAGGAATTAAAAAATCAAATGAGGGATGTAAAAGTGTTGTAAAATGGAATACTCCTTTGATATTGGGCCCACTGATCCAAACGGCGGAATAACAAGAAAATAGATTTTTCATCAAAGTAACTTGTTCAAGTTTTGTGGTGTTAGACTTGACTACAATAGAACCAGTACGTTTACTTTTCTGCTTTACTCCTAAATCCCCCAATCTAAAGCCGATAAGATAAGCTTTTTCCTCAGAAGAACCATTAAAAGGTATTTTGGGATGAATAGTATTATTTTCCCAACTAGTTTTTAAGCGGATATTATATTTTCTCATTTTCCTTAGAACACCAGATGGCGTCAGATTATACCTTTTCCCGATGGTTTGTAACGAGAGATTACTTTTATAGTAAAGAGTTTCCAATATCTTTTTTTCTATGGTAATTCTTTTCAGAGGACGAAGAGAAATATTGTATATTCTCATTCCTCTTCTGACAGTTTTAACACTACATTTTAGTTGTTTAGCGACTTGATTTGTAGATAGCCCTTCTTTTAAATATAAATCTTTAAGATTATTTTTAGAGAGTATAGTTCTTTCAGTAGGTGTTTTGATAGTAATGTTAAATTCATGCAATTTTTTTGCCACAGTTGCTGGATGGTATTTTAAAATGGGAGCAATTTGATATATAGATAAATCTTTATCCCAATAAAATTTATTTAACAAATCTCTAGTTATTTTAATTCTAAGGGGCATGGATTTATATTACCCAAATAAAATACGAAAGTCAAGAAGATTTTTGTCTAGAAAAAGATTTGAGTTTAGGTATCTTTGATTCCAAAGTCAACTTATGCTTTTTTATTTTTCTAAAATAACTAATAAGCAGCCCTACAGAAATAATTGTTAAAATCCCAGTAACCAAATTTAGGGAACCTAAAGCTTTAAGAAGCAGTAGCATAGTTATTCCTAAAGAAATTGAAAAAGATATAAAGATATTTTTTAAAAAAATGTTTAAAGTTAAAGTGATTGCTAAAAATAAGGGGATAAAAAATCCGAGTATTTGGAAAATTGTTGCTTGAGTTAAAGTTTCCGGATAAGGAATGTATAAAACTGCAAAGATAAAAATTGCCCATGAAATTAAAGCAGGTAAAACTTTTATAAATATTTTAACCATAGGATATATCTTAACAATTTTGATCATGGTAAAATACCCACGTTATGAGCGCAGCTATCTTGATTTGTCCGAACTGTAAAAAAGAAATATCTGTTGACGAGGCCCTTAAAGGTCAGCTTGAGGATAAAATAAAGCAGTCATTAAGGGATGAGTTTAATAAAAAATGGATTAACGAAAAATTAAAACTGGAAGAGAGAATTAAAGAACAGGATTTAAAAGAAAGATCAGTTTTAGAAGAAAGGGTAAAAAAACAGCAGGAAGAGTTGGAAAAAGCCAGAGAATATGAGCTGGGACTGCGGAAGAAAACTCAAGAACTGGAAGAAAAAGAAAAAAATCTGGAGTTGGAAAAGCAAAGACAAATTGACGAAGAAAGAAAAAAAATTCAGGAAAAAACTGAAACAGAAGTTGCAGAAAAGTTTCATTTGAAAGAAAAAGAATACGAGAATCAGATGGAAGCGATGAAAAAATCTCTTGAAGAAGCACAAAGAAAAGCCTCTTTGGGTTCACAGCAGCTACAGGGGGAAGTTATGGAACTTGAGCTGGAAGAGATTTTAAAAAAAGAATTCCCTTCAGATGAAATAATTCCTGTTCCAAAGGGCATTGTGGGGGCGGATGTTATACAAAGAGTACAAGATTCAAATGGAAGAATTTGCGGAGCTATTATCTGGGAGAGCAAACGGACTAAAAATTGGACTGAAGGGTGGATACAGAAATTGAAAGATGATCAGAGAGCCTCGAAAGCAGACGTTGCAATAATTATTTCCAGCATTCTACCTGAGGGAATAAAGAATTTTGATACCAAAGATGGTGTACATATTGCAAGTTTTGATGCTTTTTTGTCTTTAGCAAAACTTATAAGAAATAGTCTGTTGGAACTTGCCAAGAGTAAACTTTCGGTTGTCGATAAAAACAGCAAAATGGAAATTTTATATTCCTATCTTTGCGGAAATGAATTCAGGCAGCGATTTGAAGCAATAATTGAAGCTTTCAGTAGCATGAAAGGGGATTTAGAATCTGAAAAACAGCTTTATACAAGAGTTTGGGCTAAAAGAGAAAAACAGATTCAGAAAGTAATTGATAATACAGTTGGGATGTATGGAGATCTGCAGGGTCTAATGGGAGCTTCTTTGCCTGAAATAAAAGCTTTAGAAGCAGAAACTTTATTATTAGAAACTAAGACAGATGATAACAAATGAATTTAAACTTGCATACAAAAATTTAAATCCTCAGCAGAAAGAAGCAGTTGATGAAATTGAGGGCCCTGTGATGGTGCTTGCCGGTCCTGGTACAGGTAAAACCCAAATCTTGACTGTTAGGATTGCAAATATTTTACTTAAGACACAAGTCAACCCTGAAAATATTCTTGCTTTAACATTTTCCGAATCGGCAGCATATGAGATGAGAAAAAGGCTTGCCGAAATTATCGGAACGCCTGCATTTCGGGTTGAGATTTCAACATTTCATTCTTTTGCTAATGACATTATTAAAAATTATCCTGATGAATTCCCCTATCTTTTGTCAGCAGAGTCAATTACAGAGATTGAACAACTGGAGATTTTGGAAAGGTTACTGGAAAAAGATGATTTTAAAATTCTGCGCCCCTTTGGAGATTCTCTCTATTACATCCGCGATATTTTATCCTCAATTAACAATTTAAAAAAGGAAGGGATCAGTCACAAAAGATTAGAAGAAGCTATCAACAAATGGCAGGAGGAGTTTGTCTCTGCTCCCGATTTATATCATGAAAAAGGTAAATATAAAGGGGAGATGAAAGGCAAATATATTGATTTAAAAAAAGATATTGAGAAATGCCGCGAATTTTTAAAGATATTTACTCTATACCAGCAAACTTTGATTGATGAGAAGAAATATGATTTTAGCGATATGCTGATTGAAGCGGTGAAGGTTTTGCAGAAAGAAAAAGATCTCCTTTTACGTCTTCAAGAAAAGTATCAATATATTTTGATAGATGAACACCAGGATACAAATTCTGCCCAAAATAAACTGGTTGAACTGATTTCTTCCTACTATGATAATCCCAATTTATTTGTGGTGGGAGATATCAGTCAGGCAATATACCGTTTTCAGGGCGCATCTTTAGAGAATTTTTTGTTTTTTAAAAAATTATATAAGAGGGCAAAAATGATAAATTTGCAGAAAAATTACCGGTCATATCAAACTATATTGGATGCAGCCACATCACTAATTGAAAAAAATATCAGTGCCAATATTTTGCCTTCCGTTCGTTTAACATCTAATAATAAAAAAACAGGTTCCAGAATAAAAGTAGTCAAATTATCTGATTATAATTTGGAATATGAATATATTGGAGAAGAAATTAAAGACCTGATTAAAAAGGGAGCCAATATTTCGGAGATCGCGGTTTTAGCAAGAAGAAATGCCGATCTATTTCCTTTAGTTGAGGTTTTAAACAAAAAGGGAATCAAGTTTATTATTTCATCAGATGACGATGTGCTGGAATCTGACCAGATAAAAAAATTAATCCTTATACTGGAATCTCTGGCAAGTCCTTTTGATGAGTATTATCTGTCCAGGGTAATGCAGATAGATTTTTTGGGCTTTGACCCTTTTGATTTATATAAAACAATTCATTTTGCCAAAAAAGAGAAGATTAGTTTTATTTCCGCACTAGAAAAAAATGAGAAATTTAAACTTTTTCTACAAACCTATAAGGGTTGGATTACACTTTCTGTAAATATTCCTTTTGATGATTTATTTGTAAAAATAATTGATGAATCAGGGTTGATGAAGGATATTTTATCAAAGTCAGACAGGTATCAGGTTTTAAATAAATTAACCGCACTTTTTAATCAGATAAAACAGAATACTTACAAAAATCCTGCGTTTTCTTTATCTGATTTTCTTTATCTTTTGGAAACTTCAAAAAAACATAAGGTAACAATTTCCACCAAAGATCAAAAAACTCTGGATGAAGGAGTCAGGCTTATGACTGTTCATAAATCGAAAGGATTGGAATTTGAAACGGTTTTTATTATCAATTTTTTTGACAGCCGTTGGGGCAGCAGGAAGAAAGATGCAAAAATTGCTATTCCCTGGAAATTTTTAGGAGAAAATGTTAAAACAGAGGTTGAATTTGAAAAACTGGAGGATGAAAGAAGGCTTTTGTATGTTGGGTTAACCAGAGCAAAAAAAAATATTTATTTAACTTATCCTGCTGTTTCAATTGAGGGAAGGGAACAATTACCCAGTCAGTTTTTACAGGAAATCAATGATCAATTTGTTGAGTATATTGATACTGTTAAGTTTGAAAAAAGTTTTGACAAAAAAGATTTATTTGCAAACAGTAAGCCAATAAAAATCAGTGCCAAAAATAAAAAATATCTACAGAGTTTATTTTTGGAGAAAGGTTTATCTGTTACCGGTTTGGGAAATTTTCTTGAATGTCCCTGGAAATATTTTTTTATAAACTTGGTATCTCTCCCTGATGTCAAAAATAAATTTCTAATTTTCGGAACAGCAATACATAATGCTCTGGATTATTTTATAAAGGCCAGGCATTATAAAAAAATAAATGAGAAAATATTGATTGATAAATATCTGGAAGTTTTGGATAAAAGCGCTTTATCAGAGACAGACTACAAAGAGCTTGTGGAAAAAGGCAAAAAAGTGCTGATTAATTATTTCCATCAGATTATTCCGACTTGGCCTAAAGATTTGCAAAGCGAAATGCAAATTAAGGGTGTTAAATTTTCCAATAATCTGATATTAAATGGCCGGCTGGATATGATTGAGGTTATCAGAGGCAATATCGTATCGGTGCATGATTTTAAAACCGGAAAGCCAAGATCCAGATCTCAAATTGACGGTTCAAAAGATGATAAAAAATATAATTACTTAAGACAGCTGGTATTTTATAAATTGCTGCTGGATCGGTATAAAAACGGATTGTTCAAAATGAATGAGGGTGTGATAGATTTTATAGAACCGGATGAAAAAGGAAAATTCAAATCAGAAATTTTTTCCATTTCTGAAAGTCAAGTTAAAGAACTGGAAAAGCTGATAAAGTCAGTGGGTGATCAAATAATAAACCTTACTTTTTGGGACCAGACATGCGGGAAAAAAGATTGTAAGTATTGTGAGTTACGAACTTTGAGTTTTTGAATATGTATATAAAAAGAATCCAGAAGTTACGAGAAGATATTAAAACTGAAAAGCTTGATGCTGTTTTTGTTTCTTCAGTTTCAAATATTGAGTATCTGACAGGGTATTCAAATTTTTCCAAGGATGAAAGAGAGGCATATATTTTTTTGGGAGAAAATTTTGGGTACATTATTACAGACGGCAGATATTCAGAAGCTATAAAAAAAGAAGTGCCTCATTTAGAGCTTTTCCAAAGAGGGCAGGGAAAATCAACAGAGGATCTTTTAAAAAAACATAAAAAAGAGATCAAAAAATTGGGGATTGAGGAAGATAATTTAACTGTTTTGGAGGGAAAATTTTTTAAAAAGCATTTTAAAAATATAAAACATTTTAGTGTAGATAATTTAAGATCTATAAAGACAGATGATGAGTTAAGCAAAATAGAAAAAGCATGCAAAATTGGCGATCAAGCTTTTGAATATATTTTAAAGAAAATCAAAGTTGGGGTAACTGAAAAAGAAATAGCAGAGGAGCTGGAAAATTTTATTAAAAAGCAGGAAGCAGAAATCGCTTTCCCTACAATTGTGGCGTTTGGAAAAAATTCCTCAGTTCCCCATCATCAAACTGGAAATACAAAACTGGGTCCTTCGACTCCCTCCGGTCGCTCAGGACAACAAGGATTATTTATCCTTGTTGACTTCGGAGTAAAGTTTGAGAATTATTGTTCGGATATGACAAGGACTGTATTTTTTGGAAAACCTTCTGATAAACACAAAGAAGTTTACAGTATTGTTTTAGAAGCTCAACAAAAGGCAGTGGAATTTATCAAGGCAGCAACAGAAAGCGGGCAGAAGATCAAGGCCAAAGAGGTGGATAAGACAGCAAGAAAATACATCACATCTCATGGTTTCCCGACCATTCCACATTCCCTGGGTCATGGAATTGGACTTAAAGTGCACGAACACCCATCTTTGTCACCAAAAAGTAAAGATATTTTAAAAGAGGGGATGGTTTTTTCAATTGAACCAGGAATTTATATCCCGGATTTTGGCGGAGTTAGAATTGAGGATTTATTTGTTTTGGAAAAGACAGCTTTAAGACAACTGACTACTTCCCCCAAAGAAATAATTCAGTTATAATATCTGATCTCCTATGGATAAATGGAATCAACTGGCAGATAAAGCTATTTTAGATAAAACAATTGCAGCTTTGAAGGCAAATGGGATAGATGCTAAATATGCAGAGAATGGTAATCAAGCAAAAGAAATGGTGCTTAAGCTTTTACCAGAGGGTGCTGAAATAATGACGATGACCTCAGTCACTTTAGATACTATTGGTTTATCTGAAGAGATAAATAAAAAAGATGGCAAATTTAAGCCGGTTAGAGATAAGCTTTATGCCATGAATCAGCAGACTCAAGCTCAGGAAATGAATAAACTGGGAGCAGCGTCCCAATATGCAATAGGCAGTGTTCATGCGGTGACAGAAGAAGGACAAGTCTTAATTGCCTCCAATTCTGGAAGCCAATTACCAGCTTATGCATATGCAGCATTAAATGTAATTTGGGTGGTAGGAGCACAAAAAATTGTTAAAAATACTGATGAAGGTATCAAGAGAATTTATGAATATGTTTTGCCGTTAGAGAATGAAAGAGCTAAAAAAGCATATGGTGTTGAAAGTGGAGTCAGCAAACTGTTAATAATAAATAAAGAAAAAATTCCGGGAAGATTAACTTTAATTTTAGTTAATGAAAAATTAGGCTTTTAAACTCGATACAGCCAAAAGTTTCCAGCCCCTTGAATATCTTTGGAAAAATCAATTTCTTTGGAAAGATCTATTTGTTTAAACGGTTTCCAATTTGGAAAATGGTAAGTTTGGATGATTACGATGCTCCCTTTTTTTAATTCTTTTCTTAACTTTTCTTCCAATTTATTAACACCCTTGTTGAGTAAATAAATATAAACAATATCTGCATCCTGGTATGATTTTTTAAAAATATTTCCATGATAAAAATCTACGTTCCCACTTGACGAGTGGGAAGCTAGTTTGCTGGATTTATATTTTGAATATAATACGCGAATCCAAGACTGCTCTATTCCAATAGAGTGAGCCCCCAGTTTTGCAGCTGCTATAACTACCCTTCCATCACCGGATCCTAATTCATAAAATTTTCTGCCTTTTTTAACCCCGGCGAATTTCAAAATTTTTCTTATATAATCCATTTTAGTTGGAACATATGGGGCATCGGATCCGGCAAACCAGGAAAGAGCAAGGAGGCAGCCAAGTAAAATTCCACTGGAAATTATAAGAGTTATATCCATTATGTGTATTGAAAGATTTGATTAAAAATTTGGTTGATTATAACGTGCTGTAAGATTTCAGTCAAAATTTGAGGTATTTTTCAATGTTTTGAGGCTAAATGATTGAAAAATATGGTTTTATTTAATTAAACCACACTTTTATCTTTTAAGTTCCTCTATAAAATTATTTAAGTCCGCTCTGTCTATTCTGATAAATTTGCCGCCTAACCTGACTGCCCTTAATTTTCCACTTCTAACATAACGCCTGACACTTTCTGGGTCTACCTGAAGTAACTTTGCCACTTCCTCTGTGGTATAGAAAAGTTGCTTGGGACTTGGTTCAGCCACACTTATCCTCTCAGGCTCAATCGCCTCAAGGTAAATATCCAATGAACGGTCAACTGCCTCATAGACAAGGTTGTAGAAATCATCCAAGCCATTCCCTTTTTGAGCCTTTTCTAAAGAGTTTATGTAAGCTAACCTGTCTTCTTTACGGATGATGGCTGGTGGGTATCCCTGTTGCATTAAAAGTAAATTCATTAAGAGGCGTGAAGTTCTACCATTACCATCCGAGAAAGGATGGATACTGACTAACCTATAATGGGCATCGGCAGCAATTTTAACTATATGGTCTAAGTTTCGACCCTTTAACCAAACCATAAACTCTTGCATCAGGTCTGGGATTTTAACAGGGTTTGGTAAAACCACATCTGACTGCGTAAACCTTGCATGTTGTGTCCTATATCTTCCAGCATTTTCTGCCTCAATTTTATTTAGGATTAGTTTGTGTATCTCAAAAATGTCGTTTTCAGTTATGTCTTGTCTATTCTTACCAACTAGTGTTTTTACATAATCTAATGCCTCGGCATGATTAGTAGCCTCTAAATGTTCTGTTAAACTTTTGCCCTGAACTGTAAGACCCTTTTCCACTACCAAGGCTGTCTCTGCCCTCGTAAGGGTGTTCCCTTCTATGGCATTAGAGGTATAGGTCAACTCAACCTTAAACCAGTCATCAAGATTTTTAACCAGTTCTGGCGGTAATGGTCTGAAAGTGTCTAGTTTTTGTTTTTTCCTAGTAAGTAGCTGTAATTTGTTATCCATAAGGCTATCTTATACTACTTAACACTACATGTCAAGTGTATATGGGCATTAGTGTAGTATAAAATAGTGTACTTTGTAAGATTTCAGTCAAAATTGAGCTGATTTACCATATATACTTGACATATATGGTATTTGTGGTATAATGATTATATTATGCAAATGCAAAAGACCATGATGTATATACCAGCGTACATAAAAGAGAGGATAAAAAAGGTTGCTGATAGCGAGGGCACTAGCCAGGCCGAAGTCATAAGAGCCGCCCTTGAAGCAGGTTTGGAGACTGCCAGCTCTCAAAAAAATGCCTCTGCAAAGTCTTTGCTTAAACTAGCTGAGTTGGGTAAAAAATATCAAACTGGCAAATTGCCAAAGAGTAGTGCTTTAGAAGAGATAGATAAGATGTGGCAGGGTCAGGGCAATAAAAATGGATAATCAGGTTTGTGTCTGTGATGCTGATTTTTTAATCTCCCAGATGATGGAAAATGATTCCAACCACATTTATGCACTAAAAATAGCACAGAAGTTGATTGAGAGTGGAGCAAAGGTATTATTTCCTGTTTCTGCTTTGGTTGAAGCTGCCACAACTATTCAAAGGCGTTACAACAACCCCCAGCTTACTAATGAATTGTTACAACAATATACGGACCCTAATCTATTGGTAATAGCTGTTTCCCAGGAAGATTTTATGAATTCAGTCAGCTACTTTGACGCATTAGCCTCTAAACACCATACCCCCTTTGATTGTTTGATTTTGGCACTGGCAAAGCAGCATAAAGCAGGTATTATTTTGTCTTTTGATGAGTTTTATAAGAATAAGGGTTATAAGGTGGCTCGTGATTTACTTTTTTAGCAATTTCAGGAGGGCAATTTTTAAAGGAGTCAATTTGTCAATAGCTGTAAACAAGATGTAAATTGGCCAGTTGAAAACTAAATCATATGTGCCGATATACTCAACTAATTTTCCACCATAACCTTGTTTGAATTTATGGAATCCGAACCAGGGATCTTGAGGGTTGGCATCAGAACTCAATGCTCCCCACATATCAAATTTTTTAAGGCCCATTTTTTTGCCTAATTTTATAGCCTCCCAGGCTACTAAATTATTGGCCATAGCTTCTCTATGGGCAAGCGATGAACCACCGTATGGATAGTATAGAGTATCCCTAAATTTGAGCAGCATCCAGGCAGTTAGAGGCGCACTTTTTAGGGTGGCTATTAATAAGGTAGCCATATTTTCTTTTTTCAAAGTTTCCCAAACTTTTCTGTGGTAGTTTTCATTATGGCCATGATAACCCTGGCGTTTAGTTGTCTCAAAATATAATTTTAAATAAATTTTGAAAGCTTCATCATCTACTCTTTCTTCTACTTTAACTCCATGTTTTTGAGCTACTTTAATATTGTATCTGGTTTTAGGGTGCATATTTTTTAAAAGTTCCTCCTCGGATTTTGTCAGATCTAGTACGAAGTTGTATTTTGTAAAAAGTGGTTTAGGAGATTTAATGAGGTTTCCTGTAACCTGTAACCTATTACCTGTAACCTCTACATTCGGTTCAAGTTTTATAAAAGCACAATGATATTCTTTGCCAATTTTTTCAAGAGTCCCTGCCAAATCTTTATTCGGGAACGGGCCTTTTGGCAGGTAACCTACAAATTTGTCTGTGAATGGAATTTTGTGTAAGGTTAGCTGGAATGCTTTTGATAATTTGTCATTTTTGTATAATCCATATCTTACAACTGGTATCCCCAAACTTTTGCGAAATTTCCCCCATTCCCAGGACTGGATAACATGGGTAACCAGTTTGTTATATTGGGATTTTTGTTTGTCAGTAATTGGCCGTAAATCCATTCGACCATTGTACTAAAAAATCTGAATATTTGCTTTTTCTTTAAGTTCTTGAAATTTTTGGTTAAAGATTTGGGAAAGTTTTTGTTGCCTTAACATATCTGATGCTTCTTTTTGTAAAGAAGCAGAATCTGTTGATTGTAAGACATTTTTATTATCTTCCATAAATTTTTGTAGCTCTTCTGCAGAAAATGTAGCTTCTTTTTCATATAGTTTGGTAATTGCTAACTCTAATTTTAACTGGTTTCTAAAAGTTTCTTTGGAGGCATTTTGTTGGGCGAGCAGGGAATTAAGAGTTTCTGTTCCTCCTAATCTTGCTTCTACCTCTGCTACTTTAGCATCTATTTCAGCATCAGATGGTAAAGTCCCCATCTTTGCAGCCTCAGATAAAATTAATTTTTCATTGATCAGTTGAGTTAAAATCTGATTTTTAAATTGCTGGTTTAATTTCATTTGTACTTCTAAATTAGTGATTAGGGATCCATTAACAGTTGCTGCAATAAACCACTCTTTTTTAAAAACGGCTAACAGTAAAATACCAGCAGCCAAAAGAATCAAAGAAACTTTTTTAGAAGGGCGGTAGGAAATTATCCTTTCAGGTAAAGCCATTAAAAAATTGGTACTACTGTTAATTGGATTAGCAGTTATTTTTACTGATTTAACTTTTTTCGGCATTGCCAGATATTAACAGAATTTTTTATCTTTTTACAATAGGGAAGTTCAAAGTAGATAGATATCTACAAATCTGGCTGTCCAGCCTGCTATTCTGGCATCATCAAATCCTAAGTCAATGATATTTCCTTTTATTGCTCCTCCTGTATCTCCGGCAACTGCTGTACCGTATTCCGGTACATAAACTTTACTTCTTAAAGGGATTACCTTTGGATCAACAGCAATAACCCCTTTGCCTGCTCTCATCCCAATAGCTGTCCATTCATTACAACCCAAACAGTGTGAATCATAATGGGTAGCATAAACCCTCATCTTTTTCCAGTATCTAATCTCTCCATCAGGAGTATCCAAAGTTTTCCAGACAATTTTAGTTCCCCGTAAAATCTTTTTATCTTTTGGAGGAGTAGTTTCAGAAGATACTATTTCTCTTGAGTACTCCTCATTTTGGCTTACCTCGAAGGAGTCAAGGCCCACCCCCGAGGTGTTTGCTGGTTTTATATAAGTAATTTTTATAATCCTGACTCTTTTGCCATCTCCCCCTTCTTCCAAAACCTTTTCTTCTCCGGCTTCTGTTTCCGGGTCATCTTGATAAATTGTTTTTTTAGCTAAAATTTCTGTTTCTTCCTCTAACTTTTCTGTAAAAGAAGATTCAGTAGTGACTGGTTGGTTAATTGGCAAAGTTTCTGTGGGGGAGGGAGAGCTTTCACCTAATACTGCAGGATTATGCCAAAAGTTTTTGGCAAAAAGAGTCATAATAATTATTAAGATAATGCCTAAGTATCTTTCCATTAAACCTTTAGCCAATCTTCACTATCATAACTAGTACTGACATCATCTAGAAATTGATCCTGATCTTGGAATTTGCTATTGGAGATAATTAATTGCTCTGGTATATCTGCTAAAAAGCGAGAGACTAAATTATTACTTCTTTGGCCAAAATAAAGCCTGTTTCTAGTATAAGTTAAAAATAATTTTTCTTTAGCACGGGTGATACCTACATAACAAAGCCTTCTTTCCTCCTCTAGCTCGTTCATATCAAGCATTGCTCTGGAGTGTGGGAATAATCCTTCCTCCATGCCTACTATAAAAATAGTAGGAAATTCTAATCCTTTAGCAGAATGCAGAGTCATTAAAGTGACTGCATCCTGGTCCTCTTTTTTACGGGGATTAGATCCATTTTCTACTAAAGCCACGTTTTCTAAAAAGTCTACCAAATTAGGAAATTCCTCAGCTACAGATCTTAGCTCCTTAACATTTTCCACTCTTCCTTTTCCCTCCTCTGTGCTATCATCAAGGTAAGCTAAATAACCTGTTTTTTCTAAAATTTTGTCCAACAGTTCTAAGGTAGAATATTGATCCAAATTTACAGATATTTCTGCATAAAGTTCCATTAGTTTTGCCAGCCTGCCTTTGCCAATCTTTTCTGCTCTTTTTATAGAAACTGAGTCCTTAGGATTTTGCATAAGCCGCAAGTACGAAAGCACATCTTTAATTTCTTTTCTTTGATAAAAACTTACCCCGCCGACTAATTTATAAGGCACGCCTGATTTTAAAAATTGTTCTTCCAAAGATCTGGATTGGGCATTTGTTCTATAAAGTACGGCTACACCTCCGAGGTGTAAGCGCATTTTTTCACCTCGGAGGTGGTTAATGATAAATAAGGCCTCTTCAACCTCATTTCTAACTTCCACTATTTCTATTTTTTCTCCCTGCTTTTTTTCTGTCCAGAGCTTCAAAATAGGATGAGATTTATTTTTAGAAATAACAGAAGTAGCTGCATCTAAAATATTTTGAGTAGATCTGTAGTTTTGTTCCAGATTAAAAATTTTGCAATTCGAATAGTCTTTTTCAAAATTAACAATATTTCTAAAATCTGCTCCCCGAAATGAGTAAATCGATTGTGCAGCATCCCCAACTACACAAATATTTTTATGGCGGTTTGCCAAATACTTAGAAATTAAATATTGAGCAGGGTTTGTATCTTGATATTCATCTATTAAGATATATTGGAACTTAATTTGATAACGGGTTAAGATAGCAGGAGATGTTTGGAAAAGTTTGATAGTATAAAGCAATAGATCATCAAAATCCAAAGCATAATTTTTCTCTAAAATCTTTTGATATTCAAGATATATTTTGGCCACTATTCCCTGAAAATAACCTCTGGCATATCTTGGATACTCCAAAGAAGAGATCAGCTCATTTTTTGCAGAAGAGATAGTATTTCTGACAGCAGAGGGAGAAGTTTTTTGGGTAGGAATATTAAGATTTCCCATTGCTTCTTTGATAGCATCTAGCGCATCAGACTCATCGTAGATAGCAAATCCTGGGGGCAGTCCTAGTTCTTTGCCATCACGCCTTAAGACTCTGGCGCAAAAAGAATGAAAAGTGCCCATCATGGGTAGGTTATAGGTTATAGGTTGTAGGTTGTAGTTGAGGAGTTTGAGAATTCGGTCAATCATTTCACCAGCGGCCTTATTTGTAAAAGTCATTACCAGGATATTTTCCGGAGCAACTTTTTTTTCTTTAATTAAATAAGCCACACGATAAGTTAAAGCTCTGGTTTTACCAGATCCTGCTCCAGCCAAGATTAAAACAGGCCCTTCAATTTGTTTTACTGCTAATTGTTGCTGTGGGTTTAGATCATCCAGAAGACTATTAGTACTGAGAGTAGTCGAAGTAGAGGGCATAACGGAGCATATATTAACATATTTTCTAAATGAAATTGTTGTGCTATGATACTCGTCTATGGTTAAGCTTTTAGATTTCTGGGCCCCTTGGTGTGGTCCATGTAAGATTATGAACCCTATTATCGATGAGATAGAAAAAGAGCTTGAGGGTAAGATTGAAATTGAAAGGATTAATGTGGATGAAAAACCTGGAATATCTTCTAAATATGGGGTAATGAGTATCCCTACTTATGTTATTGAAAAAGACGGTAAAGAAGTTGGCAGAAAAATTGGGGTTACTTCAAAACAAGATTTACTGAGCTTATTACAAAATTGAACCTCCTTAAAACTGAAGGTGTGGAAGTATCTTCTGGTTTCATGATAGACTTAAAAAAATATGGATGGTGGGGAAAACAATAAAACTATTTGGATTATTGCTAATTGGAAAAGTAATAAAACTATTAGTGAAGCTTTGGATTGGATATCTAAGGTGGGACCAAAAGTGCCTCAAAGTGATGCTTTAAATGTGGTAGTTTGCCCAACTTTTTCTTGCCTTTCTGAGGTAGCCAAAGAAATAAAAGTGAATAACTTTAATATGGCTGTGGGGGCTCAAGATTTATCAGCCTATGGAGTTGGTGCATATACTGGTGAGGAAGCTGCAGAGCTTTTAGGGCAAATGGTTAATTTAGCAATTCTAGGGCATTCTGAAAGAAGAGAGAATTTCTTTGAATCAGATGAAGTGGTTAGTAAAAAAACATCAGAGGCTTTAAATAATCAGATTATCCCTTTAGTTTGTGTTCAAAATTTAGAAACGCTAGTACCAGAAGGTTGTAAGCTAGTAGCCTATGAGCCAGTTTTTGCCATAGGCAGTGGAAATCCTGATACTCCAGAAAATGCTAATAATGTAGCAGGTGCTTTAAAGGAGAAAGTAGGCCCAGATTTAGAAGTTTTATATGGAGGAAGTGTTAATGCAGACAATGCCAAAAGTTTTATCGAAAAAGTAAATATTAGTGGATTTTTAATTGGGAAAGCTTCTTTAGATCCGCAGGAGTTTATTAAAATAATTGAGGTTTGTGAAAGGTAGAATTTGTGAGAAGGATAGATTTAGAATTAGGAGAAAAAAGTAATCTTAAAACTAAACGTTTTAGAAAAATTTTAAGGAAATTTTTACCCATTGGTTTAGTAATTTCAGCCCTGATTTTTTTGGCTATTTTTTTATCTACCTTTTCTGGCTCTTCACCTGTTGTCAATTTAATTATTACAGGTACCTCCCTTGCCTCAGATGAAGGCAGGGTTAATGTTTTACTTTTAGGCATGGCAGGAGGCAAACACGATGGAGCAACCCTAACAGATACAATTTTAGTAGGATCTTATGATTTAAAAAATAAACAGCTGCATCTGATCTCTATTCCCCGAGATCTTTGGCTGCCTGCTTTACAATCTAAGACAAATGCAGTTTATCAAACAGGTTTAAAAGACAGAAACGGCTTAAGTTTTGCCAAAACTGTAATAGGGAATGTTATAGGTTTGCCAATTCAATATAGCTTAAGAATTGATTTTCATGGTTTTGTGGAAGCGATAGATGCTATGGGGGGGATAGAGGTTGAGGTTTCCAAAACCTTTGATGATTACAATTACCCCATTACCGGCAAAGAAAATGACCTTTGCGGTTATAAAGAAGAAGAAAAAGATTTTTCAGAAGATGAGGCAAAAGCATTAAATATAGAAGCTGGCATAAGAAAAGTGTTTATTTCTCCAGAAGGGCGCATTGCTACAGATTCTGCCCAAGAAGACCAGGGAGCAAAATATTTTTCTTGTAGATATGAGCATCTTTATTTTGATAAAGGTTTAAACTTAATGGATGGAGAAACTGCCTTAAAGTTTGTCCGCTCAAGGCATGGTACCAGTGGAGAAGGATCAGATTTTGCCAGATCAAAAAGACAGGAAAAAGTCATCCAGGCAATTAGAGATAAAGTTTTATCAGTTGAGACATTAACTAACCCTAAAAAATTAGGGGATTTACTGCAAGTTTTAGGCAAAAACATAGATACAGACATTTCTTTAAAAGATGCTACCGAGTTTTTTAAACTAACCAAAGATTTAAAACAAACCCATTCTATAGTTTTAGATGATTCCATCTTCTTTCATCCTTCATCCCAAGATTATGGTGGAGCTTATGTGTTAATTTCTCAAGATGATGACTTTACAACCATCCACCAATATATTAAAAGAGTATTTGAGGAGGATATAAAAAATGCAGCTACTTCTTCTGCACGGGAGCGCTAAAGTAATTTCCAGAAAAAAACTTTTGCAGGATAAAGCTAAATTTGATGGGAGTAATGTAGTGGTTTTTGAGGAAGGGTCAAATATAGAAGAGATTCTGGCCAGTTTAACCACCATGCCACTTCTGCAGGGAGAAAGATTGGTTATTTTAGAAAATCCAGATGAGAATTTTCAACCACCCACTATCAATCCACTACCAACTAATCTAATAGTTTGGTTTGACCATGAGATTACAGAGAAAAAACCTATTTTTGATTACTTTAAGAAAAATGGCCAGGTTTTATTTTTTCCCGAGAAAAAAGAAAGGTCTATTTTCTCCTTTTTAGATATGTTAGCAAGTGGTGAGGATAAAGCCCACTTAGAATTAAAAAAATTAAAAGAGGCAGGTTTTGAGATCCAATATTTTATCACCATGATATTTTATCTACTGAGGAATTTAGTAGTTACTCCAAAAAATGCTCCATCATTTGTTGCACAAAAATTGATGAGGCAAAGAAAAAGGTTTGATCAAGAAAAAATTAAAAATCTTTACAAAAGTACTTTAGAAATAGACTTTAAAATTAAATCGGGTCAGTTAGAGATGGGTCAAGCAGAATTTATATTAATCAATCAGTTCCTTTAATTTTGCTCACTGATTTTTTCAGCCATTATTTTTAAATCTTCATTATCTACTTTTCCATTACCATCTAAATCAGCCTTTTTATTACTTGGATTATTGCCAAAATTTTTTAAAATGATGGCATTGTCTGCTGCATTTATTTGACCATCACCATTTAAATCAAAAGTTATGATTTCTTTTGGTGAAATGTCTGGGGTAGGTGATGGGTTGGGGTCAGTCAGGTCTAGTTTATCACCTAATCGTATAGCATCAAGAATATCACTATCAGCTTTTAAAGGGAGTAAAACCATGGCTTCCCCCTCGGCAGAGATAATAGTTAATTTAGCAGGAGTTTTATCTTCAGGTACTAAAACATCTGATAAATCCTCTTTTCGGATAAAGGTAAGAGGAATCAAAAAATTGCCGTTATTTTTCACTAAAGCTGACTGGGGTTTGGCGTTAGCTATAGTAAGATAAACAAGACCTTCATTTAAAGGGGTATTACCTGATAAAACAGTTCCAATAATGGGGTTGAAGCCATTCTGTAGCGTTTCTGCCTTAGCAGTTTTAAAAGGAGGTTGTATTTCAAATTTACTCTTTCCAACAGTAACCCTATATTGGTAAGCTGTATCAGGTTGTAAATTTTTAATGGTAAAATAATGAATTTGTCGCGGCGCAGGAGGTTTATCAGTATCTCTATCATCACGGGTTCCGTTTTCTTCTATGGAATTAATTCCATAGTTAATAAAAGCAGGGATAGAGGCTTCAGTTTTAAATGAAATAGTAACAGAATCACTTAAAATATTAGTAACAATTGGTTCAGGTTTAAAATTAAGATCAGCTTTGGCAAAAAATGGCTGCTGGTCTTTTAAGATTAAGAAAACTCCGGTGATAATTCCGGCTAAGATGATCCCTAAACCTAAGAAGGTAGGGATCCTAAATTTAGAAAATTTTTGTAATATAATTTTCATTCAAAAACTGCCGTTTCAAAATTGGGATTAATTGGTTCAATAACCTGTTGTAAATTAGGCGGTATTTCCACCTGGGAACGGGTATGCAATATATCAAATATAACCCAAGCGCAAACTGTGATAAAAGTTAAGATGGTAGCAATCAGCCACTCTTTTTTGGTTGTCATTTTACTTTATGTAATAGGCCTTTCCTGAAATAGATAAAATTAACCCTGATCCTTCCGTAAGCTTATTGATGGTTAGGTTTTCTATTGAGAACAACCTACTACTTAACCTTAAATCTTGCAAGATAGCAACAAGGCCAGGGTAAAATCCTTCAATATTAACAGTAAAATTTACCTCAGCTAAAGTGCCCACTATCTTTTCATCTCTGGGAGTTAGAATTATTGGTTGGATCTGGATGGCAGAGATTGAAGCGTTATGGCTTTTGGTAATCTGTTCAATATTTGAAATGATAGAACTGATATCTGCAGAATCAGGGATAGCATTTTGTAATCTGATCTTAAGGTTTTCATCTAAATTATCATAATTTTGCTTCCCTTGGGATAAATCATTGGCTTTTTGCTCAACCTTTTTTTGTATTTCATCATAATTTTCTAATTTCTTTTGCAGGACTAAAATAGTTTCAATAGTTGGTTTGATGGCAAAAAAGATGAAAATAATCATGATTAGAAGGGTGAAAATTGTTGAGCCATAAGTTTTAATAATGGGGAATTTGCTAATTGGTTTGATATAGGTAAAATAGCGGGAATAAATGGTTGACTGATTTTTCATATAGATTGTTTAGACAAATTACTGGTGGCGGTAATAGTAAAGTTGATAGTATTTGCTTCCAGGCCAATGCTAGAAAGATTAACCTCTGAAAAATTATTACTCCTTTTTAAAGCAGTCATAAAACCTAATAGACCGTTATTTGACTGGGAGGCTGCATTGATTTGGATTTTAACTTTGGATATATCTTTGGTCATATTTAGATTTGAGATTGTTACTTGAAGGGGAATCAGATTGGCAAGTTCACTGAGCACTTTTGCGTAATCAGGAGACTCAGAGTAAAAGGATTTAACGCTTAAGATTTTTTGTTGTGTTTGCCTGATCACTGTTTCATATGGCTTTAAACTTTCAATAAAAGGTACTTTTTGCTCAATTGATTCTTTTCTTTCTGCCAAATCTGCATCTAATTTAAACCGGGTAAAAAAAGCAATTAAAACTAAAGCTTCTACAAAAATAAAGATATATCTGCCTGAGGAAAGAAGCCATTTTACTGCTCTGGCAGTTAAACTTTGGGGATTTCCTTGTGGATGAAGTAAATCTAGGCGAATAGATAATTTTGGATTTTTGGCAGGCATGTCCTAAGTATACTTCATTTGGACTTTTTTGATAATCTTGATTTAAGCCGCGCAGACTTATTTGGGTGAATTAATTTAACTTTAGCGGCTTTATCCAAGGCTGAAAAAACAGCTGATAAATCTTTGGCAGATTTTGAGGAACGTGCCTTTTTGATTAAAGTTTTTAAGTTAGCTTCCCGCTTTTTATTGCGAATTGTTCTTAACTTATCTTTCCTGACCTTTTTAATAGCTGATTTAAGAATTGGCATGCTCGATATGTTAGCATGCTGCTACCTTTTTATCAAGCAAGAAAGCTATTATACTAGTTTAGTATGGTTAAAAATATTTTGTCTCTTTTGTACTCCCGCCAAACTTCAATTCTATCTGGTGCTTCCATTATTATGGCCACTATGTTTTTATCTAAGATTTTAGGATTAATTAGAGATAGATTGCTTGCTCATGTTTTTGCCCCAGATAAGATAGATCTTTTTTGGGCTGCTTTCAGGTTGCCAGATTTGATATTTCAAATTATTATTTTAGGAGCATTATCGGTGGCTTTTATTCCTGTTTTTACAGAAAGCTTAGCAAATAAGGGCAAGGGCGATGCTTTTGAGATGGCCAGCGCCATTTTGAATTTATGTTTAGCCCTATTTTTAGGCGTTACTATTTTAATATTTATTTTCGCCCACCCCATCATCTCTTCTATCATCGCACCTGGTTTTGATTCAGAGCGCCAAGCTCAAGTAGTTTCTTTAACCAGAGTTATTTTATTTGGGCAAATAATCTTAGTGTTTGGTTCCTTTTTTGTGGGTATCTCTCAATCTTTCCAAAGGTTTGTGGTGCCTGCATTCGCTCCTGTTTTTTATAATTTAGGGATAATTATAGGAATTATTTTTTTATCTGATTCAATGGGAATTAGGGGAGCTGCTTTTGGGGTAATCATTGGGGCATTTTTACATGCAATAATCCAGTTTCCTTTAGTTTATTCACTTGGTTTTAGGTTTAAATTTCCTCCAAAATTTTTCCATCCTGGAGTAAAAGAAATTGTGAAACTGATGAGCGTTAGAACCATTGGACTAGCTGCAGAACAGATTAATGAAACTGTGGGGCTGGCTTTAGCATCACTTTCAACTATAGGTTCTGTCACCTATCTTACCTTTGCCCAACATTTACAAGTGGTACCAATTGGGCTTTTTGGAGCTACTTTGTCACAGGCTGCACTTCCTGTTTTATCTGCAGAAAGAGCTAGAGGAAAAATTGAAGAATTTAAAATTACCTTGATTACCACTTTGCACCAAATTTTATTTTTGGCACTCCCTGCTACAGCTATTTTGATTGTGATTAGAATCCCAGTAGTTAGGCTTATTTTTGGTGCTTCTCAATTTGATTGGGAAGCAACTGTTTTAACAGGGGCAACGCTAGCCTATTTATCTATTGGGCTTTCTGCTCAAGCCATCTCTTTACTTTTGGTGCGAGGTTTTTATGCTATGAAAGATACCAAAACTCCAGTGACAGTTTCTTTTCTGGTAGTTGGATTAAATATTTTACTGAGTGTTTATTTTATTCAAATGCTGCATCTGGATGTATGGAGCATTGGCCTGGCAAACTCTATCTCTGCCATAGTTTCTGCAGTTTTGCTTTTTTGGACATTACATTTTAGAGTGGGCAGGTTTTCCCTAAATCAAGTGCTAGTGCCATTTTTAAAGATGCTCATGGCCACAGTCATTATGGGTGTGGCTTTATATGTGCCCATCAAGCTGCTAGACCAAGTTATATTTGATACTACCAGAACCATTAATCTTTTGATTCTAACTGGATTTTCTTCTGTTTTTGCGCTGTCAGTTTATGTAAGTTTAGTTTGGTTTATGAGAGTTAAAGAACTCACCACTTATGCAGATTTATTAAAAAGAATAGGTAACTTTCAAGGAAAACTGCAGTCAAAAGAGATATTTCCTGATTCCCTTTGATACAATACCCGCATGAATATTCGTAACGTGACAATTATAGCGCATATAGATCACGGAAAGTCTACATTAGCAGATAGACTTATTGAAATTACAGGCACTGTTCCCAAAGATAAGATGCAGCCTCAGCTTTTAGATAGTTTGGCATTAGAGCGTGAGCGGGGCATTACTATCAAACTTGCCCCTGTTAGATTAAAATACGAATATCGAAATCCTAAATCCGAAACAAATTCCAATGATCAAAATCTAAACGACAAAAACAATTTCGAATTTCGTGCTTCGAATTTAGAGTTTGTAGATTCAGAATATATTTTGAATCTGATAGATACTCCAGGCCATGTTGATTTTAGCTACGAAGTGTCCCGGGCAATGGCAGCAGTGGAAGGAGCGATACTTTTGGTAGATGCAACACAAGGAGTACAAGCTCAAACCTTAGCTCATGGTTTAGCTGCCATGGAGCAAAATTTAACATTAATTCCGGTTGTGAACAAAATAGATCTCCCGAATGCCGATGTGGCAAATGTTAAAAAACAATTAATAGAATCTTTTGGATTTAATGATATGGAGATACTCCTGGTTTCCGGAAAAACAGGAGTTGGGGTGGATAAACTATTGGAGGCAATTGTTACTAAAATTCCAGCTCCAAAACAGGAAATAGAAAAACCTCTTAAAGCTTTAATTTTTGATTCTTTTTTTGACAGCTTCAAAGGGGTGATAGCCCAGGTTAGAATAGTGGAAGGTATTACACCAAGCGTTAACAGCAAAATTTCTTTTTTACAGACTAAGTCGGAGGGACATATTTTAGAAACAGGTTTTTTTGCCCCACAACTGACTGTCAATGATAGATTGAAAAGTGGAGAGATAGGTTATATAGCCACTGGAATCAAGCAGTCAGATTTAGTTAGGGTAGGAGATACAATAACAAGTTTATCGAACATCGGTCATCGAATATCGGAAGACAAAAACGATATACAACCATTGCCTGGATACAAAGAAGTTAAGCCAATGGTGTTTGTAGGGCTTTTTCCTATAGATCAAGAAGATTATATAGATGCTAAAGAAGCTTTAGAAAAATTTAGGTTAAATGATCCCGCTTTCACTTATGAGCTAGAATCCTCACAGGCTTTGGGAAATGGGTTTAGGTGTGGATTTTTAGGATTGCTTCATGCAGAGGTAGTGCAGGAAAGGTTATCAGGGGAATTTAATGTAGATTTGATTGCTACTATTCCCTTTGTGGAGTATGAAATTAATGGGCTGATGGTCCATAACCCATCAGAAATTGATCCCATGAATATGAAAAGCATTAAAGAGCCTTGGGTAGTTTTAAAAATATTCATCCCCCAAACCTATATTGGTCCAGCAATGGATTTGGTACAAGATAAAAGGGGTCGGTTTTTAAATATGCAGCATTTTGGGCTGCAGGTTGAACTTTCTTATCAAATGCCTCTTTCTGAAATGGTGACTGATTTTTATGATAAGTTAAAATCAGTTTCATCTGGGTTTGCCTCCCTTGATTGGGAATTTTTAGAATTTAGGGAAGTGGAAGCAGTTAGAGTAGATATTTTAGTGGCAGGGGAAAAAGTAGATGCGCTGTCTCAAATTGTTTTTAAATCAAAAGCTGAAAGTTATGGCAGAAAAATTGTTGAGAAATTAAAAGAAGTTTTACCCAGGCAAAATTTTATGATAGCCGTTCAAGCAGCTATAGGTGGAACTATTATAGCCAGAGAATCAATCTCTCCATTTAGAAAAGATGTCACAGCCAAAT
This sequence comes from uncultured Gammaproteobacteria bacterium, assembly GCA_964649615.1. Lineage (GTDB taxonomy): Bacteria > Patescibacteriota > Microgenomatia > Daviesbacterales > UBA10151 > CAZYPW01. The sequence continues at coordinate 22,608 of CAZYPW010000008.1, read as the reverse complement.
TATATGGCGGAGATAGAACCCGCAAGGATAAGCTTTTGGAAAAACAGAAAAAGGGAAAAAAGAAAATGAAAATGGTGGGTAGAGTAGAGATTCCCCAGGAAGCTTTTTTAAGCATTCTAAAATCATAACCTCTTGATACAACTATGTAAACTAGTTGTATCTTGATTAAAAAACTCCTTTGTGAGTACACTGGATATAGAAGGGGGTGATTAAATAAATGAAAGCACTTCATATGGTTGCATTTACCCTTTTGGTAGTTGGCGGTTTGAACTGGGGTTTGGTAGCCCTTTTTAATCTAAATCTGGTGGAAACAATTTTTGGTGGAATGGGTCTGACCAATATTGTTTATATTTTGGTTGGGGTATCAGCCGTCTATATCGCAGCCACCCACATGGGTGATTGCAAGATTTGTGCAAAGTAATTATTCCTAAATTTTTAGGAAAAGTTAAATCTCGCTCTTTAAAGGGGCGAGATTTTTTTGTACACTGCAAGGGTGAAAATCGTTAAACCTCCTAAGTTAACCCTTGGAGACACAATTGGCATTGTTGCCTCATCTTTACCTATTTTACCCTCATTTAAAGGGAATTATGAACGTGGTAAAAAAATAATTGAACAGATGAGTTTTAGGATTAAAGAAGGTAAGACAATAGATCAAACAAGATGGTGGATGGCTGGGAGTCCAAAAGAAGTGGCTGATGATATAAATTCCATGTTTGCAGATAAAAATATTAAAGCCATCATAGCCCAGACTGGTGGTTATTCAGCAATTTCTGTTTTAGAGTATTTAGACTACGAACTAATAACTCATAATCCCAAACCATTTATGGGTATGTCTGATATGACTTCTTATCATCTGGCAATATTTGCAAAAACAGGAATGGTAGGATTCCATATGGATGATGTTTTAAATTTCAATAAAGAATTTTTTTTAAAGTTTGTAACAAAAGATAAAGCTCCTGGAATAATAAAACCTTTATCAGAGTGGGAGCAGTGGAAAAAAGGGAAAACAGAAGGACATTTAATTGGTGGAATATTACAACTGCTTACAGCAGGAGCTGGTACACCTTATTTTCCAAAAATAGAAGATTTTAATGGAAGCATATTATTTTGGGAAGAAATAGGCCAGGAATTACATATGATAGCTAGGAATTTATACAGACTTAAATATGCGGGAGTTCTAGATAAAATTTCCGGGATGTTAATCGGAAAGATTAAATACATAAAACCGTCAAGAGAAAAAGAAGTAGTAGAACCCACAGTCAAAGAGATGATTTTAGATATTTTAAAAGATTATAAATTTCCTATTATGGCAAATATGGACTTTGGACATTTTACAATAAATATCCCCATGCCAATAGGAATTAAAGTTTCTTTTGATACTAGCAATAAAGAATTAAATTTTCTAGAATCAGCTGTGGCTTAACCTCTAATAACTTCACAATTAGGACATCTTAAAGATGTATCTTCATAGATTTTGGCAACATGGTCCGATAATTTAAATAATAATTGCGATCCCTCATCAATATTAAAAATATCCAGACTATTATCAAAAGATAAAGTAGCTTTGCCTCGGGTAAGCTGGAAAGTGAGTGTATCTCCATCCTTCAAAAACAGTGGATCTATCTGTTCTGTAGTGTTGTTAAATGCCATACTGAATCCTTTTTCAAATGTTTGTCCGGTAACGGATCTAAAATAAGCTGTTGAGCCAAAAGGAGTAGAAATAACAATTCCATCCCCAATGGAGAACCGACCGTTCACCTTAAATCTAATGGCATGGGTAGGACTAAAATTCCTAACCACAAAATCATTTAAAGCATAAAATTTTTTAAATAAAATTTCTGTTTCCAGCTTTTTATACTCTTTAATTTTCAGCTCGCCTTTGATAAGTTTTTTTAAAACATCTTCATCCTGATGATCAACACATTTTTTACAAATGTCACTGTCTCTGATGGGAAGTTTGGGAATGAGTGGAAATTGACTTTCAGCAGACAGTAAAGTTCCATCTCCTCCGTAAGTGATGATTAGATCAGGATTTAATGTCACAATCTCAAATCCCAAATCTTTGATCAGTTTTTCGATATTTTTGGCATTTTTCCCAATCAGCAGAACTCTCATAATGCAAATGATACTACTTTTTTCGTATACTAGAAAGTTAAAATATGGAATCTGAACAAAGTTCGCGCGCTTCGCGCACTAAAATCTCACCTTTTTTAACTTTAAAAGTAACTCATTTTAGAAATTATTTATTTGGGGCTTTTTTATCAGAAATTGGCAATCAGATGCAAACAGTGGCTGTGGCCTGGCAGGTGTATGAGATGACCCGCAATCCTGCCTCTTTAGGTCTGATTGGTCTGGCTAATTTTCTGCCGATAATTTTATTTTCTTTGGTAGGAGGTTTAGTGGCTGATAAAGTGGATAGAAAAAAACTGCTGATTATTTCTCAAGCTGCCCAGCTGATTCTGGCCCTAATTCTTTTTACTATGACCATAACCCATTTTATCAACCCTTTAATGATTTATGGAATTTTAGTTTTGGTTGCTACAGCCCAGTCTTTTTCTATACCGGCCAGGCAGTCTGTTTTGCCTCATTTAGTGCCAAAAGAGTATTTTATGAATGCAGTTTCTTTAAATGTGCTGCAGTTTCAAGGGGCTACCATGATTGGCCCGGCCATTGCCGGATTTTTAATTGGCGGCATGGGAGTAGCTGCAGTTTACCTTTTAAATAGCCTGTCTTTCCTGTTTTTTATAGGTGCTGTACTTTCTCTTAATGTAGCTTTACAAAAACATGATCCTTTAAAAGTGAAGTTTAGTATGGGATCAATAATGGAAGGAATAAGATTTGTTTTAAAAACTCCTATACTTTATACCACCATGATTTTGGATTTTGCTGCTACTTTTTTTGGCACAGCCACCATTTTAATGCCGGTTTTTGCCCAGGATGTCCTACATGTTGGACCGCAGGGATTGGGGCTTTTGTATTCTGGCCCGGCCATCGGTGGCGTCTTGGCAGGACTTTTGGTTTCTGCACTTCATCATAAAATTAAGCATCAGGGCAAGACGATTATTGCGGCATTAGTTTTGTATGGATTGGCCACCATTGGATTTGGTTTGTCTAAAATTTTTGCCCTGTCTATTTTCTTTTTAATCCTGCTGGGATTTGGGGATATGACATCCACTATTATCAGAAATACCATCAGACAAATGATTACTCCGGATCATTTAAGGGGCAGGATGGCATCAGTAATGAGGATTTTCTTCCAGGGCGGGCCGCAGCTGGGGGATATGGAAGCAGGATTTTTGGCCAAAGCCATAGGAGGACCGGCCTCTGTGGTGGTAGGGGGTGTGGGAGTGCTGCTGGTTTTATCAATTTTAACTTTTAAAGGTAAAGCATTAAGGCAGTATCATGGTAAAGATTTAGCTGTATAATCCCTCTTGACCCATTCGGCTTCGCTCAGGGTCAATACTGAATGAAATTGAAGTATTGACAAGACTTAGCACTCATGGTATCTTACTGCTAGTTTAATTAAACTTTATGGCAGATTTGACGGATAGACAACAGGCACTTTTAAAAGCAATAATTGAAGAGTATATAGAAAATGCAGAACCTATTGGTTCTGAAGTAATTGAGCGGAAATATTCCTTAGGAGTCTCCCCTGCTACTATCAGGATTGAGATGGTGAGATTAACTGAGATGGGATATTTAAGGCAACCTCATACCAGCGCAGGCAGGACTCCAACTTCAATGGGAATGAGATTTTACATTTCAGAGCTGATGAATGAGAAACAACTGCCTGTCACGGCAGAAGTATCTATCAAAGAGCAAATGTGGCAACAAAGGTATAAACAGGAGCGGCTTTTGAAAGAAGCAGTTAAGGCATTGGCAGATCGTTGTGATATGTTGGGTTTGGCAACAGATAACGATGGTCAGCTATATTATGCCGGAGCAGCAAATATACTGGATTGGCCGGAGTTTTATGATATTGATGTAACCCGTTTTGTTTTAGGGCTTTTTGATGAAAACCCGAGATTAAAAGAGATTATGGGAAAAGCTGTTGGTTCTGAACCTGTCCATATTTTGTTTGGTGAGGATATGGAGTTTGAGTATTTACGGACAACCAGTTTTGTATTTACCAGATATGAGATGGATCTGGAAAAAGAAGGTATAATTGGGGTAATTGGTCCTGCCAGGATGAATTTTTCGCTGGTTTTACCTTATGTCAAATATGTCAGGAATTTGCTGGTAGAAGCAGGAAGGGTATGAATAAAGTTAAAAGTGAAAAGTTAAAAGTGAAAAGTGATTTAGAACAACGAGTGGCAGATCTGGAAAACCAGTTAAAAAGGGCAGTGGCTGATTATCAAAATTTGGAGAAAAGAGTTTCAGAAGGTAGATCAGAGTTAACTAATTTTATGGGAGCAGAATTGGTTAAAAGATTGTTACCAGTTTTAGATCATTTAGAACAGGTGGTTGATCTTGGTCGATCCACCCTGAGCGAACAAAGTGAGTCGAAGGGCTGGTTTCAAGGAGTAGAGTTAGCTGTAAAGCAGTTTAAAGAGGTCTTGAAATCTGAAGGGTTGGAGGAAATTGTAGCAGACGGACAATTTGATCCTAGCCTTCATGAAGCTGTTGACATACAGGAGGGGGAAGATAATATAATTTTAAAAGTTGTCAGAAAAGGGTATAATCTAAATGGGAAGGTTGTAAGACCAGCTCAAGTGGTGGTAGGAAGATCCACCTCCGTTGCAGCTTCGGCGGACAAAGAAGGAGAAAATATATGAGTAAAATTGTTGGAATTGATTTAGGGACAACAAATTCAGCTGTAGCTGTAATGGAGGGTGGAAAACCCAAAGTTATCCACAGCGCTGAAGGGGAAAATATTATCCCCTCAGTTTCAAATCCCATTAAAAATATTGTGGGAAGGGTGGCTAAACGTCAGGCTGTGGTTAACCCTAAAGAGACTATTTTTTCTGTCAAAAGATTGATGGGCAGAAAGTTTGCTGATCCGGAAGTGAAAAGAGATAAAGAATGGCTGCCTTATGAAATAAAGTCCGGTAAAAATGGTATGGCTGTGGTGGAGGTAGAAGGCCATGAATATACTCCGCAGGAAATTTCTGCCCAAATTTTACAAAAGATTAAAGCTGATGCTGAATCTTATTTAGGAGAAAAAGTGACTGATGCAGTTATTACAGTTCCTGCTTATTTTGATGATGCGGGGAGGCAAGCCACCAAACAGGCAGGAGAAATAGCAGGGCTTAATGTGCAAAGAATTATTAATGAGCCAACTGCTGCAGCTTTGGCTTATGGACTGGATAAATCTCATGCTCATACTATTGCTGTTTATGATTTAGGCGGGGGAACTTTTGATATCTCTATTTTAGAGTTAGGTGATGGGGTAATTGAGGTTAAATCTACTAATGGAGATACTCATTTAGGTGGAGATGATTTTGATCAAATTATTATAGATTGGCTGGCAGATGAATTTAAAAAACAAGAAGGAATTGATTTAAAAGGAGACAGACAAGCGCTTCAACGGCTTCGAGATGCTGCTGAAAAAGCCAAGATTGAGCTGTCATCTTCTATGGAGGCTTCAATTTCTATCCCCTTTGTGACCGCGGATACCTCAGGACCTAAACATTTAGAGATGAAGCTAAGTAGGGCCAAACTTGAAGCTATGGTGAAGCCTTTAATTGATAAATCCTTTGAAGCAGTTAAGGCTGCTATGAAAGATGCCAAGCTGGAATCTAAAGATGTTGATGAAGTGGTTTTGGTTGGTGGAATGACCAGGATGCCATCTGTCCAAAAAGCAGTTTCAGATTTTTTTGGCAAAGAAGGACATAAAGGGATTAATCCGGATGAGGTAGTGGCGGTGGGAGCTGCCATCCAGGGAGGGGTTTTAGGCGGGGAAGTTAAGGATGTACTTTTATTGGATGTGACTCCCCTGACTTTGGGAATTGAAACTTTGGGTGGAGTCAGGACTCCTTTGATAAATAGAAACACCACTATTCCTTCTTCCAAATCAGAGGTATTTTCAACAGCTGCAGATAATCAGCCGGCTGTGGAGATTAATGTTTTGCAAGGGGAAAGAGAAATGGCTGCTGATAATAAATCATTGGGCAGGTTTGTGCTTGATGGAATTCCCCCGGCCCCAAGGGGTGTGCCGCAAGTTGAGGTCACTTTTGACATTGATGCTAACGGCATATTAAATGTCTCTGCCAAAGATAAAGCCACTGGTAAAGAGCAAAAAATAACAATCACCGGTTCAACAGGTTTGGATAAGGAAGAAGTCGAGAAGATGACCAAAGAGGCAGAAGCCCATGCAGAGGAAGACAAAAAGAAAAAAGAAGGGATTGAGACTAAAAATATTGCTGATGGATTGGTGTACCAGACAGAAAAAACCTTAAAAGATAATGGGGATAAAGTTTCCGCTGAGGTTAGAACAGAAGTTGAACAAAAGCTAAATGAGCTAAAAGAAGCGCTCAAAGGTGAAGACACAGATGATATTAAGAAAAAAGGTGATGCGCTGGGGGAGGTGCTGCAAAAAGTAGGATCAGCTATGTATAAGGATCAGAAAACTCAGAATGACTCAGAACAACCAGAAGGTCAGACTGCCAGTGAATCAGAAAAATCAGGAGAAGCTCCAAAAACTGAAGAGGCTGTTGAAGGTGAAGTGGTGGAAGAAGAGAAAAAAGAAGAATAGCCTAAGTATTGATTTGCTGAATTCAACCAAACCGTTTTCTGTTTTGTATAAAAGTCCAATCTATAGCTATAAATCCTAAATTTAAGATAACCCATGTTATAGCAATAATAACACCATAAACAATCCTGCCATTTTTAGAATCTTTTATCCATGAATAACCAATTGCTCCAAGAACAGATCCCATTGTCAAGTTATAAGCTATAGATATTTCATCGGTAAAATTGTTTCCAAGTATTAAAGAAACAACAACAAGTAAGGGAAGATTTATAAACTTACCAGCTATAATTACAGCGAATAATTTTGCAATTTTTATAAGTAATTTATCCTGTTTCACTATTTTCAGTATCAGTTTTTCTGAAGAATATGTCAAGTATTTTTTGTCTACCTTCCCACATTCCAAGTGGGAACACAATTTATTGTTGCCATTAAAGTGTGCGATCGTACATGTTAATGAAAATTAGCAGAAGAGTTTTGTGGATGTGGTTAAGCATTTTTGATGGTGGGATCTTAATTTGTCATTCTTTGTGTTAAAATTAAGACATGAAATTAAGTGAAGCTGATATTAAAAAAATTCAGGATTACTTTGCCACTCAAAAAGATGTAGTGGCAGTCTATTTGTATGGCTCTTTTGCCTCTGGAAACCCCCATAAAGGAAGTGATCTTGATATTGCTGTGCTATTTGACGGGAAAGTTGACCTTTATAGTAGATTAGGAAGATTATATTCAGAATTTCCAAAAATAAGTGTTAAAGCAGAGCCAGAGGTGAGAGGGATAAGTTTAAAAGAATCGCCGGTATTTTTAATGAATGTAATCCAGGGGGAAAATATTTACAGTAAAGATGAAACAAAGAGGATTGAGTTTGAAGTAGCTATTATGAGAGAGTTTTATGATACACAAAGGCTACGGGATATAGATTATGATTATATGAAAAAAAGAATTAGAGGGGGAACTTATGGCTATTAACAAAAAGACTATTGATCATATTCTGCGTTACCTGGAAGGAGAAATTAAAATAATTGAGGATAGCCATGTTACTAGGGAGGCTTTAGACGAAGAGGAAAATCTAATCTTTACTGATGCGACTAAACATCGTATGCAAGTTGCCGTAGAGATGGTTATTAATGTAGCAGAACATATTGTTTCTAGTTTAAATCTTGGAATGCCTGAATATGCTAGGGATTTATTTCCCTTATTAGTTAAAGAAGGCATTATTACTAAAGGTCTGTCAGAAAAATTAGGGAAAGCTGTCGGGCTTAGAAATATTTTGGTGCATATGTATCTTGATGTAGATTTAAACATCTTAGCCGAGTCTGCTAGTATTGGGCTGAATGATTTAAGAGAGTTTGTTAGAAACATTAATGAATTTTTGGAAAAACAAAACTGAGGAAGCTGTTGAAGGTGAGGTAGTGGAGGAAGATCCTTCGGCAAGCTCAGGACAAGGAAAGAAAGAAGAATAATTACTTCAAAGGTCTTCTACTTTTTGGAAAGTGAACTTTTTTCCAGAAATCATTAGCAGATTGTAATGCTTCTAAAGAATAATAATCGTGACCATCCTTACCAATATATGGGTTATCTTTATCTATAAATATTCTAGTAGCAGTAGGTATTTTTATAACTGATCTTGGTACACCAGGAGCAACCTTAGTAGTTTTAAGAGGAACTCTAGTGTAATCATAATATTTTTCTAGTAATCTATCTTTCATGATCTTTAGTTATTATAGGATAACAGATTAAGCTTAAAAAGTCAACTGGAAAGGTTGTTTTAACCCTTTTTGTAATTTCCATTCTTTCATTTATCATACGGTCGTAGCATAAATGTATTTTAAAATAGATGTGAGCGTATAAGTTAAGGAAAATCCGCAGGCCTGCCCGCCTCTGGAGGGTGTCAATACAAATCCACCCCTGGGATGGCTACTTAGAGAAGGCTAGCACTTTTCAGCTTAGACTGCTATAATGACAAGCAGAATATATGGCTACAAAGCGTGATTACTACGAAATACTTGGAGTTAAAAAAGGAGCATCTGAGGCAGAAATAAAATCTGCTTACCGTAAACTGGCAAGACAGCACCATCCTGATATAGATAAATCTGCCGGTGCAGATGTGAGGTTTAAGGAACTTGGGGAGGCCTATCAGGTGTTATCTGATCCACAAAAAAAGGGTGCTTATGACCAGTTTGGCCACGCTGCTTTTGAGAGAGGAGCCGGAGGCGATGGTGGTAATCCTTTTGCAGGAGGAGGGTTTAATCCATTCGGAGGTGGGGCTAGAACTTACTCCTGGTCTTCATCAGGAGGTAACCCTAATGTCCAATTCGATTTTGGCGGATTTGAAGACCCATTTGATCTTTTTGAACAAATATTTGGGGGTGGATTTGGAGCTCAAATGAGAAGAAGGCCAACTTATCAGCTTAATTTATCCTTTGATGAGGCAATAAAAGGGGTAACAAAAGAGGTGGAAATTGAATCCAGAAATCAATCTGGCAGGCTGGAGAGAAAAAGATTAAAGATTAAGGTTCCGGCAGGAGTTGATAATGGGACTAAGATGAAATTTGGTGATTTAGATATTGTTTTTGGAGTACAGAGAAATCAGGAATTTTTAAGAGAAGGAGCAGATATATTTTCTGAAATTACCATTAACATTCCCCAATTGGTTTTGGGAGATATATTTGAAGTTAATACTGTACAGGGAAAGATGAAGGTTAAAGTTCCTCCAGGCACCCAGCCAGGATCCTTGGTTAAATTAAAAGGAAAAGGTGTAGCTAGATTAGGTGAAACTGGCCATGGAGACCATTATGTGAGGGTAAATTTAAATGTCCCGCAAAATCCATCTAAACAGGAAAAACAATTATATGAGGAGCTTTATAATTTAAGCAACAAGAAAAAAGGCTGGTTCTAACAGTTAATTAGCGGTGGGTTGACTTCAATTTTATAAAGGATTAAAATAAGCATAGCTTGCGATAGTTTCACTATCTAAAGCGTGGTTAATAATCCGAAGGACCTGAGAAGGTGGGCTAGTCCCACCTTTTTGATAGATAAAGGATTTTAGCCCTTGTCAAAAATACTCAACCGTATTTTTGACAAGTGGATTTCGCGCCAAAGAAAGGGGCGCTCCGATTGGCACAAGCACGAACAGAATTTGCAGCTGCATTAAATCAAATAGCCTCTGAAAAAGGGGTAGACCCATCAGTGGTGACAGAAGCAATCAAAGCAGCAGCTTTAGCTGCCTACAAAAAAGATTTAATGCTTAGAAATGAAGTAGTGCCTGAAGATATTGAAGAGTTTACCTCTGAGGTAGATCCTGCCACTGGTGAGATTAAGATCTTTGATAAAAAGAAAAATGTCACCCCCCCTGGCTTTGCCAGAATTGCAGCCTCAATTGCCAAGCAAGTGATTATGCAAAGGCTTAATGAAGCAGAAAGAGGGGCAATTTTATCTGAATATGAGGGCAAATTAGGTACAGTTATCTCTGGAAATATCCAAAGGCAAGAAGGCAATACTTTTTTTGTAGATTTAGGCAGGGCTGAAGGAGTTTTACCTCCATCTGAACAAGTCCATACAGAAATGTATCATCAAAACCAAAGATTGAAGTTTTTAGTCAAAGAGATCAGAGAAGGCGGGAGAGGTTCTGAAGTGGTAGTTTCCAGATCAGATCCTGCTTTAGTTAAAGCTCTTTTTGCGCTAGAGGTGCCAGAAATTCAAAATGGGGCAGTTGAGGTGCGGGCCATTGCCAGAGAAGTAGGCTCCAGGACTAAAATTGCAGCTCAATCATCTCAAGAAGGAGTAGATCCTGTGGGATCTTTGGTGGGCCAAAAAGGGGTCAGAGTTCAGGCTGTGATGTCTGAGTTGGGTGAGGAAAAAATAGATATTATTACCTATTCAGATGATCCTGCCAGGTTTATTGCTGCAGCCCTGTCACCAGCTAAAGATTTACAAGTGAGTTTGAATGAAACTGACAAAATTGCCACAGTGACTGTTCCTCAAGATCAGATGTCTTTGGCTATAGGCAAGGGAGGGCAAAATGTTCGTTTAGCTGCTAAATTAACAGGCTGGAAGATTGATATTGTTGGAGCAGAAGAGGAGTCAGTAGCAGGTAGTGAGCAGCAAGTAGCTGGGAAAAAAGCAGAGGAAGCTGTAAAAAGTGAAGGTGAAGTGAAAACTGAGGGAACTGGAGAAAAAAAGGAAGAACCACAAGCTGGAACTAAACCTGCAGATGATACCAAAACCTTACCTGCAGAAGCTGATATGGAAAAAGATAAGAATGAGTAGTATGTATTAAGTATTATGTATTAAGGGTATGAAAGATTTAAATTTATTATTTCCCATAATACTTACTACTTGATACTTAATACTTTCTCATTTAATTGAAAGGAGTAAAAAGAATTAAGTATGAGCCAAGTTACTAGACCTCCCATAGTCACGATCCTGGGCCATGTTGACCATGGCAAGACTACGCTATTAGATTTTATCCGCAAATCTTCCGTGGCAACCAAAGAACATGGCGGCATTACCCAACATATTGGGGCATATCAAGTTACCCATGATGGTAAATTAATCACTTTCATAGATACCCCGGGACACGCTGCTTTTGAAAAAATGAGATCCAGGGGAGCCAAGGTAGCTGATATAGCTGTTTTGGTGGTGGCTGTAGATGATGGAATTATGCCTCAAACAGATGAGGCTATCAAGCACATTAAAGAAGCGAAAGTTCCTTTAATTGTGGCAATAAACAAAGTAGATCTAGCTGGTGTGAATGTCAAAGTGCAGCTAGAGAAAATTAAAAAACAACTATCTGATAGGGAAATTTTAGCAGAAGAATATGGGGGAGATGTGCCATTGGTGCCTCTTTCTGCCAAAACTGGTGAGGGAGTAGATAAGCTTTTAGAGATGGTTACTTTAGTTGCTGAACTAAATGAGATTAAAGCTGATCCACAAGCTCCTGTGGCTGGGGTAGTAATTGAGGCAACATTAGATAAATTTAAAGGCCCAATTGCCACAATTTTAATTAGAAATGGAACACTAAAGAAAGGGGATCAGATTCAACTAGGAGGCATTAAAGGAAAGATTAGGGGAATGTTTGATTTTAATAGTAAAGCAGTTGATCAGGCTGGACCATCTACTCCTGTGGAAATACTGGGATTGGAAGCAGTGCCATTGGTGGGAGCAAAATTAGGAGAAGAGCCAGGAGATGTATCAAGTATCAAGTATCAAGTATCAAGTATGGTGGACAAGTTAAAACAAGGAGATAGTAAAACCTTGAAGGTCATTATTAAAGCAGATAAACAGGGTTCGCTAGAGGCAATACAAGCTTCTTTAGAGAAATTTAATGAAGAAAGAAAAGTAGTTGATTTTATCTTTAGCGGGATAGGAGATATTGGAGAGGATAATATTAGATTAGCCTCATCAGTAGGAGCAATTGTAGTAGGTTTTAATGTCAAAGTAACTACTTCTGCCCAAAAAATTGCTGAGAATGACCATATTTTAATCAGAACTTACAATATTATTTATGAATTAATAGAAGAGATTGAAGATGTGGTCCAAACTCTGCTTGAGGTTGGGCAGCTTGAGGAGGTAATAGGTAAAGCTAATATTATTGCCCAGTTTCCCCATGGCAAGACAGAAAAGATTGCAGGATGCAGGGTAATAGAAGGTGAGCTTGCCAAAGGCCATAAATTAAGGATTTTAAGGGATGGAGTAAAGATTGGGGAAACCAAGCTAAAGTCTTTAAAAAAGGTTAAAGAAGAAGTTAATAAGGCGGAAAAAGGAAACGATTGCGGCATGCTGTTTGATCCTCCAGTTGATTTTACAGTAAATGATGTAGTTGAAAGTTTTAGAGTAATATAAGCTTGACTATTATGGGATATTAAGGTAAAATTTCAAGCATAACTGCCTCAATCAATGAAATACGATTCACAAATTGTGGAACTTAAGAATTTACTGCCAACTGCCAAATCAATTCTAATTGCCATTCCAAAAGATGCGGATATAGATAAAATGGCAGCTGCTTTAGCTTTATTTTTAGTTTTAGAATCACTTGGCAAACAGGTTTCTATAGTTTCTGATGATGATATTAAAGTTTCTTCAGGCCATCTTTTTGGAGTAGACCATGTCCAAAAAAGCCTTCCTAAAACTGATGGTGGAAATCTGACTATTACTTTAGAAGGAGTGGCTGCTTCTGATAACACTATTCCAGCTTTGGAAAAATTGGATTGGGCAGCAGAAAATAATAATTTAAATTTAGTCTTCCATGTTTTGCCTAATCAGACTTTCCAGCCAGCCAGGATTGTGTCCCATTATCAAGGCAGTGGCTTTAATTTAATTTTTGTAATAGGTGCAGTTAATTTAAATGCTTTAGGAAATATTTATCAGGGCAATCAACAGGCTTTTTCTGGTACACATATTGTTAATGTAGATACTCAATCTGCTAATACCAGCTTTGGCCAAACTAATGTTTTAGATGCCAATGTTTCATCCTTATCTGAGATGTTAGTAAATTTAATCTCTGATTTAGGGTTTAGTTTAGATGCTGATGCTGCTTCTAACCTTTTGGTCGGCATCTTTGCAGCCACCTTAAATTTAACAGGAGATAAAGTGACAGCTGAAACTTACATGGCTGTGGCTAATTGTTTACGGGTAGGAGGCAAAAAACCAGCCTCGACTAGCGTAAGTCTAGGCGGGTCCTTTGACTCCGCTCAGGGTAAACCAAATTTTGACTGGTCTGCTTTGATGCCTCAATCTACACCTTCAGACCAGGATAGCTCATTTACTGTGCCTCCAGTTGTCCCGTCAGCTGCTTCAAGATATGTTGATGTGGGTGATGACCACAGCACCCAGCCTTCTCCTGAAGAAAGGCCATCAGCTGAAGGAGTTGTTTCTGAAACAGTGGAACCAGAATGGCTGACCCCAAAAATCTTTAAAGGCTCTTCTTTGGGTTAAATTTGACAATTCGTAGCTATAGAGTGCATAAGGAAGTTACCCTTGTGAATAAGTTCAGAAAAAAATAATTTCAGCTGTTGCTGCTTTGTCCTTATTATTTAATTCTCTAACCCCTTTAGCAGCAGCCTTCCCTGTTTACGCCCAGGAAGCTACTCCGTCTGCTGAACAGGAACAGACAGCAGAAGCCACACTGGAATCTTCCCCATTACCAGAGCCAACTCCTGAAACTGTGGTAGATCAGAATTTAACTACTCCGCCAGCCACGCAGTCAGCAGTAATTGATACTACTTCCACCGAAAACCAAAGCAGCGTCTCTCTTGCCCCGCCTGTATGGCAAACTAATGAGGATGGATTTTCCACCACTATTAATAATGTAGTATTAAACCAAACTTATGTACTGTTATTACCAAAACAGACGGCACAAATTTAGATGCCAGCGCCCTCACCTCATCTGATGTTTCGACCAGCTCTTTAACCGGTTTGGGGACAGGAGTGGTGGCAGATGGAGCAATGCAGTGGGGAATACCCAACATTGGGTTGACATTTTCCACACCTATTACTTTAAATATCTATGTTGGAACAGCTCTTAATGGGCAAACTTTAAACGTAGTTAGATCTGTTGACGGAACTACTTGGACATCTGATGGAATAGAAGATCCCAAAACTTGTACCGTAAAATTCAGTTTTGGGAGTATCTCCTCCTGCAGCAGGATTTGCCCCAGGAGTTTTAGGAGCAACAACCAATGAAGATACACAGGGAAATGTGGGTATTGGTGAAGAAAGATTGGAGGGAGAAGTAAAAGCTGTATCAACCTCTGATGACCAGGTTCAACCAAAAAAAGGTATCGATATTAGAAATTGGATATGGGTAGTCCTGCCACTGCTGTTTGGAGCAGGCGTTTATCTTTACTTCAAGAAATTCCGTTCTTAAACAAGCCACCCTTGCATATTTTGTTTATTTCTGTTAGAATACCCCTAAATTAATTTAGGGATTACTTTTATGGCACCAATGTTTTCCCAAGAAAGGTTTAGATGCCATTAGACCCAAAGATAAAGCAGAAAATCATTAAGGAATTTGCTACCAAGTCTGGCGATACAGGTTCTCCTGAAGTCCAGGTTGCACTTCTGACTGAGCAGGTTAAAAATTTAACTGCGCACTTAAAAGAGCACACTCATGATGTTCATTCAAGGCGCGGACTTTTATCTATGGTGAACAAAAGAAGAAGACTGCTGCAGTATTTGTTTAAAAAAGATAACGAAAGATATACAATAGTGATAGATAAGTTAGGATTATCAAAGTGACACGTAGTGTCATCCCTGGCTTGATCAGGGATTCATAAATAATTATCAGGAGTTTGGGGATTGCAAAGAGTTAGTTAGCAAAAAGCTAATTACCTTTTCTACAGTTTCCAAATTCCAAAAACAATATTTGTATAGATTCCGCATTAAGTGCGGAATGACAAAATATTATGAACAAAATAGTAAAAAAAGAAATAGATTTAAATGGTAGAAAATTAGTACTGGAAACTGGGCGTCTTGCCCAACAGGCTGATGCATCTGTTCTTCTAACTTGGGGTGAAACAGTTGTTTTGGCAACTGTGGCGACTCAATCCTTAAAAGAAGATATAGGATACTTTCCTTTGTCTGTTGAGTATGTTGAAAAACATTACGCCGGAGGCAAAATCTCCTCGTCTAAATTTATTAAAAGAGAAGCCAGGCCTACAGATGAATCTATTTTAACAGCTAGGCTAATAGATAGATCAATCAGGCCACTCTTCCCCAAAGAATTTAAGATGAATGAAGTTCAGGTAATTTTGAGTGTGTTATCTTTTGACCAGAGCAATGACCCGGACATTTTGGGTTTAATTGGCGCATCAGCTGCACTTTCCATCTCATCTATTCCCTGGAATGGGCCTATTGCCGGAGTCAGAGTTGGTGAAAAAGACGGAACTTTAATTATTAATCCGACTATGGATCAATACGAATCTTTAAATATGGAGCTGTTGGTGGCATCTGGTAGCGAGAAAGTAGTCATGATAGAAACAGGAGCCAAGCAGGTTGATGACAAAATTGTATTTGACGGTATCAAAGAAGCACATAAACAGTCTCAAGAAATAATTGCTTTAATAGAAGAATTTACCAAAGAAGCAGGCAAAGTAAAGATGGAAATATCACATATTGATGAGGCTTTGGAAGAAGCATTATTAACAGAGGTCACCAAACTTACCAAAGACAGGATTGAAGCAGCTTTGTTTGACAATGATCATCCATGGCATGAGGCAACCGGGGACTTAATCAAAAAACAATTGGCAGTTCAATATGCTGACAAACTAACTCCCCAAATAATTTCCGGAATATTTGATAAAGTGGCCAAGGAGATAGTTCACGAAACAGTTTTGGAAAAGCAAAAAAGAGTAGACGGCAGGGCCATGGAAGAAATTAGGCCTTTAAGCATGGAAGTGGGGCTTCTGCCCAGAACACACGGCAGCGCTTTGTTTAAAAGAGGTGACACTCAAGTCTTAGCTGTAGCTACCCTGGGTGCCCCATCTTTAGAGCAAACTCTGGACGGTATGGAAGGAGAGAGGAAAAAGAGATTTATGCATTATTACAATATGAGCATTAATCCTTTTTCGGTCGGTGAGGTCAAAAGAATAGGTTCTCCTAACAGGCGTGACGTGGGACACGGAGGTTTAGCAGAAAAAGCTATCCTGCCGGTAATCCCTTCAGAGGATACTTTTCCTTATGCCATCAGAGTTGTTTCTGAGGTTTTAGCTGCCAACGCTTCCACTTCCCAGGCTGATGTCTGTGCTACCTCACTGGCACTTTTGAATGCCGGTGTGCCTTTAATTACACCGGTGGCCGGAATTGCCATGGGGCTTTTCTCCAATGACAAAAAATTCCAGGTTATTACAGACATGAGAGCTGTGGAAGATTTTTATGGGGAAATGGATTTTAAGATTGCCGGCACTAAAAACGGAATTACGGCTATCCAAATGGATACCAAACTGGAAGGGTTATCTTTTGAGATTATTGAAGAGGCATTAAAACAAGGTAAAGCAGCCAGATTGGCAATCCTGGAAGATATGAATAAGGTTATTCCTGCTGTTGGACCAATGTCTCCGTATGCTCCAAGAATTGAAACAATGAAGATTGATCCATCAGAAATTGGACTTTTGATTGGGACTGGTGGAAAAACAATTAATGGGTTAATTGCCAAAACCGGAGCTCAAATTGATATTGAGGATGACGGAACTGTGACGATTTCAGCAGTTGGTCAGGATAGTGTCAAAAATGCCATGGTAGAGATTGAAGCTATGTTTAAAAAAGTTAATATTGGGGATGAGTTTGAGGGTAAAGTGGTGAGACTAGCTGCTTTTGGAGCATTTGTGGAAATTACTCCTGGAAAAGATGGATTAGTACATATTTCTCAAATGGCTCCTGGTCATGTTGAAAAACCAGAGGATGTTGTATCTGAAGGCCAAATTGTGAAAGTTAGAGTTACAGATGTTTCTCCAGATGGAAAAGTTGGTTTGTCTATGCTTTTTGGATCAGATATGAAGCCGCAATCAGAAGGCTCGCCTCGTTTTCGCTCTGGCCCGCCTAGACGCGAGGCTGGCGAAGCGGACAGGTTCCGTTCCAGCGGTGGCTTCAGGCCCCGTTCTTCTTTTGGAGATTCATCCAGGCCACGGTTTGGTGGTGGATTCCAAAGAAGTGGAGGAAGAACTAGCTCAAGGAGTGGTTTTGGAGGAGAGAGAAGAAGCAGTGGAGGATTTGGCGGAAGGTCTGGTGGATTTGATAGGCCTGCCCGTCGTAGTTTTAGCGAAGGCGGGAATCGTGGTGGAGGAAGAGGCGGTGGCGGATATAACCGTTAGTGATAAAATATCCTAAAGTATGGATTCTGCCCAAACAACAGTTGAAGAATTAAAAGTAAAAATTTCCCAAGCTAATTTATCCGGTGAGATAGAAGAAAAATTACTTAACTTATTAAAATTTCCAGGAACTGGCATAGAATTTGAAAGGCTAGTTTCTTATGCTAATTTTGTGTTATCGCTCCCTTTTGGCAAATATGCCCAGGATATTTTAGATATTAACAGGGCCAAACAAATTTTGGATAAAGAACACTTTGGTTTGCAATCAGTCAAAGATAGAATTTTAGAATATTTATCTGTTTTAACCTTGCATAAACAAAAAAATGCCACTGTTTTTCATGCTCCCATACTGGCTTTTATTGGTTTGGTGGGTACTGGTAAAACCTCTATTGCTTATTCTATTGCTGAAAGTCTTGGTAGGCCTATTGTGAGAATTCCTTTTGGAGGATTGGGAGATCCAGCTACTTTGCGAGGCCAGTCAAGATCCAGGCCTGATGTAGAAGTAGGACTAATTATCAAGGCTCTCCAATCTGCCAAAGTTTCCAATCCAGTTATTTTACTTGATGAAATTGATAGAGTGGCCCAAGAATATAGAGTAGATATTATGGGAGTCTTAGTTGAACTTTTGGATCCTGCCCAGAATCATTCTTTTGTTGACCATTATTTAGATTTCCCTTATGATCTATCACAGGTATTATTCATTGCCACAGCCAATAATACTACCAATATAGCCACGGCTGTGATGGATCGGTTGGAGCCTATTCAAATGCCTTCATACTCTGATGAGGAAAAGGTAGTGATAGGCAAAAATTATCTTTTGCCCAAAGCGATGGATGAAGCAGGAATTGATAGAAGTATGCTAAAAATAGATGAGACCATCTGGCCGCAAATTATCAGGCCCTTAGGATTTGACGGCGGGATTAGGTCTTTGCAGAGAACTTTGCAGGGAATTTGCAGAAAGGTGGCCAGAAAGTTGGTGGAAGGGGAAAAAGGGCCATTTAAGATAGAAATTACTAATTTGGGAGAATACTTATCTGGATAAACTCAAACCGCAAAACTCAAAGCTCAAATCTGAAACTTAAATCTTAAAACTTTTAAGTTTTTAATTGTAGTTTTGACT
The DNA here is from genome assembly GCA_964649615.1 of uncultured Gammaproteobacteria bacterium. Classification (GTDB taxonomy): domain Bacteria; phylum Patescibacteriota; class Microgenomatia; order Daviesbacterales; family UBA10151; genus CAZYPW01. Next base: position 3,995 of record CAZYPW010000008.1, on the reverse strand, counting down.
TTTGACATTTGAGTTTTGAGATTATTATGAAAATGTTTAAACCTAAACAATTTTTATCAGATAAAGACATGAGTTTAAAAATAATTCCTTTAGGAGGGGTGGGTGATGTAACCAAAAACATGTATGTTTATGAGTATGGTTCGGACATAGTGATTGTGGATTGTGGAGTAGGTTTTCCAGATGAAGGCACGCCAGGAGTAGATTTGGTGATCCCGGACATTACTTATCTAAAAGATAAAATAAACAAAATTAGGGGAATCTTGATTACTCACGGCCATGATGACCATATTGGGGGCCTTCCCTATATCTGGCCGACTTTGCAGGTTCCTATCTATAGCCAAAAATTAACCTGTGCTTTTATTAAAAATAAATTTAGCGAACACAACTTACCTAAAGATAAAATCATGGAAACAAAAATAGACCAAAAACTTACTTTAGGAGCGTTTCAAGTTTCTTTTTACCAGGTTTCCCATTCTGTGCCTGATTCAACCGGAATTGTGCTTAAGACTCCAGCAGGATTAGTTATTCATCAAGCTGATTTTAAGATTGATTGGACTCCAGTTTCAGGCCAGGTGACAGATGTGGGAGAGGTAGCCAGATTAGGCAAAGAAGGGGTAGATTTACTGCTGCTAGATTGCTTAAGAGTAGAAAAGGAAGGCTTTAATAAATCAGAAAAATCTATTGAGGATACTTTTGAAAAAGCCTCTTTGGAAACTGAAGGCAAACTGTTAATCACTATGACTTCATCTAATGTTTCCAGAATGCAGCAAGCTGTCAATGTGGCTTTAAAAACTGGCAGGAAGATTGCAGTAGCAGGGCGTTCTTTTGAAAGTAATTTTCAAATATCCCGGGATTTAGGGTATTTGAGAATACCCTCTCAGCTGGTAATTACTCCAGAGGCCATAGCAGGTCATTCCCCTAAAAAAATCTTAGTGCTTATTGCTGGATCCCAGGGCCAATCTGGTTCTGCCCTATCCCGGGCAGCTAATGAGGAGCATAAACAGATTAAATTAAAAGAAGGAGATGCAGTCTTATTTTCAGCAGATCCTATTCCCTCCACTGAATCTGCCCAAAATGCTTTAATTGATTCTTTAACCAGGCTGGGGGTAAATGTTTATTATTCAGCTGTTACCTCAGATTTGCATGTCTCTGGGCACGCAGCCAAAGAGGAGTTAAGGCTGATGATCAATTTGATTAAACCAAAGTATTTATTGCCCATAGGCGGTACTTTTAAACATATGAGAGTTTTTTCCAAGATGTCCCAGGATATGGGATATCAGCGCAGTCATGTCTTAGTAGTAGAAGATGGGCAGACCATGGCACTAGAAAAAGAAAATATTAAATTAGGGGAAATTTTGGATGTGCAAAATGTCTATGTGGATGGATTAGGAATTGGAGATGTAGGCAATGTGGTATTGAGGGATAGGCAGAAGATGAATGAGGAAGGGATTGTGATTGCTGTTTTAGAAATTGATCCCCACACTGGCAAATTAACAGCAGAGCCTGATATTATTTCCAGGGGGTTTGTTTATGAAGAGACAGCAGGAGAGATACTAGATGAAGCAAAAACCATTTTAAAGGAAACTTTAGACAAACATGCCCACAAAATTACAGACTGGAGATTTTTAAGAAAACTAATAGAGGATTGTTTAGAGAAATTTTTTTATCAAACTACAGAAAGGAGGCCGCTAGTATTACCGATCATTGTTGAGTCATAATGACCCATAGTTTTATGGTATAATATTTAATATGTCCCGCAGAAGATCTATTTATAAGCTCCCCAGGTTGAAATTAAAACAAAGAACCATTATTGCTGTTGGCTCACTGGTCTCCTTTATTTTGGCAATTATTTCTGCTGTCTCTTTAGCCACAAATTCTCAAGTTTTATCTTTTTGGAAAGAATTTACCTATTCTTTAATGGGTTGGGCTTATCTTTTTACCCCTGTTTTATTTGCTTTATCAGGCTTAGTCTTATCAAGATTTAGATGGAGACTAGCCCAAACTAATGTGTTACTAGGTTTTATTTTAATTATTTTAGCCCTTGTGGGTATCACAGCTGCTGTTTCTTTTGAGAAAGCAGGCAGCATAGGACAAACTCTTTGGGAGCAACTGGCCTTATTTTTAACTCCTATTGGGGCAATGGCTGTCTTAGTAATGGTTTTTTTAGTAGGACTGGTTGTTTTATTTAATGCTTCACTTTCTCAAATTTTTGCCATTTTTGGTTTTTTCTTTAATTTTTTAAAAAATCAAATCTTCTCTCCCCTGTTTTCTTCATTTAAAAGAAGAGACTCCTTTGAAATAAAACATGCCCCCATCAAAATCAAAGTTTCAGGAATGGAAGAAAAAGCTGTGGTCAAATCCAGCCCAGTTGCACCTAAGGAAACTATTATTGCTGATACGCTAGTGCAAAATGTGGCTGGCCAAACTAAAGTTTGGAAATATCCCAACTTAGGATTATTATCTGATAAAGTTGGTTCTGCAGCAGAGCGGGGAGATGTTAAGAAAAATGCCAATGTGATTGAAAAAACCCTAGATTCTTTTGGCATACAAGCCAGAGTGGCTGAGGTAAATGGCGGTCCAGCTGTAACCCAATATGCCTTAGAAATTGCTGCAGGCACTAAAATTTCTAAAATTGCTAATTTGCAGCATGATATTGCCCTGGCGCTAGCCACCCCTACTGGAACTGTCAGGATTGAGGCTCCAATTCCAGGCAAATCACTGGTGGGAATTGAAGTGCCTAATAGGTCTTTGGAAGTAGTAGGGCTTAAAGGTATTTTAGAATCAGAAGAGATGAGTAAGCATAAATCTAAACTGGCTGTTACATTGGGGCGAGATACTGCCTCCAAGCCTTTGATTGTGGATATAGATAAGATGCCCCACTGTTTAATTGCGGGAACCACGGGGAGTGGAAAATCAGTCATGCTTAATGCAGTCATTGGTTCACTGCTGTTTAGGAATTCACCAGATGAATTAAAATTGATCTTGATTGATCCCAAAAGGGTGGAGTTAACAAATTACAACGGCATTCCTCATTTATTAACTCCAGTGATTACTGAACCAGAAAAGATTTTATCTGCCCTAAAGTGGGCCATGGCTGAGATGGAAAGAAGATATAAGTTATTCCAATCTGTGGGAGTCAGAAATATCAGTGGATATAATGAAATGTCAGGTTTTCAGGCCCTGCCTTATATTGTGATTATTGTGGATGAACTGGCAGATTTGATGATGTTTGCTCCGGTTGAGATTGAGGATGCTATCACTAGAATTGCCCAACTTGCCAGGGCTACAGGCATTCATTTGGTGGTGGCTACCCAGAGGCCTTCTGTTGATGTGATTACTGGTTTAATTAAAGCTAATATTCCCTGCAGAATTGCTTTCAATGTTTCATCAATGGTCGACTCCAGGGTTATTTTGGATGGGCCTGGTGCAGAAAAATTATTGGGCAGGGGAGATATGTTGTTTTTACCTCCAGATGCTTCCAAGCCAATCAGAATTCAAGGGGTCTATGTCCAGGATACTGAGATTAGCAACTTGATTAAATTCCTCAAAGAAACAGGCATTGAGCCCCAATATACTGCAGAGGTGACAGAAATGCCTTTGGGCAGGCTCGGAGGAAGAGGAGATTCATCTGAGCGGGATGAGTTATTTGAGGAAGCTGTTAGGACAGTTTGCCAATATGATCGGGCCTCAGCCTCCTTACTACAAAGAAGGTTAAAGGTGGGCTATGCCAGGGCAGCTAGAATTATTGATGAGCTGGAGGTTGCTGGAATAATAGGGATGGGTGAGGGATCAAAGCCTCGGGATGTGTTAGTCAAAAATGCAGATGAATATTTTGCAGCCCAAGCAGGAAGTGCAGCTGAAAGTTAATATGCCAGGGAAAACTATTGCCACTATTTATTTTTACCTAATTTCTGCTGCTTCTCTGGCGTTAATTGTGATCGGGATTTTTAATGCGGTAAATTTTATTATTAATACTACTCAATATGATAAATACC
>CAZYPW010000007.1:0-75125 GCA_964649615.1 uncultured Gammaproteobacteria bacterium | reverse complement strand
AAACTACTTTTTGAATATTTCGTCTGCTTTTTTCTTTCCATACACCTTTGTAAATGCTTCTTTATCGTGCAGATAACCAAGCAACGAACCTTTTTCTCTTTTATAACCAAAGAAATATTCAGCAAGCGCATCGCACATCCAATCGTCAAGTTTATGAGGCTTCTTTTTAACGAGAATAAGGATGTGGCTATATTCATGAGCAAGTAAGAATAAAACTTCCCTGTCACTAAGTTTGATAACCCTTTCTTTTACCAAAACAATTTTAAAAAGAGGAATATTGACTTGACCTGAACTGCTTCCGTGTTCTGTCACTTTTTTAGTACAAGCTACTGCATTTTGATATCCTACAGACAATTGCTTCTCAGTTATCCAAACTATACCACCAGGATAGTCCGTGTAATCGAGTATTTCGCCAAGACCCATTTTTCCAATGTTTCTTTCAAACTGTTTAATTAGCTTGTTGATACGTTTATCTGTTATTTCCATAGTTTAATTATACTATTGAAACTCTTGTTAATAGATTAATTTGCTTTAATCTTTCTCTTGCTCCTCTGATTTGCTGAATAAGCTATCGACTATAACTAGCTGTTGTCTAGGGGTTGGCGTAAAACTTCTAAAACTTGCCTGGGAAATTCTGGTAACTCATCCAAAAATAATACACCTCTGTGAGCTAAAGAAATCTCTCCTGGCCTGATATTATTCCCGCCACCAAATAATCCTACATAAGAAGCTGTGTGGTGAGGTGTCCTAAAAGGGCGCTTTGAAACAAGAGCCTTCCCAGATTCTAGCAGTCCTGCAATAGAATATATCTTTGTGACTTCTATAGCCTCATTAAAAGATAGCACAGGCAGGATAGATGGAAAAGCTCTAGCCAGCATAGTTTTACCAGCACCAGGTGGACCCTTTAGTAGTAGGTTGTGGACTTAATATGTCATTTAGGTTTAATGGTATTGCCCCAGTCATTGTAACTTGTCTATTTTCTATAGTAATCTTTTGTAGTAAGTCTCTTAAAAAGATTTGTCTTTCATCAAAATCAAAGGCTTCCATTCCTTCCTTAGCTTTTACTAAATACATCTTTAACTTTTTATCTGAATCATCAGGTATAATCTTAACTTGGTTTTGGGTAACAAGTTTATGCTTTTCAGATATTAACAATTTCTTCCTATCTTGAAGTTTTATGTTCTGGTTTTCCAACTGCTCTTTTGTAATTACTCCGCTACCATAGGCTTCCAAGTATCGGTTCTCCTGACTTTCAAGTTTAAGTAATTCCTGCTCAAGTAGTTGAACCCTGTTTGCTAAACCAGCATTTTCTGTAGAAATCCTCTCTTGTCTGTCTTTGAATTGCTGAATAATTAGGTCTGGATTACTCATGAACTCTTTAATATTTTCCCAGACAAAAGGTTCTAAGACATTTGCAGAAATTGATGGTGATTTGCATATTACATCACTAACCATCTTGCTTTTACCTGAGCAACGATAAAATGGTCTACCGTGCATCGGTATTCCATAATATGCCCTTAAATCATCTCCACAGTCAATTAACCCTTTAAGGAGATAATGGAGTTTAGCGTTCCTATTAGAAAAATGACTATTAGCTTCTAATTGCCTTTGTGCTTTCTCAAAAGTTTTTTTATCAATTATCTGTGGTATGCCTTTTATAGCAATCCACTCACCTTTCGGTCTTAGACGAAGGCTGGTATTTTTCCTTCTATGATATTTAATCTCACCATTACCATTAGTTTGTGCTGGAACTCCGTAGTGCTTATTATAGTAAGTAGTCCCTGTATATGTGTAGTTTCTTAGAATTTTACCGACACTACTTTTGCCCCATCTCTTACCATGTCTTGCTTTTATACCCAAGTGATTAAGTTCCATAATAATTCCATAGGTAGTCATGTGCCTTTCTGTTAATAAGTTGAACATCAACTTAACTATACTTGCTTCTTCCTGGTTAATTTTATAATAAGCATATCCTGTTTTAGATTTCGCCTTTTTCACACAGTCATATCCATAAGGTGGAATGTTACCTAAAATATATCCACTTTTTGCTCTATGCAATCTACCACGCCTTGTTCTCTCTAAAAATTTTCCTCTTTCAAATTGCGCTATGAGCCCTTGCATCCCTAAAAGTAATTGGTCTTCTAGAGTTTCTGCAATAGGGCGATTTAAGAATAAGACTTGAATACCTTTAGATTTCAGTTCCTCCATGACAATTACTTGCCAAGCATATTCTCTTGATAGGCGATCAGGAGAATGGATTACAACTGCTTCCCATAATTTTTTAGAAGCATCATCTCTAAGGCGATCTAATTCTGGCCTTGCCAACACAGTCCCGCTATAACCATCGTCAATATACCTTTCAACAATAGTATGTCCCTGCTCTTTAACCCACTTTTCTAATTCCTCAATCTGGGAATCAATAGTCTTTTCATCTTTCTGCTTCTCTGTTGAAACCCTGCAATATAGGCAAATTCTCATTTGTTCTTCATCTTTCTGTTTTTCATTTTAATCTCCATAATTAGGTTTATTTATAGCGTAGCATGCTGAACACTGTTGTCAAATTTAATGTTTCTGTCCATGTAAAACTTCATGATTACTAAAAGCCCCAAACACAAACAGAGCCTCAGAAAATGTCCGAGATACACCTAAACTCTCAAGCTCTTGAAATATCTGTTCAGTCCTTTTGTATAGTTCTTCTATTCCAGTTTGGTTATGCTGATTTCTCTGACACCAGTCATAACCCAACTTTAGTTTTTTGAACAACTCTTTTATCCTTTCAATATGGGAGGGGTTCATTTGAATCCTCCTTCATAACCTGTATGCCCTCTCCACTTTCTGTCCTACTAACTACCTTGTGGGACAGAAATTCCGTAGGGTCTAATATTAGGAACTCCTTAAATTGCTCATTAATCTTGTAATCATTGGCTATCGTGCCTACACCTTTAATTTTCTCCAATACCTTCAAAGCATCCAATTCATCTAGCAGTCTTCGGGAAGTTCTAGTTGACTTATCTGAAAATTCTGAAAGCTCTTTAGCGGTAATCTCTCCTTCTTTTGCAATTACTACTCTTAATGCTTGAGAGCGATCAGCAGGCATTGAGGAGATTACTACCTCTTTAACTATCTCTAATTCCTCCACTCCGACTTCATCCTTACCTACTACAAAGGCTAAATATTTTGCTAAAGAAATCAACTGTTGTATTGCTCTCCAAGGCTCTTCTATTTGGACATCTAATACCTCATAATACTTAACTTCCTCACCATCTTCATTCTTAAAAGTAGCTGCTTGCAGAAGTACTATTCCCCGACAATTAGACATTAATTTAGCAGCAGTTTTAAGGAAATTTTGAATTTCTTTTGTAAGTGGTTTTATATTAGGGGTTCGCTTTGATAATTCATTAAGGTAAGCAGATACATACAGTCTCGCTTCTTTTTCAGTGGCTGATCTATCATGGCTTGAAAATATCAAATCGTAACTTTCATTTTCATCGCCAAGGTTTGGTTGAGGGATTGTATAACACAGGAATCGGGGACCAACCATATTCATATAGTTGGTATGTCTATTCAGAGTGGCTGGGGTAATACAACCAAGTTGAGAAAAGGCACTAGAATAGCTAATATTACCTCTTCTAGAACTAAATTTTGTGAACTCTTTATCATAAATTCCTACTAAATCTCCAAGTAGTTTTTTGGTCATCTTTTCGTCAAGAGAAAAGATTGCTGTCCAGTCTTTGATAATTAGACATTTTTTATCTAGCAAAGGCAGTAAATCATGTACTCTTTCATTTCTAGTTGGTCTCTCTCCTGATATGAAAGCATTTTGGGTTAAATTATCTAAATAGTAAGTAATCTCTGCTACATCCTTTGTAAGACGGACTAATTCAGTTTTTCCAGATGAAGGAACTCCTACTAATAGGAGCCAAAGCATGACTGAGTTTTGATATTGACTAGAAACTGCCACTGCTAATATAAGTTTTAAGGCTGTTTGTGAACCTGGTAAGAAATTCTTAACTTTAGCTTCTATTTCCTCATAAGAAAGGTTTGAGGGAATCAATTGCTGGCTACTATCTGGAATTTTCGTCTCGCTATCTGCGGCTTTGAAACCTACTTCTTTAGTATTTCCTAGTTGGGGGTTTTCTTTAATCATTTTTACCTCCCGAGAACAGAATATCCTTTAAATCACGCAGACTTCCTAAGAGTTTCTTGGGCTGGATTGGTGGTGCGTCCTCTGCCCAATATGCTGTTACTAGACCCTCGGCAATTTCTTTAGGTTCAAAGTGAAAGTAGGTAGTATTATCAGGATGGCGTTCAACATTAACTAACTTAACTTGGCCAGACGCCATGAGAAATGCTGCAATATTCAGGTCTCGGATTGCTGTACTAGGGTGTTGTGTATTCTCCATAATCCTCTCCTTTTCCTTTTAATCCTCTCAATCCTCTATCTTCAAGCTCATCAATTTTCTTGAACAGAATTTCAAATGCGGAAGCTAGCCTCTCTTGCCAGTTAGGAATAGCAACTGGATCAAATTGATATACAACTTGAAAATCTTTAGATTTAGATTGCATGGTTTGACCATGCTGGTACGCTGAAATTCTGTCAATATAGGCAATTTGTGCGTAAAGTAAGTCTTTTTATTTTACGCTGGGCGTAAGAAGGACATCATAAAATTGGATATTGGAGCTTATCTAAACTTTCTTTATCCTAAATGGGTATACATTAGCTTTACGATCATAGTAATCAAATGATAAATAACCATTCAGTTTAGATGGCCCTATTTTTATATTCCTTATATTGCTTACGGTATCTTTTATCCAATTATCTGAGATATCTTTTTTACCTTTTTCTGCAAATCTTTTTTTAATCTCATCCTTGCTCATCTTGACTACTATCCAACCATTATCTTTTTCTCCAAAAGATTTCCAATGATCAAAGAATACTGCGAATAGAGTCACCATATCTTCATTGCCTCTTTTAACTGTAAAATTTATAGAACCATCCGACCCATCATTAAGTTTCATAAAGAAAGAATCATTTTCAAATTTACAAAACGACTTTTCTTCGTCATCTCTTTTTCCATGTTTCTTCTGAAACTGTTTTAAGTTTTGTATGAAATTTAATCTCTCCATAAGTTTTAACTTTTGTGCCAATCCTAATTTTATTGCCAGAATTTTATCTAACACTACCAGATTGTTAATTTCTTCTGGGTAAAAATCTAATTGACATGTATCTGTTTTGAACCAAGGTCTATTACTTAAATAAGGCTTAATACTAAATTCATCCTCTATGTATGCTAAAATTGTTTGGTTTTCATGGGTATTAGGAAGTTGAATCATCCCATTTCTATTAAGTTCCTTTTCTTTCAAAACTTCAGAAACTATTTTATGTAGAGATTCTATTGTTGAACCTGATAGATTACGAACTTTAGAGATATATGTTCCTCTAACTTTTTCATCTTCCATTTTCATATCCATATGGCCTAATTTTACCAATTAAACCTTATTAGGTAAATGAAATTTTTTGCAGATATGAAAATAGCTTTAATGAAGCATATTTAGAAGAAAGGAGTAGCATACAGCTTCCTCTAGCAGCATTTCATTCAGCGGGTGGGGTGGGTGGTTCAAAGACAATCAAAGCCACTGTATTTTCCAGGAGATTCCTGCTTGTATCCTTCTACTTGATATCCATTATCTTTTTTCAGGGATAAAGCTAGGGTAAAATCATCAATCTTAGCTATGTAGTCTGCTGTTTCATTGTTGTAATATGTCCTCAACTCTTTCAAAGTAACAGATATGCCTGCATTATCTTTTTCAATGCTTCTTACCATGTACCAATTTAAGGAACAATTAAATTCAGCTGTGCTGTAAAGTCTTGGGCTTGAATTGATATCTTTTCCTTCCAGAAAATCCAGTTGATCTTTTTCATCTTTAAGAGCAGCTAGGGTAAACAGAGCTAATACTTCTTTTGCCTTCCTTTCATATTGCAGAGTTTCAAATGTTCTAACAAGTTGTAAAACTCCCCCTTTTTCCTTATCAGTTAAATCCTTCACTTCATAAGGATACTTTAACTCCAACTGAACAGCCTTTGGGCTTTCAAATGATATATTGGGTGGGTTCTGTACAGATAAGACTAAGTACAACTTTTTAACAACTAGAACTGTAATTATAAGTCCAATGATTAAGAGTAGATACTTTACTTTAGCCTTCATTTCATTTTTCTTCTAAGAGTTTACAAACCAATGCACCATTCTCAATCTTACAATCTTTACCTTTGCAATACTTATCTAAAAGCTGGATATAGTTGGAGCGGGATTCTGCAAGCTGTTTCTCAACCTCTTTCTCCTTAATTGAAACATCACCGAGTCTAATTAACTGATTAAATAGAACAATTAGAAGCAGTAAAACTAAAATACCCCAAATTATGTTTTTCATTAAATTCTCACCCCCTAAAAAGAATTGTTTCCATCCGGCATTCCTCACTTCCTATACTCTTGAATTCTCTTTTCAACACAATTAGTAATAACTTCATCTTTTTTTGAGAGAAGAATCATAACTCTATCCTCCATCACCTGTTTAGTAATTTCGCCAGCTGCAAACATTCTACCTAAAGTATTTACACTTTCATCAATTAGATTATTAACTTCTTTTAGGCAAAGCTCATAAGTCTGTTTCCTAAGAGTAGTTTCCTCCTGGAGTAGCCTCAATTCCTGTTGTTTAGGGAGATAAATTAAGAAGTAATAAGCAACTGCAATAGCAATTAAAACTACAGAGCCGATTACCAGTATGTTATTTCTTAGCTTCATATTATCCTCCAATCTTGTAAATTACCTTTTAGCTTCAAATTCATGCGTAAATCTGGAATATATTTCCTGTCATAAGTCTGGCATATATTCCATAATTCTGTCAATGGCGAGCCTAAAGAAACTAGGTGATAAAATCAGAAGGTTAAGGAAAGAAAAAGGCCTAACACAGGAAGAACTTGCAGGGTTGGCAAATGTTGACCCAAAGACTGTAATAGAAATTGAGAATGCTAGGAGAAAGAATCCTACAATTAAGACATTGAACAGAATTGCAAAGGTATTTGGTTGCACTGCTGCCGAACTCCTTTCTTAAATTTCCTGTACTGCAAGGGTAAAAAAGGCTATTTCCTTCCTTCAAGTACCTGTTGCATAGATTTAATACACCACATATTCAAGCTAAATGAACCTGTCTACTCATTAGCTACAGATATTATCTTTATCCTATGCGGAAATCCTTTTCTTGCAGATTGCTGTGCTGATACCGCATAGAACTGCTTAGTAAATTCTGTGCCTGTACATATTTTCACTTCATTTCCTCTGTTTCTTTACCAACCAAATCATCCAAGCCATAAATTTCCATCAACTTATCCCAGTAGTATTGGTCTTTATCAATCCTGACCCTGTTTTTAACCTGTGCTCCCTGTGCATAAAACTGCCTATTAGGATCAATCCCTTCCTCTTTAATGAGTTTCTTTCCCTTAGAAGTATGACTGTCAACTGCGATTTCGGGAACTTCCAATCTCCATCCAGCTTTCCTTTTCTCATAAATTAGAGTTGTAGAAATATCAACTATCCGATTTTTAGGGGTTCGGCACAAATATAGAATTACTTTTCCCACCATGTTCATATCAACCTGATAATATGATTTCGTAGCTTGGGCTTTACCCCACATGATCGTACAAGCCATGTAGGTTGATTCAGCTATCAATCCAGCCTGTGGATCAGCACAATCCTCTGAAGCTATTACGCACAATCTTTTAAGAAGATAATGCCAAGCATTACTTTCAGATAATTCATATGCCCAAAAAATGGCAGCTTCCTCGTCGGAGGCTCTGATTGCCTTCTGCAAAGCACTGGTCACTTCACTAAAGTCATAGCCATTTTTAGTTACATGAGCCTTTTCTTCTTTCTTTTCTTCTGGTTGGAAAAATGTAAATAGAGATATTTGCTCTTTAGGCTTCATAATTCATCTTTTCATCGTCTGCAATTTTGCAGAAACATACTTTGCTAGGTTCACCTAGATTGCAAGAGATTTCTAATGTAGTTTGACCTGTCATTCAATTTCCTTTCCAATTGAGTAAACCAAAGTACTTATATGAGTTCTGTGTAGATTTATTGATATTTCTGATAATTTCTATTTGAGTAAGAGGAACTAATGATTTCCTAGAATTTCTTTTTCTTAACTGTTCCATTTTCATTGATATATCAATCTAATCTATATTTAGGTTATGTTTTAAGTTTAGCAGTCAGCCTCACTGAATCAATAGGGAAAGACATTTGCTTTCCTTTTCAAGAAGATATCAATTTAGCTCTCTAAATCAAGATAATTAGTTTTAATACTTAAAATGTTAAAATATCTGCAAATTCAATAATAAGATGACAATAATTGAACTCACATCTATAGCATCTGCTGCTCTCTTGTTAATTACAGCTATTGTGGCTGGAATATATGCATACTTTACTTTGGGAATATGGAGAACTTCTATCAAGCAAACTAAGCAAAGCTTGATGCCTCTACCTGTTATTTACAGAAGGAAAATAACAGATACTCAAAGACGAGTACATAGAGTCTTTAGAATAAGAAACATTGGCTATGGTGCAGCTCTTAACATTGAAATTGAAAACTTTTACCTACGCATTAAAGGAAAGAAGATAGATAAAACTTACAAATATGTATTGAGTATGAGTGATCCTAATATCCTAGTAAAGGATGAGGAAAAAGACTTAATATATGAGACCTACTTAAATAACGAACTTATGCAGAACTGGGATCTATCAGCTTACCTTGACCCAGAGTTTGCAAATCATAATATCCCTATTAAGATAACTTATCAAGATATAACTGGGCGTAAGTATTCACTCAAGATTGCCTTTGGGACTGGGAAATTAAGCATAATACAATTTCCATCTGAATCTAAAATTGAAGGATTCCTAAACTAATTCAGTATTCCATGTATACTACTTTCAATGAGATAATATAATTATGAATAAGTTTTTTAGAGGAAAAGTATTAAGAGTTACTGTCTATTCTCTATTTGGACTAAGTCTATTCATTCTACTATGGATAGTTATCCTAAGACTTCTCGGTTTCCAACTCAATAAGGATTTCTTTACATTCAATCAGCAACAATGTATTGAAAAAGAATATCCCACCTATCCTAACCACTCAGGTATTGCTGGCTGTGTCTTTTGGTCAAGGCATGATGATTTAGAATCAAAGCAGAATTGGCAAGCTTTATTTCAGAGGGATGATGCTTACTGCAAACAAACTTATGGATATAGTGATAATACTGACTTCGCAGGGAGCTTACACAGAAATCTTACAGAAGGTAGAGACCCTAAATGTAATTACGAGGGTATCAGACAGATAAAAAGAAATGAGAATTGGGATTATTTAATTTCAAAAGATAAAGATCAATTCTATTATTCCTGTGTAGAACAATTGTGTCCTACTCAGAAGCTATTCAAGTAAGCTCTTGTTCTAAAAATTATAACTATTGATGAATATCCAAATATGCACAGACAGTATAGGTGATTTTACTGGTGACATTATTATCATACCTTGTGATTCAGATTTAACTTATAAGAAGGAGGGTATAGTCGGGAAGGTTTTAGATAGAGGTGGGCAAGATTTAGTTAGAGAACTCTCTGCTATTGGCTACTGTGAAATTGGCAATACAGCTATAGTCAAAGGATATAACCTTCAGACTAAAAATATTATCTTCATGCCAATTTATGACCATATACAAGATGTTGGAACTAATTATATTGGCCTCCATCAATCCTTGAGGAATGCTTTTATCCTAGCCGAATTATATGAAGCAAAGTCAGTTGCCATTGGAAGTATTAAGTTACCTAAAATTAAGAAATCCATATTTGAACATTTATCAGATAGACTGTTAGGTAATAAGCAACATAATTCATTGGATTATAGTGAGATTGAAGATATTATCATCTCAATTTCAAAAGATTTTGAAGGTAGTATGATTAAGAATGTGGCTATCTACAGATATCATTAATTATCTACTTTATTGATAGGTTTCCATTCACACAGACCACCTATTCCAGTCTTTTCGCATTTACATTTGTGATCCATACCATCCTTTGGTATTTCTCCTGCATATCCGTAGGAGTCATAAGTTGTGAATCCAAACCTGAACTTCCTAGTTCTAATTACATCAATATCTTCCTTCTTAGTAGTTAAATAGCTTTCTCTCTGTAGTGACTCAAGATCAACCTTCAATGTAATTAAATCCATATTAAGTAATTTATCTTTTAATTTTTCAGCTTCTATTTGCTTATTAAGCTCATCTATTCTACTTTCATATTCCTCTTTAGTTAACTTCCCATAAGTACAGATGAAAGTAGCTGTACCAACCCTTTCGGCTTTAGTTGAATAACCAATGTTATCAATGAAATTCTTAAATTGAGGAGCTGAAATATAGAATCCAGAAAAGACTAACACTAGAATTGTGACTAAAAGCATATTTGTAAGAGTAATATGGGATCGTACTGAAGTTAAAAGCAAGGCTAGTTTCTCATTCATGGTAATGTTTCACAAGCTATCCCATCTCCATCTCTATCTAAATTATGAGGGTCATCATCTGGGCCACCCTCATCTTCAAAGAACTCTTGTGCTTCATCTTGTGTAGAGAAGTCTGAACAGTCATAATCTCCTGATGAGAATGACCTTTCTGTTTCTGGATCATCATATCTCTCATAAGAATCATCAACATTAAGATCGTAGGTTGGGGTATTGTACTGCTTTACTGACTTTGTCTTTGATGAATCACTGCTAGCAAGATTCCACCAAATTATCCCTCCTATTAAAACTACCCAGAAACCAACAACAAATACTGTATTTTTATCCATGTTACTAAGAGACAGGGCAACTAGCCCATAATCCCTTTTTACTTTCCCTTGCTTCTCTTTCGGCTTTGATAAACCTATCCTGATACTTTACATCAGGTGGGTATGTATAAGAATTAGCATATCCCTCTTTTACTAGAACTTCATTAACTAAAGTATCATCTATCCAAATATAGCGTAACAATCTCCCGTAACGATCAATCTCTGTTATATCTTTTTCTAATCTAACTATCTTACCTTCTACTAGCTCCTTATTCTTATTACTAGCTTCTTTACCAAAACATTGGACAGGTTTGCTTGGGTGTACTGTTTCTGGGGTATCAATACCAATATACCTGACATGATACCCTCCCTCTATCTCTATTGTATCTCCATCAATAACTTTAGTTACTTTGACAAATTCTTTGGTAAAAACTGGGGTTGCACTAGATGTAGCTTGCTCTAACTTCTTACTGGTTTCATCCAACTCTATCTGCAATCTTTTAAGCTGCTGTTCAACTTGATAACGATTAAAAATCCTATATGGAGATTGTGGTAGTATCAACATAGCCAATGCTGATATAACCGCCACTAAAACTATTAAGGTGGGTATGTTACCTAGCTTTCTTAATCTCATTTTCTATACCTTTGATTTACGCCAGCCAGCAGCAACTGCTTCATCCTCTGTACAGAACATCCTTTCCCCAGCACTTAAATCAATCTTAGTCCTGTCATAATACTGTTGTCCTGGCATGTGGTAAATCTTCTCACCACTAGAACTAATGTTACCTTTAATCAGACAATTACCTACCTTTGTAGGTGTTGGAGTTGAGCTGGGTTGAGAAGGTTCTGATGCTTGAGGTGTAACTGTTGGCTGTTGAACACCCGATGGTTGAGCAGTAGGTGTAGGTGTTGATGATCTATTCCCTAATAATGCTACTGTACCACCTCCTATAACTGCTGCTGCAATAACTGCAAATATCCATTTTGTAGTTGTATTCATATTCACCCCCTTTCCATTAAAAGATAGCTTTCCAAACACCTGTAATAACATTCCAAATACCATCCACAACTTTTCTCTGCCAGTTTTTAGGCTCAGTATTCTCTTGATTACTAGAAATTGATGGAGTTGGCTTTTCTCCAAATACCTCATTAAACTTGGTAATCGTACTGCTATCTACGCTACCAGTTTCCCCTAATTCATGCTTTCTTTGAAATCTTTTAACTGCTGCTTGTGTTAGAGAACCATAATTACCACTTATAATTCCTTCGGGATAGATATCCTTATCTGTGGCTAATGCAGTTTGCAGAATTTTAATCTGCTCAATGGACTCTGGCCATAGGGAACTATCAAGTTGGTAAGGAGGTTTTAACTGTGGGATAGCTTTAGGTGAAGGAGTAGAAGTTGCAACTTGAGGCTTAGGTGTAGGTTGAGGTGTAGTCTTTGGTACTTGTACTGGCGGTAAGGTAGGCGATGGAGAGGGCAATGAAGGTGGTGGATTTCGGGGGACAAATATAGGAGTTTGGACATCTAATACACATTCTGAACCTTCAAATTTGTAGCCAGATTGACATATACAGCCATCCTCTAAAGAGCTATACTCACTTCCAAATCCAAATTGATCTTCACAGGCAGCATCTCTTGATACACATTGTGTACCTGATCTGTTAAATACATATCCATAACTACATGCACAACTTTTATCCCAACTTTGGTATGAGGAGTTGTAACCATACTTATTCCAACAATATTGATTGCCACTGATACACCTATTTGTAGATGGATCAACTACATTACCATATGAACATTCACAATTATCAGTTAAAGTATTATACCTAGAGTTCCAACCATAGCGGTCTTGACAGTATTGATCTTCTGAAATACATCTACCACCATCCGATACATAACCATAATTGCACTTACAAGAACTAGAAAGGCTGTCATAAGAGGAAAATAGAGGACATGTAGGAGGTGGCTGATACCCACTACAAGTACATGTTGGACTATATTCACCATCATTACACACATATCTTCCAGTACTGTAGTCGCAATAACTGATGCCACCATGCCATGAACAACATCCCTGTTGAGCAAAGACACTAGGGGTTAAACCAAATAGATTATAGAAACCTACAATAATGCTTATAGATAAAATTAGTATTTTCGTAGTAGCTTACTAATACCTCTTATCAAGTGAAAATTCAATCCTCCACTTGGTGGAGTAATCTACCAGGTGTATAATTTTGGTAAGAAAAATGAAGAATAAGATTTTAATTGGTGTTGGAATAGTAATTGGGTTAGTTGTATTAGGTGGAATTTTTAGTTCTTCAAATCCCCAAGTTGCTGGTACTCAAATAGAAGCAGTACCAAATCCGACAAATACTCCAACTCCAACCATAACCCCTACACCTACTCCAAATCCCACAGCTAAACCAGTAGTAAGCCCAACCCCAAAGGTTAAACCTCCGGTAATTGATGCTGGTTGTGGTACCTATATCAATAGTTTTGGTCAAGAGGTAGCTAGACCCTGTCCTGCAAATAATGTTCCTGCTGGTGCAACTGCCAAATGTAGGGATGGAACTTACAGCTACAGTCAAAGCAGGAGGGGGACATGCAGTCATCATGGAGGAGTAGCACAATGGCTATAACTGGAAGTAATGGATGACCTTCCAGAGGAGAAAAGAAATCATGAGGGATCAATTTTCGGAGTCATAGTAATAATAGGACTAATTTGGTGGTTCTTCTTCAGACAGGCGGATACATGGCAAGGTTTCTACTACCCAAATGCTGGAGATTTAACCAGAGATATTAAGAGTCCCATTTACAAATCAATTGATGAATGTAGAGACTGGGTTGACTCTATGGTTGATAGATACAACCCCAGTGGTGAAGGTTACGATTATGAATGTGGGAAGAATTGTAAGATTAAAGATGGAATGACTATTTTAGTTTGTGAAACTACTGAAAGGTAAATGTAACATGAACATATCTTCACCAAGGGCTTCTATAACCACGGCTACCAGTAAAGGGGTTGTAGTTACCTCTAGTTGAGAAGTTGTCCCATCTTGTACTGTTTGAATAACTGCGGTAGTAAGGCTGAACATAAGTGCCATTGCTTCGGGTGTAACCTCTTACTCTTTGGTATGCTTCTGCTTCTGGAACACTTATCAGAGCTAAGGAGATAAATAGTATAGCTGCGAATAGAAATCCTGTTAGCTTCTTCATTAACCCAACTATACTTCTGGATATTTTAATTTACAAGTGCCATTTTTAAGGAGAATTTAGAATATATGTCTGATAATCCATTGGAACATATATTCAATTCCTTTTAATCCACCCAAGGCTATTCCTATAATAATCAGAAGCAAACCGAATCTTAGCAATATGCCATATTTGAGTCTGTCCATTATATTGTAGGCCAGATTATCTTATGTTGATTGACAACTTTAGGCAACATTTTTACAATTTTGAACTCAATTGTTGGTATTGTGTCCACATTAGTAAAATATTGTGGCCACCTGTAGCAGCAATTTCCAGAGCTCTCTTGGCTTGTTCTTGACCTTTAATTTGAGAAAAATCATAATCAAATATTAAATCCTCTTCTAAATTTAGGCTTTCTTTTTTAATGGGATTTATTGGTTCCTGCCCTAACAACACTTTGATTATTTGTTGTAAAGAGTGGAAAGCAAAAACTTGTAATCCTTCCACACAAGCTGCCTCTTGGGCATTTTCAAAAGGGACGATAATGTTTTTAAAACCATAAGATTGGGCAAATAAACTAATTGGTAAAATTCCACGGGTATATCTTAGTGTCCCATCCAAAGATAATTCTCCTATTACTAAGGTTTCTTTCAAATTGAAATTTTGATTGCTTAGAATTTGACCTGATGAAGCAAGTATCCCTAAAGCAATTGGTAAATCAAATATTGGTCCTTCTTTTGGCAAATCTGCAGGTGCCAAATTTACTGTAATCTTGTGGTCAGGAAATTCAACTCCACTATTTTTTATAGCAAGTTTAACTCTCTCTTTACTCTCCTCAACAGCTCTATCTGCCAAACCAACAATTATAAATGCGGGCAGGCCCATAGCAGATACATCAACTTCCGCAGTGATTAGAGTAGCATCTAAACCAATATTAGCAGCTGAATGAATTTTGGACAGCATTTTGAATTTAAACTTATTATATAGTAAAATATATAAGCCTAGGAAGAAGGATGATTACTCCGCCTTTGGCGGAGAGGAAAGTCCAGACAGCATAGAGCAAGGTGTCCGCCGAAAGGCGGATGGTCGTAAGACAAAGTTTAGAGCAACAGTGACGAATCGGGTTGCGCCGAATGAAACGACCAAGCTAACGGGTTTTCGATTAGTTTCAAATACTCAGGGTTATAACCCTGAGTGAGCGAAGCGAGTCGAAGGGCAATCCTCCCTGCTGCAATCCTAGAATTGATTAAGCTGCTCGCTTGATAATCAAAGTAAGGAGCATCTCGCCATAAGGCGGATCAGAGTGACTAATAATCACACTGAAGATAAATATCATCTAAAACAGAATCTGGCTTACTCGCTTCCTAGGCACCAATTTACAATTTCTTCTCGGAGATAATTTCAGCAACAACAATCTGTAAAACAACTGCCAAAGGCACTGCCAGAAGTGCTCCTGCAAATCCTAAAATTCTGCTGCCTATAGCAATAGCTAAAATTACCACCAGAGGATTTAAACCAACTGCTCTTTGCATAACTTGGGGCACAATTAAATGATTTTCCAATTGTTGAATTATAAAATACATAGCTACCACTCCAAGAGCCAAAATAGGAGAGATGGTTAAAGCAATAAGTACTGCCGGGATGGCTGAAACAATAGGGCCAATCACTGGAATAATCTCAAAAACTGCTGCCAGTAAAGATAGAGGCAGGGCATAAGGTATATTTAAAACTAACAATCCAATATAGGAAAGAAGCCCAATAATTAGGCTTAAGAATAACTGGCCTCTTAACCAAGCTCCTAATTTGTCCTCTATCTGTACCAGTAACTTTCTTGTTTTTTCTTCTCTTTTAACAAAAAAAGAGGCAATTCTTTTTTCTAAACTGTCTTTTTCTAAAAGCAAATAAAAAGTAATCACCAGTAAAAAGATAATTGTTAATAAGTTATCAAAAACAGCCAGAGTTAAGGAGAAAAGATTTCTGGATAAAGAACCAACCTCAGATTGGACAATTGACCTATCAATATTTAAAATTTGTAAGAGTTGGCTTGCAGTTGCTGGAAAAGTAGAAGCTAGCTTATTACTCTCTTCAATTAGAGGTTTAGAGATTGCTAAAACCATGCCTGTTATGGCAGTAATTATGATTATATAAGTTAAACCAATTGCCAATCCTTTATATATTTTAAATTTTGTAAAAAAATTTACTAAGGGGTGCAGCGCAGACATTAAAATAATTGCCACAAAAATAATTATTAAAAGATCCTTAACAAGATATGTTAACCACAAACTAACCAAAAAAATGGCTATGAAGATAACTGTTTTATGTGAGATATCAATTTTTTGGGTCACTTTAGCTCATGATACCATCTATAAACTCTTTTTTCCAATTTATCCAAAGTTTCTGCCTCAGTAATATTAAACCAAATTACCCCCGTTTCTTTTTTATACCAGGTTTGCTGCCTTCTAACATACTTATGGATTTTATTTTGCAAGGTGGTTTCCAGTTCCTTGACAGTTGTAATATTTCCTTCTAAATAATCGGCTAATACACCATACTCCAACCCAAGTTTTCTCATCCTTTTTAAACTTAAACCATTTTTTTGTAACTGCTTTGCTTCTTCAATCATTCCTGCCTTTATCCTTAAAATGACTCTTTGATCAACCCGCTTATAAAGATATTCCTTTGATGCAGTTAAACCAATTTTTAGAACGTGATACTTAGCAGCTAACCCTTTAGAAAAGGTGTTTTTTTTCTTAAAGGGAGACAACATAATTAATTCTATTGCCCTGATTAACCTTCTTGAATTTTGCTGGTCTGATCGATTCAATAATTTCCATTTAGCTAAAGAGAGGACTTTCAGTTTACCTTGTAATTGTTCTAATGTTAAACTTTCTAATTCTTTACGCAGTTTTCTATCTACTGGGATTTCTAAATTTGCCAGTCCCTTAAGTAAAGCTTTAAGATATAATCCGCTACCTCCTACTATAATAGGTAGCTTTCCCTTTTGATAAATCTCATCAATGATTTTTTGGGCATCAGTTAGATAATTAAAAATTGTGTATTGTTTTTTTGGGCTTATTACATCATACATCCAGATTTTGACCCCATCTAAAACCCAAAATTTGTCATGCTTCTCAATATCTACTTTTTTGGTGGGCAGTTTTCCTGTGCCAATATCTAAATTCTTATAGACTTGTCTTGAATCACAAGATATTAGTTCTCCATTAAATTTTTTGGCTAAATTCAAAGCTACATCAGTCTTACCTGTTGAAGTTGGCCCTAAAATAACAAGTGCTTTTTTCATTTAAATTACCCAAATATTTAAAAAGCTAATCATTAGAACTCCCCAAAGATTTATTAAAATACTTAAAACTATCAACAATTTAGAGTAGATATTAAATCTGTTTTCTAATCCACTCGCAGTCAGTATTAATAAAAAGGGGAGAAAATCTAAACTATAGCGAAAACCAAATTGAGTAAAACCATTACCGCCTTTCACTAGAATAGGAATAGACATAATTAAAATTGAAACCAGCGAAGAATAAACTAATCTATTTTTAAAAGAAGCAAATAGGATTAAAAAAAAGGCCGGGGTGACAATATATAGAGCCATCGCATATAAGGAAGGAATAACAAATGGGGGCTGAGCAGTAAAAGTGGGGAACGAATAAAAAATGTCTTTTATCCTATCAGGAATATAGTAAATACTAAAAAAGCCATATGGGAAAATTAATTCTTTAATAGCTAAAGATTGTGAGTTTAGATAAAGAGTATAACCATAATCATAGAATTTGCCAAAACGTAAAAAATTATACATACCATTAATAACAAGTGCTGGCAATAATCCCAAAATGAAAAGAAAAAGATTCTTAATATTAATCTGCTTAATTCTTTTTCCAACTAAGAATTCTTCTTTCAGAAAAATTAAAACAAATATAACTGCTAAAATAGTTGGGAGTCGGGCCAGATATGCTCCTCCAATAAATAGGCCTATCAGAAAGAGTCTTTGCTTTGTTACGAGTTCTAACAGACTTAGCCACAAAAAAAATAAAGCAACTATATGTGCAATATACCAGGAAGAACCTACCTCAGCATGATACCACTGTATTGTTCCAAATGCATATAAAATACTTATCCATAAAGAAAGTTTAGTATCCTTAAAAAATTTTAACAAGACTAAGTAGGCTAATACGGCATTAATTGCTCCCAGTGCTATTGATAATATTGGCTGATGAAAATCAGTACCAAATATAAAAACAAAAGGCATCAATAATATTGCTGGCATGGGAGGATAAACTACATAATAGTTATTACCCCAGGGTATTAATTCCGTGAGGATATTTGGCACATACAGATGTCCTTGTAAAAAAGCACCGGCAAGGTAGATGTAGTGGTTCCAGTGAGCACCTTCTCCTCTATGAGAAATCAAGTATACTAAGAATGTCAGGATGAATAAAAATATTGCTATTATATATTGGATTTTGATCATTGGATTAATTATAAGATTATTATTATCCTTTCTTCCAGCTTTTGAGGCTGATCAAAGTGCTTTTAGATTTTGGACTGCAAGATTAGCGAGTGGTGGTCCTGCTAATTTTTATTCTCCTGATATATTTACTAATAATCCACTTGGAATACTTTATTTCTTTTGGTTTATTGGGCTAATTAAAAATTCAATCCTTTCAAGTTTGCCTTTTACCATCAATCTAGATCTCTTACTAAAACTTGCTGCTAATTTAGCTGATATATCAACAGGATTTATAATTTATAAAATAGTAAGAAAAGAACTAAATGAAAGATTAGCTTATATTGCTACAGCATTATACATTTTTAATCCAGGACTCTCTTTTAATTCTGCAATCTGGGGTCAATATGATGGTGTGGCAATCTTTTTTTTGCTCTTAAGTATTTATTCTATATTTATTAAAAAATCTCCTATTGTAGGTTCAATCCTTTTCTCTGTCGCCTGGATTGTCAAACCCCAATCGTTAGAATTGGCACCATTTTTAATTTTTTATTTTATTAAGTATTTTAAACCAATACAATGGGGATACTCACTTTTAGCATTTATATTAATCACACTTATAGTCTACTTACCATTCTTTCCAAGCAATCCTCTTTATGGAATATATTATGTAAATTATGGCTCTACTAAATTATTTAATTGCACTTCCTGTAACGCTTTAAATTTTTGGGGTATTATCGGTAATTGGCAAAATGACGCAAATTTATTTTTAGGTATTCCAATGTTAACTTGGGGATTCCTGCTAACATCAATTTTTCTAATTATAATTTTTAGCCTGAACAAAATAAAAGGTAATATTTTATATCTTACAATCTCTATTTCTATGCTAGCATTTTTTATGTTTCTTACTAGAATGCATGAACGATATTTTTCATATTTCTTTCCATTTTTATTACTATCAGCTATGACATTAAAATCTAAAGTTTTAATAGGCTTTTATATATTTTTTTCATTAGTGTTTTTATTAAATCTATATTTACCTTACTCTTATTACAATAATAGTGTAGGAATAACCAATTTACCGTTTAATAATTTACTTTCTTCCAATCTATTTTCATATATGTCATTAATCGTTTTCCTTGGATTTATGTTTTTCTATATTTATTATCTAAAATATGCTAAGGATAATTAGAATACTTAAAAAACCTAAGCACCTTTTAATATTAATCCTATTTTTTACAACTTTATTAAGAGTTACCAGATTAGATTTTCCTAATAAATTTGTTTTTGATGAAGTTTATCATGCATTTACGGCACAGGAATTTTTAAAAGGAAATATCGAAGCCTGGGAGTGGTGGACTACTCCACCTCCAGGAGTTGCCTATGAGTGGACACATCCCCCATTGGCTAAAGAAATCATGGCAGTCTCTATGCTGCTGCTAAATTCTCAAGAAGGCTGGGCTTGGAGATTACCGGGAACTGCATTAGGAATATTCTCTGTATATTTGGTATATCTTTTAGGAAAAAAATTGCTGAAAAGTGAAGTTGCCTCTTTAATTGCTGCTTTTGCTTTCTCAATTGATGGCTTAAATTTTGTTCAATCCAGAATTGGAATGAATGATATTTATTATATTACTTTTATGCTTTTAAGCCTGTATTTTTTCTTAAACAAAAAATTTCTTTTATCAGCTATAATGCTTGGTCTATCACTATCAAGCAAATGGGCAGCTTTATATACCTACATTATTTATATGCCACTTCTCATGCAGAGAAGGCTCTTCAAACAGTTAATTATACTAATCATTATTCCTACTTTAATTTATTTTTTAACCTATGGCCCATTTTTTATCTTAGGCCACAACTTTAATCAATTCATAGATTTGCACAAACAGATGTGGTGGTATCATACCAACCTTAAAGCTGCCCATGATTATGCTTCCCCTGCCTGGTCATGGCCTTTTAATTTATATCCTGTTTGGTACTTCGTTGATTACCAAAATAATTTGATCGCTAATATTTTCTCATCAGGAAACCCAATCTTGCTCTGGTTAGGCTTTGTTTCTATTCTGCTGACCCTCTGGGAGACCATACGTAAAAAATCAGTAAATTTGTTTATCTTAAGTTTGGGATTTTTTGCTTTTTGGTTACCCTGGCTGGCCTCTCCCCGGATAATGTTTCTATACCATTTTTCTGCTTCAATTCCTTTTTTATGTTTAGCTTTAGGACATCAAATAAGTAAAGAAATTATCTATCCTAAAGATAAATGGAAAATATTTTTGTTTATTATCATCCTTAGCTTGGGTTTTGCTCTGATCTATCCTTTTTTGATTGCAATTCATTTACCAAAAGATTTTATGATGCTATTTTTTTATACTAACTTAACCAAAAATCCTTTTTAAAAGCTCAACTGCTGGCTGAAGAATACTTTTTTAAAGCATAGTTCCATACTTTTAAAGATAAGAGTAAAAAAGATACTGCAAATATAAAAGCATAAATTATAAAAACAGGGGATAGAACACCCAGTAAGGCTTTGGTGGGATAAGACATCATTATTCCAACTGGAATAACAAAAGTTAGTAATCCCCTAATTGGTTCTTTGTAAATATCAATCGGCATCCTACCCATAGCTGCTATATCCCTATATAACATGATTGTATGGTCTATCTCTGTTGTCAGAATTGCCAAAGATAAAACTAAAATATGAAAGGAAAGAGAGATCACAAAGGCAACAATAATTAGTAAAAGATATAGCATAATTGAGAATAAATCCATCATGCCCATTTGACTAATAAAATAAAAAATGGCAAATATAAGAGGAATCAGGGTAAAAAAATCTAAAATATCTGGTCCGCCAAAAAGTGATTTGAATAAAGGATTTATTGGTTTGCTTAAAGAGAAATCAAAATTTCCAAAAACTATCTGTGATCTAAATCTATAAACTTCTCTAAAAACAAGTTGAGTTAAAATATCTACTAGATTAAAAGAAAGAAAAAAGAGCATGGTTTGATTTAGCGTATATCCAGCTAAAACATTTGTCTTTTGTAAAAGTATAATTATAAAAAGGGTAAATAAGCTAAATCTTAAGATTTTACCTATTAGGAATACCAAAAGAGCCCATCTGACTGCAAATTGGCTTTGAAAAGAATTTATTGCATAAATCCACCAAATTTTTAAATACTTTTTTAACATATCAATTACCCCCAGATGTGTAATGTTTAAGTCCCATTTTTAATATCCTATTCATTAATATCCAAAGAGTAACAGTCCATAAGATTAAAATTGAAAAATAGATTAATAGATCATTACTTTGAAAACCACCTAGATATACCTTGGCAGGAAAATATATTATGTAGGGGAATGGAGTTAGCATTAGAAAATTAAAAAAATATTTTGGCAGAATGTCTATAGGGAATAAGCCACCTCCTAAACCTTCCATAAAAATCATTATCAGAAAAAATGGTCCCCAGGAATTTTCCACCCAAAATGCCATTAAACCGATAATCATATTCATACAAAACCACAGGATTGTTCCCAGTAAGAAGGCTGATATAAACAAGAAAATATTAAGTATATTTTCTTGAATAATAATTTGAGGTTTAAAAATAATTATTATTAAGCCCAACTCAAAAATCATAAACATACTGTTTGCTAGCTTATCTGCAACATCTTGGGCAAAATAATATTTTATAAAACTAATCGGTTTAAGAAGAAAGTTTGCGATGCTTCCATCATTTATTTTATTCATTACATCATTTGCTCTAGAGGACAAAACTAATGCTCTTATCAAAACAACTAACAAAATATAAGTTAAAATAGATGATTCATTATATCCGAATAGTTCATGATTAGATTGAAATATGGTCCACCAAATAAAATAAACCAATAGAAATTGTAGAATAGTTCTCATTCTCCAAAGAACAAAATTAAGCCTATAAACTAATTGCTGCTGCCAGGCAATTTTAAAAACTGCTAAAGTATCACTCATTTATTTTTCCAAAGATCCAAGGGATAGACGATTTGATCTTTCTTGTTTTAGAATTTCCTCTATTTCTTAAACCTGCTTCTTCAATTAACCTGATAGTCCTTACTACTGTATCTGTTCCTACTCTAACCTTTTCTGCAATTGATCTAATAGATAACCCTTCCTTTAGGAAATTAAGAATCAGGAAGCGATTCTTTAACATCCTAATTTCAGAGGGGGTAAGCAACTTTCTTAAAATATCACCTGGAATTTGAATATTTTTTTCCTTTAAAGGTTTCGACATGTATCCATACATTAATATAAAGGGGCAGAGCAGTCAAGAATCAGGCTTTGTTGAAAATATCCCTAATAATATCCTCTATGGCCGGATCTTCTATTGTTAAATCAGCTACTTTGAACTGAGATAAAAGCTCACTTGCCTTCTCTGATACTTGATTTTTCTTAATTCTAATCTTAGCATGGCTACCATCCAATTCCTCAACCTCTCCTAAACCAGTTAATTTTTTAATGCCAACCTCTTTTTCAAAATCCACCCTAATTACTTTAAAAGGAGCAAACTTATTAACAATTTTTTCCAAAAGGCCATCATATAAAATCTTTCCTTCATTGATAATGATTACTCTTTTACAAAGTTCTTTTACATCTCCCATGTAATGGGAAGTTAAAATGATGGCGGCATTAAATTTTTGATTATATTCTTTAATAAAATCACGCATAGCTTTTTGAGCCACTACATCCAAACCTATTGTTGGCTCATCCAAAAATAAAACCTTTGGAGAGTGCAGTAAGGCTGCAATTAGCTCACACTTCATTCTTTGTCCTAAGGATAATTTCCTAACCTGTATTTTTAAAATATCTTTGACATCTAATAATTCAGATAATTCATCTAAAGTTTTTTTAAACTTTTTTTCTGAGAGGTCATAAATTTCTTTATTTAAAAGAAAACTTTCCATAGCAGGTAAGTCCCACCAGAGCTGATTTTTCTGACCCATTACCAGAGAAAACTGTTTTTGAAATTGTGGTTGTCTTTTAAACGGTTCAAACCCTAAAACTTTCACTTCACCTAATGTGGGGTAAAGCAATCCAGATAATACTTTTAAAGTAGTAGTTTTCCCAGCACCATTAGGACCAATGAACCCAATTAATTCTCCTTCTTTAATATCAAAGGAGATATCATCAACAGCTTTCACATCATAATACTTTCTAGAAAATAAGGATTTAATAGATCCCCAAAGCCCAGGTTCTTTCTGATGTACAGTATAATATTTTTTCAGATTTCTAACAGAGATTATGCTCACAAGAGGATTATATCTTAGTTAATACAATTATTTAATTAGGCGTTTGATAGTTTTACCCGCAGTAAAGGAGGGAAGCTTTTTAGAAGGGATCTGAATCGTCTCACCAGTTTGAGGATTTCTACCCCGGCGAGCTGCCCTAGATCTAATTAAAAAAGTTCCAAAACCCGTAATGATTACTTTTTCTCCTCTGACTAAAGAATCTCTTATTAATCCAAAGGTCTGATTTACTGCATCTGAGGAGGCAGACTTGGTAAGATTTGCTTTCTTAGCAACCTTATCAATAAGCTCGTTTTTTGTCATGGTCCTAAATTATCAGAAGATTAGGTCTTTGTAAAGACCCTTTTTCAAAAATGTATTTTTAAGCTACCCAAATTCGGCCAGTGAAAAGAGCTACAAATCTTAACTCCAGTAACAACAACATAAGCGACACAACAAACATCAACCACTTTCTTTTTAAAAAGTGTGGTAAAACTAAAAAAAATGGAAAGACAATCAAGGTCATCCTAGTCATTGAAATAGTGGTCCCTGATAAAAGCGGCATTATTAATGTTACTAAAGAGTAAATAAAATAGTGCTTTGGTAAGCTATTCCAAACCATAGGTAAAAAAGCCAGAAAAATTACAGCACTTATCCAGTCTATAAATAAATGAGATAAACTTGGTTTAACCCAACCAATTAACATCAAGTGTGCATATGAAAGAAGGGGCACTAAAGGAAATGTGAACTGGCAACGACCAGCTGCTTCGCACCAAGCTTGCTGTCCTTTGATAAAAAACCAAAAATCTCCATAATTAAAATAGAGGTATACCATATATAATAAAAGGCCAGATATTCCCATAAAACTCATTAATAATCTTTTGCCAAAAAATATCTTAATAAACCAAAAGGATAAAGATGTAGCAATACCAACCATTCTAGTGGCAGTACTTAACCCGCCCACAATAGCTGAAAGCCAATATCTTTTATTTTCCAAAAGAAAAAAAGAAAACAGCGTGAAAAATAGAAATAAATTCTCACTATATCCTGCATGCAAAAAAACAGTCGCAGGGTAACAACTAAAAATAATTATTGCCCAAAGTGCCTTTGTCTTACCGACCAATTTAACTGCCAACAGATAAAGTAGAACAAAATTACAAAAACTTAATATCAGAGTTAGCAGATAACTTGCCCATTGAGAAGAAAATCCCATCAGTGTTGCTAATTTAATTAATAATGGCCATAGCGGGAAAAAAGCTTGTTGGGGAAATTGGTAACCAGAAGTAGCAATAGTTAGATAATGACCAGCATCCCAGTAAATAGTCCAGGAAGTGAATAATCTTTGTTCTAAAGTTAGAGAATCAGCAGTAATTAGATAATGAGGTTGAATAAAAATTTGAAACAAAAAAATTATCAGACGCCAAGCTAAAAAAACTAAAGTTGGGTAGATAATAGCCTTTTTGAACATCCTATTGTGGAGTGGTCATAGTTGTCTCAGTTACTCTTGTCTCTCTTATAGCTGTAATTTTAACTGCACCTGGAACCATCACTTCTTTAGAGATCCTCTGGGCAATATCATGCACTAACTTTGGCAACTGCTCATCTGAAATTCTATCTGGCATCACAATTACTCTAACTTCTCTTCCTGCTTGGACTGCAAAGCACTTTTCTACACCCTCAAAAGAGGTGGCTATATTTTCCAAGTCTACCATTCTTTTGATGTAATCTTCTACATTCTCATGCCTGGCTCCAGGCCTACCACCAGAAATAGCATCAGCTATATATACCAATACAGATTCTATGGAAGAGAAAGGCTTATCTTCATGATGTTCTGCAATACAATTAACCACTTTCTCTGGCATCTGGAATTTCTTGGCAACAGCAACCCCTTTATCAACATGTGTGCCTTCATCTCCTTCTGTAACCACTTTCCCAATATCATGCAGTAAACAACCCAATCTTACTATATTAACATCCGCCCCAATCTCCTTGGCCAAAGCTACCCCAATTCTTAACTCTTCTAAAGTATGCTGTATTAAATTTTGGCCAAAAGAAAATCTATATTTAAAACGGCCTAAAAGCTTCACCAAATCAGCAGGTAAATTATATACTCCTCCATCGCTGCAAAGTTTCTCGCCTGCTTGCAGCATAATTTTTTCAAATTCTTCAGTCGTTTTTTGAACAATTTCTTCTATCCTTTGGGGTTGAATTCTTCCATCCGCAATAAGCCGCTCTAAGGCAACTTTGGCAATTTCCCTCCTGACAGAATCAAAAGAAGAAATAATTAGACTATTAGGGATTTCATCATCCATGATTACATCCACCCCTGTTGCTTGTTCAAATGTCCTAATATTTCTTCCTTCTTTGCCAATGATTCTACCTTTTACTTCTTCATCTGATAAATTAATACGTGAAGTAGTAAACTCTGAAATTACATCAGTAAAGCCATGCTGCATTGCTTCAGCTAAAATCTCTTTAGCTTTTTCATCAGCTGAGAGTTTTATTTCTTCTTCTGCTTCTTTTATTTTTTTGGATACTTCAGTTGCTAAATCTTTCTCAACTTGTTCTAAAATAATTTTCTTTGCCTCATCTGAGGATATCTTGGAGGATTTTTCTAACTTTTCTATGAGATCTAATCTAGCTTTTTCGACTTGATCTAATTTATCATCCAGAGTCTTATTTTTCTCTGAGATTTGCCTTTCTCTTTCTTCCAAAATGCCTTCGCGTTTTGCCAGTTCTGCTTCTTTTTGTGAAAAATCCTGCCTGCCAGCAGGCAGGTCCCCCCCAGTTGATGGAACAGAAGGCTGATCAGATTTAATTGGCCCAAATGAACGTTGCATATTTTAGAAGAATCAAAAATTACTCTAATTACTTAGAGTATCGAGGAGTTAAAAATGATAAGAATTTCATCATAACTTTACTCATTCTTCTTCTCTGCTATTGTATCTCTTTTGTAAGATTTTTTCAATTGTACTTTTGATTACATCATATTCAAATCCACGCCTTAATAAAAACTCCATGCCTTTTTTCTTAAATTCCAAGTAAGGCAATTTTTCCCAAACCTTTATTTTTTTCTCTAAAGCCCTCTCAGCTAATAGTTGTTCTTCTTCAGAAGACTGTTTAATTGCCTCATTTATAATATCTCTATTAATCCCCTTTTGAATAAGTTCCATCTTTAGGGCAATCTTGCCCTTTTTCTTGCTTTTTCTTCTTGCTTCCACCCAGACATTAGCAAATTGTTCATCATTTAATAACCCCTTTTGTTTTAATTTATTTATTAAAAGCTCAACTGCTGCATCAGAAATGTCTTCTTGATCCTTAATTTTTCTTTTAAAAGATAAACTTTTTAAATAATCTCTTATTTCTTTCTCTGATCTAGGTCTAATATTCCATAACCGATACATTCGTTCCATCAGCTTACCAACTTCTACCTCAAATAACAGTTTTTTCACATCGGATGTGTCAAGTATTTTTCCCACCACTAACCGATGCTCAATAACTAAATCCTCATCCGCTCCGAAAGCAAAAGTACCATCTAAAAAAATATTAAATCTGTGTGGGTTTTTTCCGCCATAGGCAGATCGTCCTTTGGACGACTTTTGTGGTTCTAATAAAGTAACTTTGGGCATTAAAGAATATTATACGGCTTCTTCTACGGTTCCTGCGCCCTCTTCTTCTTGCGGTCCTACTACTATTTTCTCTTTGCCTTCCTTTTGTTTGCCCCAAGCTTCCCTTATTTCTTTCTCTAATTTTTCCGCTTCTTTTTTATTAGCCTTTAAATAATCTATAGCTGCAGTTCTACCTTGTCCTAACATATTCTCTCCCCATTTTAAAAATGCTCCGGACTTGGTTAAAATCCCCAATTCTATACCAACATCCAAAATCTCTCCTTCATGAATAATTCCATTTTCATCCATATCAAATTCTGCAATTCTAAATGGGGGAGCCACTTTGTTTTTAACCACTTTAACTCTATGCCTTGAGCCCACCACCATATCACCAGACTTTATATTCTCAATTTTCCTGACGTCCAGTCTTATTGATGAATAAAACTTAAGAGCTAATCCCCCTGTTGTTGTTTCCGGATTTCCAAACATTACCCCAATTTTTTGACGCAGCTGATTTGTAAAAATAATGATTGTGTTTGTATTAGAAACAGCTCCTGTCAGCTTACGTAATGCTTGCGACATTAAACGGGCTTGCATCCCCATAACCGCATCACCCATCTCACCTTCCAGTTCAGCTCTGGGAACCAATGCCGCTACAGAATCTATCACTAAAACATCAATCCCCCCGGAGCGTATGAGGCTCTCCGCAATTTCTAAGGCCTGCTCCCCTGTATCAGGCTGGGAAATTAAAAGATCATCTAAGTTCACCCCAATTTTTTGGGCCCTTTGTGGGTCTAGCGCATGCTCTGCATCTATAAAAGCTGCCACCCCACCCTTTTTTTGAGCCT
Organism: uncultured Gammaproteobacteria bacterium; assembly: GCA_964649615.1. Taxonomy (GTDB): domain Bacteria; phylum Patescibacteriota; class Microgenomatia; order Daviesbacterales; family UBA10151; genus CAZYPW01. Next base: position 46,884 of record CAZYPW010000007.1, on the reverse strand, counting down.
CTGCAATAACATGTAAGCAAATGCTAGTATTATGATTAATAAATCCATTACCAAAAAAGGAGGCTGTAGAAGGTACAGTAAAATCTACTACCACTGACTTAGAGGGAGAGATACGGACAATTCTGTCATAAAAGATATTTTTTGAGTATATTTCCTTTAGGTGTTGGTAAATTGCCAATGTTTGAGCCGAAATAAACGTCTTTAATATTTTATTAAGGCGTGGATATGTCAGCATAGAAAATCCTGATGTTTGAGGTAGATAGTCATACACTACATCCCAGTGTTCTCTGGTAGTAGTACCTACACCTTTACGATAATCTATCATTAACTGCTGGATCTTTCTATTTATAGGTAAAGTATCACAATTACTTTGATATTGACTAACTTTTTTTTCTGTATAAGACAGTAATTTATTTTGTTTTCTAATTGAAATAAAACCAATATTTTGAGCAAATATCTCTAAATCGTTACGCCCATCAATGTAAAGATAAAAGTATTCCTTATCGCTTACTATCCTAGTTTTTAACCTAGATATAATCCCAAAATTTAATAGCACAGTCTGGATCTGTCTAACCAGAACCTTTGATTTGGAACAGTATTCGATAGTATTAGTTACGAAACACCCATCTGTTTCAAATATAGCTGATAAAAAAGAGGTTACAACCGGTTTTGGTGACTGCATAATTGAGTAAGGAATATGCTTATCTGCGGCGGAGTTATAATCTAAACCGCAATAGGCTAAAAATGAACGAGCTTTGGCGTTATGGATACGAAACTGTTTAGTATTTTTACTACGTTTATCTAAAGTCACCTTTGGTTCTTCACCAAATATATTTAGACAAACTTCTATAAAATCTGCTGCTACTTCGTCATCGGCAATAGTTATGCTAATAGTATTTTTACTCAAACCTGTTAATGTACATGTGCCATCACCAACTAAATATCCCATTAACTTCGCTAACTGAGAATCAATTGTTAAAGGAGCATCATACTCCTTTCCGTTATTGTACCTTGATAATATATATCTGAAATTAGATAAATTTACACCTTGACCAAAATACCCCTGGCCTCTCTGTATAGCGACCCGATCACCTTCTTTCAACTTATCTAAACGTCTAAAAACGTAGTCACCTTTTTTATCTATAATTCTAATTCTATGATTAGGCGTTGCCTCTAATTCATAACCATACGCAGTTTTTATCTTAATAGTTTTTTTAAAACCACTATTATAGAAGTGGCTTGTTGTAGCAGTTCCACCTTCAGAATATATGCTTAAATTCTTTTTTTGAAAGCCTGGTTTAAATAAATCACCGAAAACACCAATAGGTAACATTCCATGTTCTGTAAAAACAATAGTATCTGTTGAAACACATTTTCCTCCCGCCTCAGGCCCATAAACCTCAATAATCCTGCCTTTGGGAAGACCTCCCACTCCCAGCGCCAAATCCAAAGCAATAGAACCTGTGGAGATCACCTGGGTGGTCATTTTTTCCGCTCTTTCACCAAGCCTCATAATAGAACCAGTCCCGTAAGTTTTTTGAATCTGGGCCATAGCAGCAGAAATTGCAGCTTTTTTAGCTTCGTTGTTATTTGAAGTTTGTGCCATAAATTAAAATTACCAAATATATCCCAAAGGTGTCAATACCCCAAAAATTACTTAGTGTATTTATGTATGGATACATGGATATACATAACAAAAGTCGGAGTGAGAGGAATTGGACCTCCTACTTCTCGACCCCCAGCCGAGCGTTCTACCGATGAACTACACTCCGTAGTCTTAAATTTTACCACCTACTCGAGTATAATTCTATGTATGAAGCTTATTGCGCTAAATACCTGGGGAGGAAGAATGTATCAACCCTTAATGGATTTCATAAAGAAATACTCACAAGATACTGATATTTTTTGTCTGCAAGAAGTGTTTAAAACAACTTCTAATATTACTGAAAGTGCAGGCTTTAGATTAAATCTGTATGAGGAGTTTTGTAAAATCTTACCTGAATACCGAGGATACTTTGCATCCTGTGTAGATAATTACATAGCTGGTAGTTTTCAACCTAATTTTATAAATTTTAATCTTTCCTGGGGGTTAGCTATATTTATCAATAAAAAATTACCAGTTACTTCATACCGGGATTTTTTTGTATTTCGTACCAAAGATAGTTTTAATCCCAAAGATTTAAATACCCTACCAAGAAATATGCAATATATAACATTCGCCCACCAAAATAAAAAGTTCATCGTTTGTAACTTACATGGAGTATGGAGAAAAGGGAAAAAGGTAGATCATTCATCAAGAATTAGCCAGTCTGAAAAAGTTGTTAACTTTTTGGCTCAATATAAAGAGGAAGCAAAAATATTATGTGGAGATTTTAATTTAAATATAAATACCAAGAGTCTAAAAATTTTAGAACGAGATTTAATAAATTTAATTAAGGAAAATAAAATTCCTACTACCAGAAGTAAGCTTTATACCTGGGGTGACAAATTTGCAGATTACACTTTAGTATCCCCTAATGTAAAAGTTTTAGAATTTCAGGTTCCAGATATTGAGATATCTGATCATCTACCCATGATTCTGGAGTTTTCATAAAATTATGAAGCTTATTTCGCTAAATACTTGGGGTGGGAAAATGTATAGACCACTAATCCAGTTTATCAAACATCAGTCAAAAGATACTGATATCTTCTGTTTTCAAGAAATATATTCCACAAAATCTGATAAAAAATTGCAGAAAAGTATTCAGACCAATCTACTTGAGGAAATAAGAATTATTTTACCAAAATTTAGGGTATTTTACTTTCCAACTTTAGAAGGATTTGATACTGATATAAAGCCTCACAAAGTAAAATTTGATCTAAAGTATGGTTCTGCTATTTTTGTTAAAGATTCTATTAAAATAACTTCCCATCAGGATTATTTTATATATCAGGATCATTCTTTTAGAGCTTTAAAGCCAGATTTTTCTAATCTGGCCACTCCACTTCAATATATTAGTTTTAGTGTAGATGGTAGAGAATTCTCGGTTTTTAACTTTCATGGTACTGCATATCCTTTTAATAAACTTGATTCTCCAAATAGATTTAAGGAGACCAAAAAAGTATTAGAAATTATGAATTCTAAAACTGGATCAAAGATAATTGTTGGAGACTTTAATCTCTTACCCAATACAAGGTGTATTAATCTATTTGAGGAGAATTTAAGAAATTTAATTAAAGAATATAATATCCCAAGAACTAGAAGTGACTTAAGCCCTTATGCTAAAACCCCAAATTTCCAAAAATTTGCAGATTATGCTTTTATCTCTTCAGATATCAATTTGAAAGATTTTAAGGTTTTAGAAGAAGAGGTTTCTGATCATCTTCCTTTAGTTTTGGATTTTACATGAAAAAACATTTAAATATTAAAGTCACAGGGTTAGTTCAGGGAGTATTTTTTAGAGTATCTGCCAAAGACCAAGCAGATAAATTATCTATTAAAGGTTTTGCCAGAAATGAAAAGGATGGGTCTGTTTATATAGAAGCTGAAGGGGAAAAGGAAAATTTAAATAAATTCTTGGCATGGTGCCACAAAAGCCCTACTTTGGCCAAAGTCGAAGAAGTAGAAATAAGAAAAGATCCCCTTAAAAACTTTTCAGAATTTGAGATTAAATAATTTTAGGTTTGGCTTTTAATTAAAGTTTGCTAAATTTAAATTTATCACCGATTTTAATCTGATATTTTTTGGCAAAATCTCCTAAATTAATGGCCACTTCTACCCTGCCATAATCATCTTTTAAAACTAAAGCTTCGCCTGGCTTAACCTGACCAAAAGTTTCTACAAAAGGCATTTTCATTGTTTTATGATTGAAGGTAATTGTTACAACTTGTCCAAGCATAAGATTCAATTGATCCCAAACACTATGAAGAATATTAAGGTTGAGCGAGCCGAATTTATTGATATTAATTACTTCAGCATTTATCACACCCTTGCTTAAAACAGCTTCTGTATATGGAGCAGGGGCTAATTGATCAAAGGATAATTTTGAACCAAACTCTTCAATCTGGATACCTTTAGCAAGATATGCTGCAGCCGGGACAAAAATATGTCTACCATGAAAAATAGGTGAAACTGGCTGGATCATAAATTTAGGATTGGTAATTTCTACTACTTTTTTGGGACCTCCTAGAATATTAACTGCAGATATAAAAACTCCATTATCTGGACCAATAAAATAATCTCCCCTTTTAACCTGAATTATTATCGGCTTGCGGGATGTACCAACTCCTGGATCAACTACACATACATGAAAACCGACAGGCATAAATTGGATAACTTCCATGGTGCGTGCCCCAGCTCTGATATCAAAACTGGGTAAACCATGCATTAGATGGATAATCCGGGCATCCGGGGCAATTTGGGCAATTACCCCTTCCATATTTCCAACTCCTTGACTCTGTACTCCAAAATCAGAAGTTAAAGTAATAATTGGTTTATTCATGACTGAAGTATACCAAAACTTAAAAAAATCTATCGTTTACAAATTGGTAATCGGTCTTGATTGAAGGATCCAAATCATATTATCTGTATCAATTGCCCACTCTATATCTTGTGGGCTTCCCCAGTGCTTTTCTATCTTTTTTCCCAGTTCTACTAATTTCTTAACTACCTCATCAGCTATGGTTTGCTCTCCTTGTAAATCTTTACTTTTTATATCTACACTTCCCTTATCAACAATAAAGTTATCCGGAGTAACTGATCCCTGTACAAGTTTCTCTCCTAATCCCAAAACTGATTCAATCATTATTTCTTCTTTATCAGAAGTTACAGGATTAGCAGTAAACATAACTCCAGCTGCTTTAGCATCGACCATTTTTTGTATAACTACTGCCATAGCCAGTTGATCATCTGATAACCTATATTCCTTGGCATATGTTTTTGCCCTTTCTGATTTTACTGATTCCCGGCACTTTTTAATACTTTCAATTAGATTTTCTCTTGTAACATTTAAATAAGTTTCTAACTGCCCTGCCCAGGAAGCTCTTAAAGAATCTTCAGCGATTGCTGATGACCTAACAGAAACTCTTTCAGTATTTAGCGTATCAAAGGCTTTTAATATTTCTTCTTCATGAATTACACCATTAGCTTCTGTGGTAATTACAAATCCAGGAGGGACTGGGATACCAGCATTAGTCATTTCCCCCAAAGATGCACCCTTACCACCTACCTCCTTTACATCATTTTTGGAAATTTCATTAAAAAGTTTAATATACATTAATTTAGTTTCTTTACAACCCCACTGTTAGCATCAACTTCTACCATATCTCCATCCCTTAAAACTTTTGTTGCAAGTTTTGTTCCAACAATACAAGGAATTCCAAATTCTCTGGAAACTATCGCAGCATGAGATGTAATTCCACCTTCATCCGTCACAATTGCCACAGCCTTCCTCATAGCCGAAACATAATCCGGATGAGTAGTAACAGCAATTAAGATATCTCCCATTTTTACTTTATCCAAATCCTTTACACCTTTAACAATTGCTACATTACCTTTCGCCAACCCTTTTGATGCAACTCTTCCTTTTATCTCTTGTGTTTTCTCTTCCTCAAAGTCTAATTTAAATAACTTAAGAGCAGCAAGTATATGGTCTCCTTGTGAACAAATTACTTTTTTATTGGAACCAATATATATTACAAAACCATTTTTTCTCGATCGAGAAATTTTGTCTAAATCAGTATTATTCTTGTCTTTCAAAAAGGCTATTATTTCCGAATCTTGTAAATAGCTCGTATCTTCTGCTGAAATTCCCATCCTTCTTCCTATTTCTTTCCATAAATTGATTGAATAAAATACGCTTTCTCGCCTAAAGTCATCTCTTGCATCCTTTATATAAACAAACCTTTTTGCCATTTGGAGATATTCTAAATCTTTCTTTGAGGGTTTTAACTTTTTAACAATTTCTCTAAATGATATTTTGTTTGTTTTATCTGATTTAGTAAATGATTTTATGTGTTGTCTAAATTCCTCTTTACTCCAGGGTTTATTTTGAATATCTAAACAAGAAAGCCAGTTAAATTTCTCATACAATGTATCGAACTGTTTATTTGTTAATTTTCCATTATGTTTTTCTACTTCTTGTTGTAATTGTAATACTGCCGCATGTTTTTCAGGTGTAAACAAAGCGTCAATAATTCTCTGTTTTTGATTTACTAAATTATGCTTTTTAATGTAAGGCTCTAAAATCGATACTGCTCTGTCTGCTACATAGTTATTTAAAATAAAAGCAGACCAAGCAAACACTGAGTATTTATTCCTCTTGTCCTGGTGATCTAAAAATAGGGAAAGTAGTTGTTTGTTAGTTAATTTTTTTAAATTGAGTTTAGATACTTTTTTAGTAATTTTTAAATAATTTTTTCCATCAAATAAAAATTGTCTCTCGTATTTCTCTAATTGCTTTACATTAACAGTATATTTCTTATTAAGACCTTCTACCAGTTCTAGCCAAGAAACATCATCAATATAAAATGAGGTGTTGTTACCTTCTCCGGGGATAATAACTTGTGCAACGGAAGTTTTAGGAAAATGATAACTCGCAAAAGCCAAAAGAGATACAGCTGCTTCAGAATACTGTACTCCATATTCCCTATCATAAATTTTTTTCCAGGAAATTTTATCTAAATCTTTTTTAAAAATTGGATCTGGTATACTATTCATCTGAAAATTGGGTCAGGAGGCAGATTGAATTCTTCTCTCACCTTTTTAATTCTATTCTCATACTCTCTAACAATTTCTCCACTTTTATGTAATCTGTAATACCCTTCAGCATTTTTATAAAATGAGCAGTCAAACACATCAACATCTTTAACTATTTCTATATAAGGATTATCCGTATACACTTCTTTTTCACTATGGTGTGCGACCGCATCAGTTATTGTTTTTATTTCCCCATCTGAAAATCCACCTATTTCTCTCAGAATTTTTTCAGCTATCGGTGCACCGAGTTTTGCATGATCTTTATATTTTCCTTCCACAATTACATAGATATCATGAAGTAGTGATGCTGTTGCAGCAATATCAGCATCGAGGTTTCTTTTTTGAGCTAAAACTCTGGCAATTTGTACACAACCTGAAGAGTGTTTTATTTCCCAGACAATAGAACTTTCTCTTTGGCTATCAGGAAGTTGTGAGTTAAGCAAAATTTCTATAACTTTTCTTTCCACCTTTTCAGAAGGTGTTAACTCAGCGCCTTTATAATGATAAAAGTCTTTAAAATTACTCATGTAAATGAAATTATAGCAAAATAAAGATTGCCACGCCCCTTCGGGGCTCGCAATGACAGAAGAATTAAACTATTCTTTCCCAGGGGAATTCTTCACGGCCAAAGTGACCATATGCAGCAGTTGGTAAATAAATTGGTCTTTGTAAATCCAATCCCTGCAAAATTCCTGAAACAGATGTATCTAAAATCTTATTCATAAAAGAGATTATTACTTTATGGCTCTTTTTGTTAGTGCCAAAAGTTTCCACATCTTCCATAGTGGGTTTTTTAGCCCCGATAAAATATGCCAGTCTCACTTCTGCTTTTTCTGCTAAACCCTCTGCCACAATATTTTTAGCCAAAAATCTGGCAGCATATGCTCCGCCCCTATCCACTTTTGACGGTTCTTTCCCGGAAAATGCTCCACCACCCACTCTGGCATATCCTCCATATGTATCAACTACAATTTTCCTACCAGTTAAACCGCAATCAGATGCCGGCCCGCCATTGTGCCAGATTCCTGTACCATTAACAATTAAATCCTTTTTCTTAATTTTATATCCATACATTTCCAAAACCGGCACAACTATAAAATTATAGACATCTTCTCTCACTTCATCTAAGTTAACAGTTTCTTTATGGGGCACCGCTATCACAACCTGCAATACTTTATCTGGTTTACCATTTCTATATTCTATAGTCACCTGAGACTTTCCATCCGGCCTTAAGTATTTGACAATATTTTCTTCCCTGACAGTATCCATTCTTTTGGTCAAAGAGTGTGCCATCATAATAGGCAGCGGCATTAAAGCAGTTGTTTCCCTGCAGGCATATCCAAACATCATACCCTGATCACCTGCACCTTTTTTCTTTACTCCCACTGCAATTTCCGGAGATTGCTCATGGACAAAAACTTCAATAGGGGATTTATCTGAAAAGTTAAATTTAGGATCAGTGTAACCCAACCTTTTAATTTGGTCTCTGGCAATTTTTTTAAAATCTACTTTCGCTTTTGCCCCTACCTCTCCTGCAATAATCAGTCTGTTGTTTCCAGCCAAACATTCGATGGCTGTTCTGCCTTGAGGATCTTGGGATAAAACCGCATCTAAAATAGCATCAGAAATCTGGTCGCAGATTTTATCCGGATGGCCAGCACAAACTGATTCTGATGTAAATGTTGTTATACCATTAGTCTTAATCATGTTTTTTCCCTTGTCAAAAATTGCTTATTCGCAATTTTTGCAAGCGATCTCCCTTGCAAAAAACAATTTAAGAAAATTATAATTGTTTTTTACTTCAGTCCGATTAAAAAAACCTCTCACTCGAGAGGCTTAAAGTTTTCCTTCGACTTTTCTCAGGACGCATCTTCCTCTCTAAGGATTTGGCACCGTTCTTTCCGGTTGCCGTCACGTACCGTATGGTACATGAACTCTTGATGCAAAAATATTAAATCATATTTAAATATTTTTTACAAGTACCTAATGACCACTACCATCTTCTAAGATGGCATGCTTTTTAATTAAATCTATTACTTTTTGTTTTTTATCCTCCAGAGAGGTACCAACATCAGCTTCTACATTTAACCTTAGTAATGGTTCTGTATTAGAAGATCTTAAAGACAGTCTCCAATCTGTATATGAGATGGCCACTCCATCTAATTCATCTATTTGCCCATCAGAGAACTCTTTTTTTATAGCTGCTAAAACCTCCGGGGTGTTTTTCACTCTAAAATTAAACTCCCCTGACTCATGAGATCTCCTTAAATCTTCTACTATTTCTGATAATTTTTTACCTTCCTCTGTCATAACTTTTAAAACTGTCAAAATAACTGGCAGTTGAGACTCAGCATTGCCTGTTTCCCTAAAGAAATAATGTCCTGATGATTCACCTGCAAATATTCCTTTAGTTTTATGAAGTTGTTCTGTAATAAAAGCATGGCCTACCTTGGTAATAACAAATGTTCCCCCCAATTCTTCTACAATCCTTTTAGGAGTTAAGATATAACGGATCTCTGCTAAAATTGTTTCGCCTTTATGTTTTTTCAAAAGTTCTCTGGCCACAAGTGCTGTAATAAAAGATGGCTGTACAATTTGACCTTTTTCATCAATAAAAAATAGTCTATCTCCGTCCCCATCCGGAGCCAACCCTAAATCAGCACCCTCTTTAACTACTCTTTTTTGCAAATCAACTAAAGTTTCTTTTTGCAAAGGATCTGCCTGATGTGCAGGAAAAGTTCCATCCAGTTCAAAATTCATCTTTATTAATTCACCGGGGATATGTTTAAATAACTCCTCAATATATAAAGCCCCCAAAGCATTAGCAGCATCAGCCACAACTTTATAGGAATTTAAGATTGGGTTTCCGGCAATCCTTAAAGCATTTTCTACTTCCTCCACAACTACTCCCATCTTTTTGGTAATAGATCCACCATCTACTTTTGGTAGATCTATTCCTTCAATTGCCATTTTCTTAATATCATCCATGCCAGTAGATTTACCAATCTTGACTAAACCTGTAGGAGATTTTCTAACTATTTTTATGCCGTTATATTCTTTGGGATTATGGGAAGCAGTAATCTGTACACCTCCATCTAACCCCCCTTTAAAAACTGCATAATAAAAGGTGGGGGTAGAAACAATTCCTAAATCTATTACTTTAGCACCTAACTTAATTAATGTTTTAGTAACATTTTCAAATAGGGCAGGGGAGGATAGTCTCATATCACGCCCCACAGCTACAGTTAAAGGACCCACAGAATTTAATTGATCTAGTATTAGTTTATAAATTGCTCTGGTGATAGGAATAGCAAATTCTTCATTTATTTCTTCAGGGTATACGCCTCTGATATCATAGCTTTTAAAAATCTTCTCTGGAGGAACATTACTCATTTAAATAAATATTCTAACACAAACTATCTCTTTGGTGACTGCTTCTTCGCTCTGGCTTTTCCTGCATGGCCAAATTTTCTTCTCTCTTTAACTCTTGCATCCCTTGTTAATAATCCTTCTCTTTTTAGTAAAGTTCTAAAATCGGGATTTTGTTTTGAAAGAGCCCTAGAAATTCCGTGAATCACTGCTCCAAGTTGAGAGACCTTTCCTCCTCCTTCAACTTTTACAGAAACAGAATATTTACCAATAGTTTTAGTTAACTCCAAAGGTTTGCTATAGAGTTTTTGGAAAATAGCTCCAGTAAAATACTGCGATATTGGTTTACCATTTACAACTACCTGGCCATTACCTTCTATCAATCTAACCCTTGAAATTGCCTCTTTTCTTCTACCTACTGAAGTAACTGTTTTAGAGGCTTTCTTTTCATTACTTTCTTCCATATTAACTCTCTCCTAATTGTTTTTGATAGGAATGCTTCTCTTCTGCAAATATTTTTAATTTTTTAATCATTTGTTTTCCTAATTTAGTATTTGGCAGCATGCCTGAAACTGCGTGCTCAATTACTCTCTCTGGCTTTTTAGCTAATAACTTATCCAGCGTTTCAGTTTTCAACCCGCCAGGATAGCCTGAGTGCCTTATATATTTTTTTTTGTGCAGTTTTTTGCCTGTAACTTTTATATATGCTGCATTTTTAACTACTACATAATCACCGCTATCAAGATAGCTAACATACTGGGGTTTATTCTTACCCATTAAAATTGTTGCCACCTCTGTTGCCAGCCTTCCCAATATTTTATCCTTGGCATCAATCAAATGCCACTGCCTTTTAATATCTTTTGATGATAAAGCATTTGTACTCACTTAGATGTCCTCCTTTTAGCTATTGTCTTAGTCTTTGAAGAGGCTGCTTTTCCCCTGTTATCAGTTTTCGGTTTTCTGTTTTCGGAATTTAGTTTTCCAGTTTTCTGTTTATCTGGTTTACTGGCAACTGATGAACCTCTATCTGACAACTGACCACTGAGAACTGATAACTGCTTCTTAACTGGTCTTAACTCTCCAACTCCAATCAAACTCATTCTGACCATCATACTATTATCCCCTAACCTTTTACCTAATCTTACCAGTGAGGTATAACCAGATCTTCTACTTTGCAATTTTGGTAAAAGTTCTTTTGTTAACCTCTCCTCAAGCAGCTTATTATTAAAATAGCTTTGAACCAATCTTCGTGAATTTTTGCTTTTGGCTAAATTGATGATCTTATCTACCAAACCCTTAATGGCTTTGGCTTTTGTTTCTGATGTTTGGATAGTCCCGTAGGAGAAAAGATGGTACACTAAACTTTTGAATAGTACATCCCGTTGATCTTTGTGTAACCCAAGTTTTTTGCCATATACCCTATGTCTCACTCAAAGACAACCCCCTCTCCGTCAGCTTCTCAGAAATTAAGCTTAAGGATTTTGTGCCCAAGTTTTTGGCTTTAAGAAGCTGCTGCCTTGGCACAGCGATTAGTTCTTCAATAACATTTATTTCAATGGCCCTTAGGGCATTAGTGATTCTGACAGGAAGATCCAATTCCTCAACAGTCATCTTTAAAACTTCCTCAGAAATTTTAGGCTCAGTTTCTTCGGCTTCCTGTTCCACCACTGGCTCATATATTCTTTTAAATGTTTCAGAAAGGATTTTTGCAGCCTCATTCAAAGCCTCCTGAGGAGTAACAGTTCCATCAGTGGTAATCTCTAAATTTAATTTATCAAAATCTGTGCTTCTTCCTACCCTAGTTGGTTCAACAGTATAGTTAACTGCTGCAACTGGAGTAAAAAGTGCATCAATTGAAATAACTCCAATTTCACTCATTTTTCTTTCTTCTGCCAAAGAGTAACCCCTACCTTTGGAAACAGTCAATTCCATATTTAACTTAGACTTGCTGTCTGTTAAAGTGGCAATATGCTGCTTTGGGTTAGCAATTTCTACATCTCCCTCCACCTCAAAATCTCCTGCTTTGATCTCTTTTTTGCCCGATGCTTTAATTGATAACTTAGCTTCTTTATCAGAATGCACTCTTACTCTGATCTTTTTAATATTAAGAATGATTTCTATCATATCCTCCAGTACCCCATCTATGGTGGAAAATTGATGAGCCACACCATCAATTTTTACACTTATAATTGCTCCTCCTTCTAAAGAAGTAAGTAATATTCTTCTTAAGCTATTTCCCAAGGTATGGCCAAATCCTGCCTCTAAAGGCTCAATTGCCAACTGGGCAAAATTTTCTGCTTCTTTTTCTACTTTAACTTTAAATACCATTTTTTTACCTTGAATAATACTCTACAATTAATTGTTCATCAATAGCTTGTTCCATCTCAGAACGCTCTGGCATTCTTAAAACCTTGCCTACTGTAGCTTTTCTTTCCAGCCACTCTGGCAAGGTTTCTTGATTATCCAAACTCTTTTTAACCTGTGTATTATCCAATAATTTGGAAGAGATTGCAAGTGTTTGTCCAATTTTCATCTGATATGAGGGGATATTAACTTTCTTACCATCTACCAAAATGTGTCCGTGCGAGACTATTTGCCTTGCACCTGCCCTACTTGACGCGAAACCTAACCTATATACTATATTATCCAACCTACTCTCCAAAAAATGTAGTAGCGCCAACCCTGTTGAACCTTTAACTTTAGATGCTAAATCTACATATTTTTTAAATTGCCTCTCCATCAAACCATAAAATCTTTTTGCCTTTTGTTTCTCCCGAAGCTGGATACCATATTCTGAAATTCTTCTTCTACTTTTTAACCCATGTTGGCCTGGAGGTATTATTCCTTTTCTCTCTAAAGATTTAACATCTTTTGCAAAAAGTGGCAAGCCTTCTCTCCTTGATAATCTCCTTTTTGGACCAGTATACCTTCCCATTTAGACTCTTCTCCTTTTCTTAGCTCTTGGGCCATTGTGAGGAATAGGGGTAATATCTGCAATCATAGTGATATTGATACCGGCTCCCCTTAAAGCTTTAATGGTTGCATCACGCCCGCTGCCTGGCCCTTTAATAAAAATTTCACAAGTAGCCATTCCTAAAGCTTTAGCTTTTTGGGCCACCTGCTCCATAGCAGAAATGGCAGCAAAAGGTGTAGCTCTTCTTGCACCCTTAAAACCTGAAGCGCCGGAAGAACCCCAAGCTAGAGTATTTCCCGCACTATCTGTTAGAGTAACTATAGTATTGTTAAAAGTAGCAGTCACATACACCCTACCTTGAGTGATTTTTCTGTCTTCTTTTTGAATTTTAATCTGCCTACCTTTTTGTATCACTGCTTGCTTCCTTTCCGGTAGTTACCTTTGTTTGGTCTTCTTTTTTCATTGCCCCAATTGTCTTCCTCTTGCCTCTTTTTGTTCTGGCATTTGAACGTGTCCTTTGGCCGCGGGAGGGTAAATTTTTTCTATGCCGCAGCCCCCTATAACTACCAATGTCTTCTAACCTTCTGATATTTTGCTCAACCTCTTGCCTTAAATCTCCTTCAACTTTAATTTTTTCAATTGCCTTTTGTAACCTTCCTATCTCATCATCTGTTAAATCCTTTATTCTCTTTCCAGCATCAACATTAGCAACTTTAATGGCTGAAATCACATTTGAACGGCCTATACCATATATATAGGTTAAACCAATATCAACTCTTTTATTTTCCGGTAAATCAACACCAGCTATTCTTGCCATAAATTATCCCTGCCTTTGTTTGTGCCTTACTTCACGTGGGCATATTATATACAAAATACCCTCTCTTTTAACCACTTTGCAAAATTTACATCTTTTTTTAATACTGGCTAATACTTTCATAATTAGTTCATAGTTTATAGTTTATAGTTCATAGATTTTTTCTACGAACTACCAACTAATAACTCATCGCTATTTGAGTCTAAACGTTATCCTTCCTTTGTCCAAGTCATATTTTGGGCTCATTTCAATCCTAACTCTATCTCCTTCCAAGAGCCTAATATAGTGCATCCTCATCTTACCTGATATATGGCATAAAATTACTCTGCCCAAAAGCTCAGGCAAATCATCACATCTTTCAATACTAACTCTAAATAAGGTGTTTGGTAAAACCTCAACTACTTTACCTTCAACCTCAAGAACATCTTTTGCCATAAGTATCAGTCCAAGCAAATTATCTTAACAAATCTAGCTTCAATTTACAACCCATAGGATTGTATGCTAGTTAAAACTTCAGCTTTCTCTCTTCCTACAACCACACTCATCTCATAAACTGCCCCCCAAGAGGCGTCAGCTGAATTATAAGTCCACCCATCTTTATCCAAAATAACATCTGAGCTGCTTTTAGTATAAATTACCTCAATAGCCAAAGTCATGCCTGACTTTAAAATTGAACCTGTCCCCTTTTTGCCATAGCCTGGAATCTCAGGTTCCTCGTGCAGATTCTGCCCTACTCCATGCCCAACTAAACTTCTAACTACGCTGTAACCTGCCCCCTCAACTGTGCTCTGAATTGCAAAAGATATATCTCCAATTCTATTGCCATCAACTGCTTGCTCAATCCCTTTCCATAAAGCTCTCTCTCCTGCTTCTAGAAACCTTTCTTTCTCTGCATCTTGGCCTAATAGTTTTGACCAAGCACAATCTGTATGCCAACCCTTAAAATTCACTGCTAAATCAACAGAGATAAAATCACCCTCAACAAATTTTCTATCTGTTGGTATCCCATGAACAACTTGGTCATTCACAGTGATACAAGTGGCAAATTTATAGCCTGGTACGCTTTTGTATGATAAATCCCCTCCTAATTTATAAATTTGCCTTTGGGCAATCTCATCTATCTCCAATTCTGAAACCCCTACCTTAACAGCATCAATTGCCCTTTTTAAAGCTATAGCAGCGATCTTTCCGCTTTCTCTCATTAGCTTTAATTCGTAAGAGTTTCTTATCTTACTCATTTTGCAAAACTACTTTTGAGATTATCCTGGATCTTCTCAATACTGCCTAGGCCATCAATTTCTTCTAAAATCCCTTGTTGCCTAAAATGATCTAAAAGCGGCTCTGTTTGATTAAAATAATGGTCAAGTCTGGTATTAATTATCTCAAGAGTATCATCTGCCCTACCCCTTTGTAGCAACCTTTGTATCAACTCTTCTTTGGGCACCTTAAGATAAACCACTTTGTCAAATTGTGGGTCAAAGCTATTTAGTTGCTCCAAAGTTCTTGGGTATCCATCCAAGATAAAATCATCTTTAAACTTTTGTTCTGATAATTTATTTTTGACTATTTCAACTGTGGTTTGATCATCTACTAATTTTCCCTCAGCTAAAATCTGTTTTATTCTTTTTCCCTCTTCACTATCTTCAGGCAAATTTCTAAAAATATCACCAGTACTCAAATAAGGAATATTCAAATGTTGCGCTAACTCCTTGCCTTGAGTAGATTTTCCTGAACCTTGTGGGCCAAAAAGTACAATTTTCATCATTTCCTTCTTGCAAATACATCATAACTTCGCTCAATTAATTTAGACTCAAATTGTTTGGCAGTATCCATAATAACTGATACCACAATCAAAATTCCTGTTCCTCCTAAAATTAAAGTCTGAATCCCAGTCACTTGTGATGCTATTGAAGGTAAAATGGCAATAAGGCCTAAGAATAAGGCTCCTGCTAAAGTAATTCTAACCATGACAAAGTTTAAAAAACCAGCTGTTTGAGTCCCGGGCCTGATTCCAGGTATAAATCCTCCATATTTTTTGATTTCATCAGCTATTTTAGTAGGATTAAAAATAACTGCTGTATAAAAGTAAGTAAATCCTACCACTAATAGAAAATAAACTAAATTATAAAAAATTCCATTTGGGTCAAAGTTTTGTACTAAAAATCTGCCTATAGCTGAAAGCTGCGGATGATTAACTGAAGATAGAAAATTGCCTGCAAAAGAAGGAATTAATACAAGTGATACAGCAAAAATAATTGGTATCACTCCTGCTTGATTAACTCTTAGGGGAAGATATGTTTCCGCCCCTTTGCCTGTGGTATTTTTATCTCCCACATACCTTCTGGCATATTTAACAGGTATCTGTCTTCTACCTTCATTAACAAAAACCACCCCAGTAATAACTAACAAACTAAGAGCAGTAAAAATTAACATATTTAAGATTTGAGCTTGATCTACAACTGAAACAGTTTGAGTTAAAACAACAGGCAATCTGGCTACAATACCTGCAAAAATTAACAGGGAAATTCCATTGCCAATACCATACTCTGTAATCAACTCTCCCAACCACATTAAGAAAATTGTTCCGGCAGTCATCCCTATAATAATGGCTGCAATCGCAATGGGAGTAACATCAAAAAGCAAACCCTGATTTTTCAAAAGGAAAAACATCCCAATTGCCTGCAGTACAGCCAGTGGTACACTCATATACCTGGTATATTGATTTATCATTTGCCTGCCCATTTCTCCCTCTTTTGATAAAGCCTCAAGGGAGGGCACAATCATCATTAAAAGCTGCATAATAATTGATGCATTAATATAAGGGTTTAAACCCAAAGAGATTACTGAAAAATTAACTAAAGTTCCTCCTGAAAAAATATCCAATAGCCCTAATAATTGATTGGAGGCAAAAATGTTCTGCAGTGCAACAAGATCAATTCCTGAAACTGGAATATGGGAAACTATCCTAAAAATTATAATAATAGAGGTAGTGATAATAATTTTACGCCTGAGTTCTGGAATCTTAAAGGCAGAAATAATCGGAGAGAGAATATTAGCCATTCTCTACCTTTCCACCTAATTTTTCAATACTTTTTTGAACACTTTTGGAGACAGCTAATTTAATAGTTAAAGTCTTACTTAACTGGCCTCCTAAAATCTTTACTCCAAATTTTGCCTCTTTTTGGGTTAGGATTTTTGATTTAATCAGTTGTTCTAAATCCACCACAGTTTTGGCAGCAAAAACCTCTAAAGCAGTTAATTTAACAATCTTTTTTTTAATAGACATCTTTGGATTGCCTAAACCCCTCCTTAAGGGTAATTTTTTATAAAGTGGCAGGCTGCCTACAAAACCAACAGGAATCTTACCTCTAGCTTTTTGGCCCTTTGTACCACGTCCTGCAGTCTTACCTTTGCCAGAACCTAATCCCCTGCCTACTCTTTTTTTACTTTTAGTTGTTACTTTTAATAAATTAGAAAGTTTCATATCTTTTTTAATCTTCCCAAAGCCTCCAGTGTAGCGTAAACATTAGAAGCTTTGTTTTCTGTACCTAAAATCTTGGCTGTGATATCATGAATTCCTGCTGCCTCAATTACCACCCTAACTGCTCCTCCAGCCCTGACTCCTGTTCCAACTGGAGCAGGCTTTAATAAAACTTGGGCTGCTCCAATCTTAATTAAAATTTGATGTGGTATAGTTCTACCTTTTAAAGGTACTAAAATCATATGCTTCTTTGCATAAACTGTGGCTTTTCTAACTGCTGATTGAACCTCAGTTGCTTTTCCTAAACCAACTCCCACTTTTCCTTTTTTATCTCCCACCACCACTAAAACAGACAAAGATCTCTTATCTCCACCTTTTGTCTTCTTTGAGACTCTATTAACTTGGACCACTCTTTCAAAATATTCACTATCTTCTGGAGGTCTGTTATTTTGATTTCTAAATTGTGGTCTTCTCCTACCTTCCCTATTGTCAAAATTATTTTGCATGTTAAAACTTTAATCCTCCTTCTCTGGCACCCTTGGCTAAAGCACTTACTCTGCCATGATAGAGAAATCCACCTCTATCAAATACCACAGTGGTAATTTTACTCTTTAAAGCGTTTTTAGCCAATTTTTCTCCTACTTTGTAGGCTCTTTCATTTTTCTTGCCAGTTTCTTTCAAATCAGATGCTGACATTAAAGTTTTACCTGTTTGATCATCTATAATTTGAGCATAGATATGCTGGATTGATCTAAAAACAGCCAACCTTGGTATTTTAGTTGTACCAAAAAGATGTTTCCTAACTCTTTTATGTTTCCTAACTCTTATAATCTTTTTCATATTATTTAGCTCCTGCGGCCCCTGTTGCACCTACCTTTCCACTCTTGCCTAATTTCTTTCTGATATATTCTCCTTGGTATCTAATCCCTTTTCCTTTATAAACATCAGGTGGCCTTACTTTTTTAATATTAGCTGCAACTTGGCCCACCAGCTGTTTATCTATTCCACAAACTCTTATTTTGATATTATCCAAAACTTCAAAACTAATACCCTCGGGCGCTTCAATTTCAACTGGATGAGAAAAACCTACGTTTAAGGTTAACTTACTCCCACTTCCCGCTGCCCTAAAACCTACACCTACCAACTCTAAATTCTTAGTCCATCCAGCAGTAACTCCAGTAATCATGTTGGCAATTAAATTTCTTGTTAATCCATGCATGGCTTTTATTCTTTTTTCCTCTAGCTTTCTTTTTACTAAAATTTCCCCACCTTCAATTTCCACATTAATTTGGGGATCAATCTCCATTTTTAAACTGCCTTTAGGGCCATTCACTACAACTGTCTTCCTTTCTTTTTGAACAGTTACTAAAGGCGCTATTAAAATAGGTGCTTCTCCAATTCTACTCATAGTTTTTACCAAATAAGTGCTAGCACTTCTCCTCCTGCATTTAATTTTCGAGCCTCTTTATCTGTCATCAATCCCTGTGGAGTTGAGACCACAGCAATCCCCAACCCATTTAAGACTCTTGGTAAATCTTTTACACCTTTATATACCCTAAGTGATGGCCTGGAAACTCTTTTCACTTCTGTTAAAGCAGGTAATCTACCATTATATTTAAGTTCAACCCTGATACCCTTTTCTTTACCATCCACTTTTCCAACATATCCCTCTTTTTCCAAAAGTTTGACCAAATTTAATATTAATTTAGAGTATCTTAAATCAACAGATTCTTTGCCTACCCTGTAACCATTTTTTATTCTGATTAATGTATCTGCTATATAATCATTCATACCTTACCAACTCGCTTTCTTAACACCAGGAAGTAATCCTCCGTGTGCTAATTGCCTAAAACATAATCTACAAAGGCCAAATTTCCGCAAAAACCCCCGCGATCTGCCACATCGCAAACAACGGCTTCTCTTTTGAACTTCATATTTAAATTTTTTCTTTACAATATTACTAACTTTGGCCATATTAACTTTTAAAAGGCATCCTCAGTGCCTCAAGTAACTTTTTCCCTTGTTCACGATTTCTGGCAGTAGTAGTAATAGTAATTGCCAAACCTCTTGTTTTATCAACTGTTCTATAATCTACCTCTGGAAAAATAATCTGTTCTCTTAAACCAATATTTAAATTTCCTTTACTATCAAAAGATTTAGCATTTATTCCCTTAAAATCTCTCACTTTTGGCAGAACAATATTGATAAACTTATCTAAAAAAGAATACATCTTATCTCCTCTTAAAGTCACCATCATACCAATTGGCTGGCCCTTTGCTAATTTGAATGTGGAAATAGACTTTTTAGCTAAAGTTACCACTGCTTGCTGCCCAGCTAGAGCAGATAAATATACCTTGACCTTATCTAAAATTCCACTATTATCTTTTGCCTCACCTAGTCCCATGCTGATAACTACTTTTTCCACTTTAGGTACTGCCAGTTTATTTTTTAAATCTAGCTCTTGTTGCAATTTGGTTTGCACCTCATCTATATATTTTTGTTTTAGTCTGTTCATAATATTTCTTTTTTACCTCCTATTTCTTTTTTACATTTTCTGCAGATTCTGGCCTTTAAACCTTTTTCCATTTTAAAACCAATCTTTGCCACTTTTTTACAATTTGGGCAGACCAGGCTAACATTTGAAACATCCATTGGTTTTGGTAAATCTATAATCCCCCCTTCAACTCCTTGCATCTTTCTAACATGTCTTTTGTATAAATTTGCTCCACTAACAAATACTTTTTTAGACTTTACTATCACATATTCAACTGTGCCCTCTTTACCACTATCTTTACCTAATAATATTTTTACTTTATCTCCCTTTTTTATTTTCATTACCATACCTCCTGGGCTAGTGATATTATTTTGCTAAATCCAGCATCCCTAACTTCTCTGGCAATTGGCCCAAAAATCCTGGTGGCTCGCAAGTTTCCATCAGCATCAATTAAAACTCCTGCATTATCATCAAATTTAATATAAGAGCCATCATCGCGCCTGACTTCCTTTTTGCATCTGACAATCACAATCCTAACTACCTCATGATCTTTAACTTGGCCATTTGGATCTGCACCTTTCACAACTCCAATTACCATTTGCCCTAAGCTGGCTTTCCTTTTACCAGATCCACCAAGCGGTTGGATTACTTGCAGCGCTTTTGCTCCACTATTATCTGCAACAGTTAATCTACTACGATGTTGTACCACTATTTTGTCTCCTTATTTTTTCTGTTATCAGTTTTCTGTTTTCGCTCTACAGAGTAGTTCCTCTTTTCAGATTTTGGTTTTCTTATTTTCTGTTTATCAGATGGACTGACAACTGATGGCTGTTCTTTTTCTTCTGGCATTACTTCTGAGATTACCTTTTCAGCACTCTCTTTAAGTTGTGCCTTTGTGACCTCTTCCAAGTTTTGGCCTACTATTTGAATGATCTTCCAATGTTTCTTCTTGGAAATAGGCCTGCACTTTTCAATGCTGACTAAGTCGCCTATTTTTACACCAATTTGGTCATCTACCAGATATTTTTTGGACCTAGCAAAAGCCTTTTTGTATAAAGGATGAATTTTTTGTCTTTCAATAATTACCACTGCTGTATTCTTTGATTTTGTAGATACCACCCTAGCTATCATTTTGCCTCCTTTTTAACTTCTAATTGATTTAATAATTCCTTTTGTCTTAAAACAGTTAGAATTTGAGCAAGATCTTTTCTCTTTTTGCTAATAGTTTTTAAATCTTTTAATTTATCCATATTTTTATCCATTACTAAATCGGCTATCTCTTTTTGTAAAGCCTTTGCCTTGGTATTTAACTCCCTAATATCTAATCCTTTAATTTGTACTAAGTCTTTCTTTTTCATAATCCTATTTTTCTACAAATTTAGTGTTGACTGGCAGTTTATGTGAAGCCAACCTCAAAGCCTCCTCAGCTATATTTTTAGCAATTGCTCCCATTTCAAAAAGAACTTGGCCAGGCTTAACAACTGCCACATATCCTTCCACGTCACCTTTACCAGAACCCATTCTACTCTCAGCTGGGTGTTTGGTAATAGGTTTATCAGGATATGCCCTGATCCAAATACGCCCGCCCCGCTGAGTATAGTGGGCCATAGCTCTTCTGGCTGCTTCAATTTGCCTGGCAGAAATAAATCCAGCTTCCATAGCTTTAATGCCAAAGGTACCAAAAGATAACTCGTTATTTCTGGTAGCAATACCTCCTCTTTTACCTTTGAAGGCTTTTCTATGCTTTGTTCTTTTTGGTTGCAAAAGTGCCATATTAAATATCTACCTCCCCTTTGTTAATCCATACTTTTACTCCCACAAATCCAGATTTTGTTAAAGCAGGGTAAACAGAAAAATCAATATCTGCTCGCAAAGTATGTAGTGGCATAGTCCCTGATGCTTTCCATTCTCTTCTGGCAATCTCTGCTCCACCAATTCTTCCAGAAAGAACAATTCTAACTCCCTTAGCACCAACTCTCATCACTCTTTCTATTGACTGGTTCATCACCCTTTGTGCAGGCAATCTTTTGATTAATTGTTCTGCCACATTTTGGGCCACTAAATAAGCAGATAAATCTGCTGATTTAACTTCCATTGGGACTATTTCTAAAGCATTATCACTTTTAATTTTTAAGTTTTGCATTAAGAATTTTTTAATCTCAGTTAAACCACTACCTCCTCTGCCAATTAGCACTCCTGGTCTAGATACAAACAACAAAATTTTAATTTTATTAGTAGATCTTTCAATCTCCACAGAAGATATTCCTGCGGGCCGCAATTTTTTCAACAGCAGTTCTCTAATGCTTAGATCAGAAGCCACATACTCCCTGTATTTTTTGGAATCAGCAAACCAACGTGATTGCCAATTAGTCCCAATTCCCATTCTAAATCCCACTGGATGAATCTTCTGGCCCATTTACTTTGCCTCCTCTTTCTTTTGTTTTTCAGTTTTGACTTTTGACTTTTGCCGCCTTTGGCGAGCCTCGTCTTTGACGGGAGTTTTGAGTTTTAAATCATCTGTAAGGATGATTTTAATATGGGCCATCTTTTTTCTGTATGGCTTAGCCCTACCCCTAGTACCTGCTCTAAATCTTCTCATTTTCATGCTTTCATTGATTTCAATCTTTTTAAAATTCAACTGCGACTGGTCTAAACCTGCTTGTTTAGCATTGCCTAAAGCTGTTTTGATAGCTTTTAATAAATCATCTGAGGCAGCTTTGGGAGTAAATACCAATAAATCTAGCGCTTTTGCTGGACTGATATTCCTAACCATATCTGCCATCAGCCTCAATTTTCGAGGTGAAGTATGGATATATTTTTGTATATGTATTGCTTCCATTATGTTTTCTCCAGTGTTCTCTTGGTCACAGTTCCATGGCTTCTAAATATCCTGGTAGGAGCAAATTCCCCCAGCTTGTGCCCAACCATAGATTCAGATATATAAACTGTCACAAAGTTTTTGCCCTGATGTACCAAAAAGGTATGTCCCACAAATTCAGGTGGGATACTACACCTTCTGGCCCAAGTTTTAATGGCAGTTTTGCCTCCAGCAGCCTTTTGGGCTTGCACCTTTTTCATTAATTTCTCATCAATATAGGGCCCCTTTTTGGTTGATCTGCTCACTATGGTTTCCTCCTTTGAATAATATATTTACTAGTCCACTTTTTCTTATTTCTGGTTTTACCAACTGCTGGCCTGCCATATTTAGTCATTGGTTTCTTTCTACCAACACCTGATCTGCCCTCACCACCGCCATGAGGATGAGAATGGGGATCTTGGGCTACACCCCGAACAGTTGGTTTAATTCCCATATGCCTACTTCTTCCAGCTTTACCTATCACCTTTTGCTTAACATCTTCATTACCCAAAGGCCCTACTGTGGCCATGGATTCTAGACTGACCATTCTAATCTCCCCTGATGGTAGCTTCAAATGGGCAAATCCAGCCTCTTTTGCCAAAAGTTGGATAAAAGTACCTGCACTTCTGCCCATTAAACCACCTCTGCCTGGAGTAATCTCCACATTATGCAAAAGTGCTCCAACTGTAATATTTTTAAGCTTTAGGGCATTACCAACCTTTGCTTCTACCTTATCTCCAGATTCAATTTTATCTCCCAATTTAAGCCCCAAAGGAGCAAGGATATATCTAAATTCACCATCAGAATATTTGACCTTGGCAATTTCCACATTCCTATTGGGATCATATTCAAGCCCGCTCACTTCACCCACCACCCCATGCTTTTCTCTTTTAAAATCTATTTCTCTATAATATCTTTTTTGTCTTCCACCCTGGCCCCTAACAGACACTGTCCCATGAGACCTTCCAGAATTTTTCTTTAATATTGTTTTTAATTTATTCATATTACTTACCGGTAATCACCTTTCTTTGAGTAGTGGGAGCAGCTCCTGTAGCTCCTGTTTTTTCAACTCTAACTTTTGTTCTTCCTAATAAATCTTTTTTCTCCTTCATCTTGATTGATTCACCCTCTACTGTAGTAACTACTGCTTCTTTCTCGGTTTTTGGTGTCTCAAAGATGGCAATTTTATCACCCTTTTTAAGCTGGACTATGGCTTTTTTAAATCCTTTAGTTTTATAAGTTCCCCTAATCTGTCTTTGATTTTTTATTTGGCCTTTTTTATTAATGACTTTAACTTTTAAAACTTTAACATTAAATTTTTCAGCTACAATCTTAGCAACTTGTGGTTTGGTAGCATTTTTATCTACCTCAAAAGTATAAAACCCTTTTTGGGCCAAACCCATAGATTTTTCAGTAATAAGTGGTCTTTTCAAAATTATCATAATTACTTTACCCTTTCCGCTTTACCCTTTCCGCTTAAAGTATCAACTGCTTCTTTAGTTAAAATTAAACCGTCATGCCTTAAAACCTCAAAGGTATTAATAAGATTTGCTGATAGAACATCAACAGAGGGAATATTGCTAACTGCTCTTATGACATTGTCCTTTTTTTCAGCAGTTACTATTAGAGCATTTTTGGTGCCAATCTTTTTTAGTAAACTTGCTAACTGCTTGGTCTTACCTGTAGCTTTTTCTAACCCTGATACACCCCAGACTATTTTATTTGCTGCTTTATCAGATAAAGCAGAAACTAAAGCAGCTTTTCTCATTTTTTGTGGTAAGTTAAGGGTTACTTTTCTTATTTTTGGCCCAAAAACCACTCCCCCACCCACAAAAATTGGAGCAGTTATACTGCCATGTCTTGCTCTACCTGTGCCTTTTTGGGCGTATATTTTAGCAGTTGAACCAACTACTTCTCCTCTAGTTTTGGTTGAGGCAGTCATAACCTTTTTATTAGTCATATAAACTCTCATTGCTTGAGCTAAAAGTTTTTTATTAACCTTGACCCCAAAAATATCTTTTGGCAAAGTTAAATTTCCTGCAGCTCTTCCAGCTAATGAATAGGCAGGAACTGATAATTTCGTTTGTCGTTTTTCGTTTGTCGTTTTTCGTTCAACCTTATTTGTTTTTACGATAGACGATTTACGATTAACTATTAACGATTTTTTTAGACCTTTAGGTCGCAAGCTTTGCTTAACTGGCATTTTGTTCTCCTGTCGTTGGCACTTCAACTGGCTGATCTGGTGTTTCATTTTTTGGTTCTTCTGTATTTTCTGACTGTCCACTGTTGCCTGTAGCCTGTTCACTTTCTTCCTCTTCAGATGGTTTTTCCTCAGGTGGAGGAGTATAACCTTTCATTCTGCCTAAGTTTGTGATTAAAACCAACCCTCCATTTGGGCCTGGAACTGCACCCTTGATAACTATTAAATTATTTTGCCCATCAATTTTGACCACTTCTAAATTCTTGGTAGAAACAGTACCTGAACCCATGTGCCCTGCCATCTTTTTTCCTTTTAAGACTCTTCCAGGGGTAGTGCCTGAACCAATTGCTCCAGGAGCTCTTTGCCTATCTGATTGACCATGAGTTTTGGGTCCTCCATGAAAGCCATGGCGCCTCATTCCACCTTGAAAACCCTTCCCTTTGGAGGTAGCAGTTACTTTAACTGCATCTCCAATTGAAAAAACCTGGCTCAAGTTTACTTCTTGTCCAGGTTTTATATCTTCAATGTTTTCTGTGGTAATTTCTCTAAACCATCTAACCTTTGTTTCTATGCCCGCTTTTTTAAGGTGTCCTATTTGAGGTTTTCTGACGCTTTTTTTTGTTCCCAATCCAAGCTGTACCCCATTATAGCCATCTTTACCTTCTGCAGTTTTGGTTTGGGTAATTAGATTTGGCTCCATTTGGATAATAGTGGCCCCAACTCTTCTCCCGCGAGAGTCATAAGTTGAGGTCATATTTTTCTTTATACCAAGTAAACTGTTAATCATATTTAAAGCATAAAAAAGAGTGAGGCCTTTTTAGGGGACGCTCACTCAGTATCTCGCTTTCAATCGTCGTATCGATCTCCGACGCACGATCTACTGAAATTGACAATTATAATATCAACCTGATAATAAACTCATCAGTAAAAGAATTCTAACATAAGTTCGAGCTCGAATGCAAGCTGACAATTGTCAGGGGTAGTTTACATCTTAACTTCAATATCAACACCCGCAGGGATCTCCAGATGCATCAGGGAATCAATGGTTTTTTGGGTTGGTTCTACAATATCTAAAACTCTTTTGTGAGTTCTAATTTCAAAAGCTTCTCTGGAATTTTTATCTGTATGGGGAGACCTTAAAACGGTCATTCTTTCAATTTTGGTAGGTAAGGGGATAGGACCGACAATTTTAGCTCCGGTTCTTAAAGCTGTATCCAATAAGGACTCACAGGTTTTATCTAAAACCCGATGATCGTAACTTTTTAGTTTTACTCTAATACGGCCTCTCGGCATAAATTGTTATTCCCCTTTCAATGTGCTAATTATATCTCAAAACTCAAAACTACAACAATACACCCAATTAAACTAAAGTTTAATTGCTAAATCTCAAAAGTTTTGCCTCCAAAGGAGGGGCGTATTAGATTTTAGATTCAGATTTGCGATTTGAGATCTAAGATTTGAGTTAAGCTATTATTTTGGTAATCACTCCAGCTCCCACAGTTTTACCGCCTTCACGAACAGCAAACCTTAAACCTTCTTCCATAGCCACCGGTGTAATTAATTTGCCGGTCACTTTAACCGTATCTCCCGGCATGGCCATTTCCACACCTTCTGGAAGTTGTACTTCACCGGTCACATCAGTAGTTCTGATGTAAAACTGTGGCCTGTAGCCTTTAAAAAATGGTGTATGCCTTCCACCTTCTTCTTTAGATAAAATGTAAACTTCTGCTTCAAATTCACTGTGAGGGGTGATAGAACCAGGTTTAGCTAAAACTTGTCCTCTTTCCACATCATCTTTTTCCACTCCTCGCAGGAGAATCCCTGCATTATCTCCAGCTTCTCCCTGATCTAATAATTTATGAAACATCTCAATTCCAGTTACCACTGA
Organism: uncultured Gammaproteobacteria bacterium; assembly: GCA_964649615.1. Lineage (GTDB taxonomy): Bacteria > Patescibacteriota > Microgenomatia > Daviesbacterales > UBA10151 > CAZYPW01. Next base: position 20,131 of record CAZYPW010000007.1, on the reverse strand, counting down.
CTTTTTAGTAGGCCTAATACCAATAATCTCAATCTCTTCATTAACCTTTACAACTCCTCTTTCAATTCTTCCTGTCACCACTGTTCCCCTGCCTTTAATAGAGAAAACATCTTCAACTGCCATCAAAAATGGCTTATCTTTGTCACGAACTGGAGTAGGAATCCACTCATCAACTTTGTTCATTAACTCTTCAACTGCTTTTACAGCTTCGCCGTCACCTTCTAGCGCTTTTTTAGCAGAACCTCTGATTATTGGAGATTGTGGATCATATTCATATTTTTTAAGTAAATCACGAACTTCTTCTTCCACCAAATCAAGCAGTTCTGGATCATCAACCATATCTACTTTATTAAGAAAAACTACAATGGCTGGAACTCCTACTTGTTTAGCAAGCAAAAGATGTTCTCTAGTTTGAGGCATGGGACCATCTGGAGCTGAAACCACTAAAATGGCGCCATCTGTTTGAGCTGCTCCAGTAATCATGTTTTTAATATAATCTGCGTGGCCAGGCATGTCGATATGGGCATAGTGCCTTTTTTCTGTTTCATATTCTTGGTGGGAAATGTTAATGGTGATGCCACGGGCTTTTTCTTCAGGGGCGTTATCAATTTGATCAACTGATCTTTTTTCAGCCAAACCTTTAGCAGCTAAAACATTAGTAATTGCTGCTGTAAGAGTGGTTTTACCATGGTCAACGTGGCCCATTGTTCCTACATTTACGTGTGGTTTTGATCTATCAAATTTTTTTACATCTGCCATAATTTTAAATCTTTAAAAACCAGCTATATCCCAGCTGGATGAAGTAAATATACAATAAACTGCCTGATAATGCAAGAGGAGAATTTAAGATCTCTTTGAAGATTTACGCGAAGTGTCTTTTTTCCAAAAAGCAATGTACATTAGTGCAACTCCATTGGTGATTTCACCAAAGCTCATCTTTTTCTCCTTTTTGCTTTTTCTCTAAAATACTTAGCTGCAAACAATGACATTATATTCTCGACCGCGAACATAATGAAACTCTAAATCTCGGCTCTACTTCATATACTGGCATAATTTATACTTTATAACATAAAGCAATTTAATGTTCAACTCTGCCTGTAAAGCCTGAGGATTCTACTATTTTAGCAGTGATATTAGCTGGAACTGGTTCATAGTGGTCTGCTTCCATGTAGTAGGTGGCTCTACCTTGAGACATGCTTCTTAAAGAAGTGGCATATCCATGCATCTCAGCCAAAGGCACATAAGCTAAAACCACTCTGGCTTTGTTTTGGGTCTCAGAAGAGACAATTTGGGCTCTTTTAGAAGACAGGTCACCAATAATTTCTCCTAAAAACTCCTCAGGAGTGGTCACTTCCACCTTCATGATAGGCTCAAGCAGGATCAGATCTGCCCTTTTAGCAGCTTCAGATAAACCTAAGGATGCAGCAATCTTAAAGGCAATCTCAGATGAATCAACATCATGGTAGGATCCATCATAAACTGTAACTTTAATATCAGTTACAGGATAACCTGCCAGAATTCCTGTATCTTCTTTTTCAATAACTCCTTTTTCTATTGGAGAAATAAACTCCCTGGGGATAGCACCTCCCACCACTTCTGAGACAAATTCTCTGCCTGTTCCTCTGGGGAGAGGTTCAATTCTAAGCAAACAATGGCCATACTGGCCCCTACCTCCAGTTTGCCTGATATATTTACCTTCCCCTTCTGCTGATTTTTGAATAGTTTCTTTATAAGCAACTTGAGGCTGGCCCACATTTGCTTCAACCTTAAACTCTCTTTTCATCCTATCTACCAAAACCTCTAGCTGCAGCTCACCCATTCCAGCAATAATAGTTTGGCCTGTTTCATGGTCAGACTTGACTCTAAAAGTTGGGTCTTCCTCAGACAGCCTTTGCAAGGCATAACCTAGCTTCTCCTGGTCGGATTTAGTTTTTGGTTCGATTGCTAAAGAGATAACAGGTTCTGGGAAAGAAATAGACTCTAAAATAATGGGAGCATTATCCTCACACAAAGTATCTCCTGTGGTTGTATCTTTAAGCCCAACTGCAGCTACAATCTCTCCTGCATATGCTTCATCTATCTCTTCTCTATCATTGGCATGCATCAAAAGCAGCCTGCCAATTCGTTCTTTTATCTGCTTAGTAGCATTATAAACATATGTTCCACTTTTTAAGGTGCCTGAATAAACTCTAATATAAGTTAACTTGCCCACATGAGGATCAACTTGAATTTTAAAAGCTAAAGCAGAAAGTGGTGCAGTAGGATCTGCTTTTCTTTCTTCTGTCTCTCCTGTCTGAGGATTTGTTCCATCCACTTTAGCAATATCTTGGGGGGAGGGCAAATATTGGACCACTGCATCCAGCATGGGTTGGACACCTTTATTTCGCAAAGATGATCCTGCAAAAACAGGCACAATTTTATTGGCAATCACTGCCTGCCTTAAGGCTTTTTGCAACTCACCCACAGAAATTTCCTGCCCATTTAAGTATTTTTCCATCAAAGTATCATCAGTTCCCGCAATCTCTTCTACTAATTTCTCTCTAGCTGCTTTAACTTCCTCAACCATATCAGCTGGAATTTCACCCTCGTTAAACTTAGCTCCAGTATCATCACCTTCCCAAACTAAAACTTTTTGGGTTAATAGATCAACTACTCCTTTAAAATCATTCTCTTTGCCTATGGGCAAGTTGTAAGCAATAGCATTAGCCCCTAATCTATCTCTGGCAGATTGGATAGTGGCAGCAAAATCTGCTCCCAACACATCCATTTTGTTGGCAAAAGCAATCAAAGGTACACTATACTTAATAGCCTGCCTCCAAACAGTTTCTGTTTGGGATTGCACACCAGAGGCACTATCTAATACAATCACTGCTCCATCTAAAACCCTCAAGGATCTTTCTACTTCTGCTGTAAAATCAACGTGGCCTGGGGTATCAATCAAATTAATCCTTACTTCTTCCCCATTAAACATCCCACCAGATTTAACTATCCAAAAAGTAGTGATAGCTGCAGAAACAATGGTAATTCCTCTCTCTTTTTCCTGCTCCATCCAATCAGTCACTGTGGTTCCTTCATCAATATCACCAATTTTATAAGTTCTGCCTGTATAAAAAAGGATTCTTTCGGTGGTGGTTGTTTTGCCAGCATCAATATGGGCTATGATTCCAATATTACGTATTCTATCAAGCGGAAAGTCTCTTTTTGTCTTCTGTGTAGCCATCTATTTTCCTCCTTCTAATTCTTGAATTATTTTCTTTACCTGTTCAATCTGCACTCTAAAAGTTTCTGCATCCTCAATAGCCATAGTATAGGCTGCATTTTCAGATAAATCCCCTTCTTGAGCAGCAAGTCCTTTTTTATGTTGAACAGCCACCAGTTGATCCTCAAGTTTCTTGAGGTTTTCTCTCCACATCTTTAATTTTTCTTGACGTAACTTATTATCCATCTTGTCCATATTTATATCCTACATAAAAAAAGAAGCCCCCTCAAATTCAGGAGGCTAGATGTAAATATTAATGTTTTTGATCCTAAAAGTCAACTCACCTGATAAACCCAGCCTGGTTGCCATTTAAAGGGAGTGGTGACTAAAGTTTCTAGATCAACTCCATTGATTAAATGTTCTAATCCATACTGGGTTGCTCTATGACCAATTATTAATACATTTATGCTACGGCCGTGATATAATGTATTAATTCATCTAAAAACCCCTTCATCCTTTTTAGACAGTCTTTATAGGATTCTCCATTTGGAAATGGCACAGTTATATGTTCCACTTTAAGTAGCTCTACCTCATTAGATGGATGTCCAGTTAAATCTCCATAATCACATTCCCGCAGTCTTTTATCACGAATTATGGGAAATTTTTCTCCAAAAGCAATCTCTGCTGTTTTGTATGATCTTTGTAAATCAGAAACAAAGATTGCATCAAATTCCTGATCCTGGTATCTTTCACCCAGTTCTTTTGCCTGCTTTATACCTAAAAAAGACAACTCTGCATCATTATGTCCAGAGGAAAGATGCTTCTCATTATCAATAGAAGTTGAATGGGTCTCAAAAATTATTTTTATCATCTCTTGAATTATAACCTTTAAAAGGAAGACGATCACGCAAATTTTGTAACTTTATAATTCCTGCATAAACTCCAGCTGCTCCTAGGAAAAACATTGCTCTCCAAAATGGGATTTTTACTAAAAGATATCCCAGCTTAGCATCAAGACCTACTGGCACTACAGAGTTATCAATTTCCCCTTCAGCAATTTTGTATATAACCTCTGCAACATTTTTAGGATCATTGCCAAAAGTTCTTCTCCACCAGTCATTAAATCCTTGTACTGCTTTCATTTCTCCCTCGTTATAGCCTTGAGTCCAATCTCTTCTATCTATATGAGTTTTTGTATTCCCTGGTTTAACAACTACAATCCTAACTCCATCCTCTCTTAATCTTTCTCCATCATATAAACTCATCTCTTCAAATCTGATTTTTGATAACATATATTCAAAACGGAAAGGATCTGGAAAATAATCTTTTGCAGAAGTTACATTTATAATAACTCCGCCTTCTCTACTTTCCATAGCAATTTCTGCTCTTTGCATTACATACATCTGTCCGAAGAAATTTGTATCATTAAGATTGGCAATTTGCTTTTCACCCTCTGGACCCTGTGCATCACCAGCAATTATTATTCCTGCAGCATTCACAACCACATCAAGATTTTTGGTTTCTTTGAGTACTTTGTCAAACACTTGAGCAATTTCATTTCCTTTTCTAATATCTACTTGAAGAGCAACTACTTGAGGATATTGTGCAGCTTCAAAAATTGTATGTACAGAAGGGTCTAAATCTAGAGCATAAATGGGATTATATCTAGGATCCTTAGAGAATCTTTTTACAGTTTCAAATCCCATTCCACTTGCAGCACCAGTAATTAGAGCAGCTTTTCTTTCTGAATTTACCATCTGAAGTGAGAAAATGCCCTATTAGCAGCTGCTGTTTTTTGCATATCTTCTTTTTTCTTAATAGCTAAGCCTTGGTTATTAGCTGCATCTATAAATTCTTGGGCTAATTTTAGATCAAAGCTGTGAAAAGATGAATTAGGCCTATTTTTTGCTGCAGCAATAAGCCATCTTATAGCCAGGGCTTCTTTTCTATCTCCCCTCACCTCAACTGGAACCTGATATGAAGCTCCTCCTACCCTTCTGGGCCTTACTTCCATTTTGGGAGAGATATTTTGGATAGCTCTTTCAAAAACTCCTAAAGGTTCTTGCTTAGTGGTTTCTTTAATATTTTCTAAAGCTTTATAAACTAAAGATTGGGCAACAGATTTTTTACCATCAACCATTAATCTATTAATAAACCTCTGTAGCATCTTTGATCCATATAAAGGATCCTCCTGAATTAATCTTTTAGGGGCTTTTTTGCTTCTCATACTGGTACTGCTCCTTCAGCGGCTGGGGCAAGATCAGTTGCAGGTTTAGCTGCTGGGCGGGCTGGTCCACCGCCAGATTTGGTGCCATAAATTGACCTGGCTTGTTTTCTGCCTTCAACTCCAGCAAGATCAAACTTGCCACGAACAAGATGGTATTTCACACCTGGCAGATCTTTAACTCTACCGCCACGAACCATCACAATGCCATGTTCTGCTAAAGAATGGCCTTCACCCTGAATATAAGCTGTGACCTCAGTTCTATTAGAAAGTCTCACTCTAGCTACTTTTCTCAAAGCTGAATTTGGTTTTTTGGGAGTCATGGTTTTAACCAGTAAAACTACTCCTCTTTTTTGAGGATTATAAAATTGAGTATATTTTCTATCTTTGGCATTAAATGAGCGCCTTAGCGCTGTTGCTTTGACTTTTTTAACGATTTTTTGTCTGCCGTGCCTGATTAGTTGATTAATAGTTGGCATATCGGACTGAAGTTCAAATAATTTATAATCTTTAAAAAATTATTTGAACGAGGGAGATCGCTTGCAAAAAGTCTCCAGTGGAGAGTTTTTGACAAGGGTTTACCCTTCTATTCTTGCCCTTTCTTCGCTTGTCGGTATCAAGCGCCCTATTATAACATTCTCTTTTAGGCCTAACAACTTATCTACTTTGCCAGAAACAGCTGCATCAGACAAAATAGTGGTAGTTTCCTGAAAAGATGCAGCAGATAGGAAGCTTTCAGTTTGCAGGGAGGCTCTGGTGATGCCTAAAATAACTACCTCTGCTGTTGATGGTTCACCGCCACCTGCTAAAACCCTCTTGTTTTCTTCCTCAAACTTGAGTTTATCAATAATCTCACCTGGCAATAAATTAGTGTCCCCCTGTGATTCAACTCTAACTTTATCAGACATCTTTCTCACAATTGTTTCAAAATGTTTTTCATTAATAGGCACACCCTGAGATTCATAAACGCTTCTTACTTCATCCACAATATATCTTTGGGCATCTCTTAAACCTTGAACCCGAAGGAGCTCTTTAACATCAATATGGCCTGAGGCCAAGACTGCTCCAGCAGAGATTAACTGCCCTTCTTCAACCAAGATTTGGGCAGAGGCTGGAATAATATATTCCCTTTCTTCATGAGGTTTTTGGGTAGTTCTGACTCTAACCTTGGTTCCGCCATCTTCATTTTCTACAATAGATACTTTTCCAGCAATCTCAGAGACTGGAGCTGTAATCTTGGGGGTTCTGGCTTCAAATAACTCTTCTACCCTAGGCAGCCCTTGGGTAATATCTAGTCCCACAATTCCTCCAGTATGGAAAGTTCTCATAGTTAACTGAGTTCCTGGTTCACCAATAGCTTGGGCTGCTACCACCCCAACAGGAGTACCAATTTTAACAATCTGCCTGGTAGTTAAATCTAATCCATAACAAGCAGCACAAATTCCATATCTTGATTCACAAGTTAAGGGGGAGCGGGCTACCAAAGTTTTTACAGAAAACTTAAGCAAAACATTAATCTCCTCTTCTGCCAAAATTATGCCTGTCTTAAAGAGCACTTTTCTGCTTCCCTCTTCTGTGACATTCTGAACAAGCATCCTGCCTAAAACTTTTTCTCTGGCTACTGGGAAACTTACTTTAGAAAGATCATATTCCAATCCCTTATCAGTACCACAATCGTCCATTCTAATAATCACATCATGGGCTACATCCACGAGTCTTCTAGTCAGATACCCTGCATCAGCAGTTTTTAACGCTTTATCAGCTACCCCTTTTCTAGCGCCACGGGCGGATGTAAAGTATTCAAATACAGATAAACCCTGCCTATAGTTAGATTTAGTAGGCAGCTCCACAATCTTTCCTGTTGGATCTGTAGATAAACCTCTCATGGCTGATAGCTGTTTGGCTTGATCACGGGATCCCCGGGCTCCAGCCTCAACCATCATCCTGATTGGATTATCCATGCCTAAAAAGTCCCAGGTAGCATTAGCTAACTCTTCAGTAGTTTGAATCCAAACCATTTGAGAAAGTTGGGATTTTTCAGTGAGGGTAATTAACCCTTTGGCTAAATTCGCTTCTACTTTCTCAATTTCAACCTCAGCTCTTTGTAAATATTCTTGTTTATTAGGGACAATCTTGGCATCAAATATCCCAATGGAAATACCAGCATTGGTGACAGCCCAAAAACCAACAGTTTTAATATTATCTATCAAATCAACCACTTCTTGTTTAGTCATTGTTTCAGTAGCCTTCAAGATCAAATCCCTAATGGTGATACCTTTAACTGTTTGGTTAAAAAATCTCATGCTTTCAGGCAAAACTTTATTGAAAAATACTCTTCCTACTGAAGTTTCAACTATCTCCTTTAAAACTCTAACTTTAATTTTTTGTTTTAATGCAAGCTTACCTATCTGATAAGCTCTGATCGCATCTTCTTCAGAGGTAAATAATTTCAATTCATCATTACTGCTTTCCTCAATCTGGGTTAGGTAATAACAACCTAAGGCCATTTCTCTATTTGGCACAGTAATTGGTTGGGCATGGGCTGGGCCAAAGATATTTTCTTTAGCCGTCATCAAAGCTTTAGCCTCTTCTTGAGCTTTATCAGATAATGGCACATGAATTGCCATCTGGTCTCCATCAAAGTCAGCATTAAATCCTGCACAAATACAAGGGTGAATTTTAATAGCATTTCCATCAACCAAGACTGGGAAAAAGGCCTGGATGCCTAATCTATGCAAGGTGGGAGCACGATTGATTAAAATAGGGTGGCCTGTGATAATCTCCTCTAAAATATCCCAGACTTCATTAGGGCGGGCTTCCAGCACATTTTTGGCTCCCTTAACATTGGCAGACATTCCCCTTCCTATCATCTCACGCAGCACAAAGGGTTTAAACATCTCCAAAGCCATCTCTTTTGGCAAGCCAACTTGGTCTAATTTTAGTTTTGGGCCCACCACAATCACTGACCTGCCAGAATAATCCACTCTTTTGCCTAACAAATTTTGCCTAAACCTGCCTTGTTTACCCCTTAACATATCAGAAAGTGACCTTAAATTATGCGCAGCTTGAGGGCCTGCTCTTCTGGAGGTTCTGGAGGTGGCATCAATTAAAGAATCGACTGCTTCCTGAAGCATTCTTTTTTCATTTCTTAAAATTATTTCTGGCGCCCCAAGATTAATCAGCCTATTTAAACGGTTATTCCTATTAATCACTCTTCTGTATAAATCATTTAAATCTGAGGTGGCAAACCTGCCTCCAGGCAGCTGGACCATAGGGCGCAGATCCGGAGGTAAAATAGGTAAAATCTTCATGATCAACCACTCAGGCCTAACACTGGCACCCCTCATGCCCTCAATAATCCGCAAGCGCTTGGTAGCTTTGATATGTTTTTGGCCAGTGGATTTTCTGACTTCCTCCCGCAGGGAAGCTGATAATTTATCTAAATCTAATTTTTGTAAAATTTCGAGAAGTGCCTCTGCTCCCATACTCACAGTAATAAACTCAGAAACTCCATATTCATCAAGCTTAAAATATTCTTCTTCAGATAAAAGCTTAGACACTGCCACAGACTTAACCAAGCTGGCTACAGCTTGATAGATACTCTCCAGAGTACCTTGTTCTACTACTAAATTATCTCTTAATTTTTGTTTTTCTGACCTGTTTTTAAGCTCCACTTCTTGAGCTTCTAACTCAAATTTTTCTTTATCAATTTTTTTCTTAAGTTCAGATAGGTCTTTTTTGAGGATATCTTCTAATCCTTTAATATTTTTTTCCAAAGCTTGCTTTTGTTCATCCTGCTTTTTCACTAAATCTTTTTCTAGTTTTTCTAAAGCAGCAGCCTTTCCAGCAGGATCAACATTGATCACCAAATATGAGGCAAAATAAATAACAGCCTCCAAATTTTTAGGGGAGATCTCCAAAAGTAATGATAATTTTGAAGGGGCACCTTTGACAAACCAGATATGGGCAACAGGGGAGGCTAAATTAATATGGCCCATTCTCTCGCGCCTAACCTTGCTTTGGGTTACTTCCACTCCACATTTATCACAAATCACTCCTCTATACCTAATTCTTTTGTATTTTCCACAATAACATTCATAATCCTTGGTGGGGCCAAAGATATTTTCAGAAAAAAGTCCATCTTTTTCAGCCTTTAGCGTTCTATAATTAATAGTTTCTGGCTTGGTTACTTCACCAAAAGACCAGCTTCTGACTTGTTCAGGCGAGGCCGCTGTTAACTTCAAGCTTTCAAAATCTATTAGATCATTCATTCTGCCTCCTTTTCTTTCTCTACACCAACCCCAATTTTATCGGGGTCAACTACTTCAAAGGGGCTTGACTGCAAACTTAACTCTTCCTCAGATGCAGAAACTTTAGCCTCTAAAGCCTGTTCTAACTCTGCAACTTCTTCTACAATTGACGGCTTTTCTTCAACCTCAGGAGCTTGAATAATTTTTGCCCCTATTGTATCCACTGATAGGCCCAATGCTTGTAATTCTTTAACTAAAACCTTAAAGGATTCTGGAATCAAGGCCTGTGGGATATCAATCCCTTTGACTATTGCCTCAAAGGCCTTAGCTCTCCCTACCACATCATCAGATTTGATAGTTAACATTTCCTGTAAAATATGGGCTGCTCCATATGCTTCCAGTGCCCAAACTTCCATCTCTCCTAATCTTTGTCCTCCCATTTGAGCTTTTCCACCCAAAGGCTGTTGAGTCACCAAAGAATAAGGGCCAGTGGAGCGGGCATGAATCTTTTCCTCCACCATATGGATTAGTTTTAGAATATAGTTTCTGCCCACCACAATTGATCTATCAAAAGCCTGGCCAGACCTGCCATCAATCAGCCTGACTTTACCATCAACAGACAATCCTGCTTTTTTCAATTCTTCTATTAATTTATCTTCAGGAATCTTTTCAAAAACAGGAGCTGCTACTTTATAGCCTAATTTTGAGGCTGCAAAACCCCAATGGGTTTCTAAAAGCTGACCTAAATTCATACGGGATAAAACAGAGAGGGGAGAGATGACAATATCAACCGGTGTTCCATCTTCTAAATGAGGCATATCAGCAATTGGCACAATTTTGGAAATTACTCCTTTGTTGCCATGCCTGCCTGCCAACTTATCTCCTTCAGTCACTTTTCTCATCTGGGCTACTTTGACTTTAATTCTCATTAAAGTGCCGGTGTCTAATTCATCTCCTTTATCTCTGGAGAGAATTTGGATTCCAATCACCGTTCCTCTTTCTCCATGGGGAATTCTCAAAGAGGTGTCTCTTACTTCTTTGGCTTTTTCTCCAAATATTGCTCTAAGTAATCTTTCTTCAGCTGTTAGCTCTGTTTCTCCTTTTGGTTGAACTTTACCAACCAAGATATCACTTGGCCCAACCTCTGCTCCAATCCTGATTAAACCCGCCTCATCTAAATTAGCTAAAGCATCTTCAGATACATTAGGGATATCCCGTGTCAGCTCCTCAGGGCCTAATTTGGTTTCCACCACATCAATTTCATACTCTTCAATATGAATTGAAGTTAGGGCATCATCTTTAACCAGCCTATCCGAAATCACAATAGCATCTTCATAACCCAAACCTTCAAAACTCATATAAGCAATCAATAAATTAGTACCCAGTGCCAAATCTCCTTTATCTGTGGCTGCTCCATCAATTAAAAGATCTCCTCTGGAGACCTTTTGACCTAAATTAACAATAGGTTTTTGAGAATAACAAGTTCCCTGAGGAGAATGGACAAATTTTCTGATCTCATATTTGTATTCATCTTTTTTACCTTTCAGAACCAACTTTTTGCCATCAACATACGTGACAGTTCCATCTTCAGGCGCCCTAACTACCCTGCCCATATTATCAGCGACAATTCTTTCCATACCAGTTCCCACAATTGGAGATTGAGGAAGAAGCAGTGGGACTGCCTGGCATTGCATCTGAGTTCCCATCAAGGCACGATTGGCATCATCATTGGCTAAAAAGGGAATTAAAGCTGCTGATGTGCCAAATATCTGCTGGGGAGAGATATCAATTAAGGAAACTTCTTCGGCTAATCCCTCATAAAAATTACCCCTAAATCTGACGGGAATTCTTTCATCGAGTATATAACCTTTTTCATCTATATTAACTGTGGCCTCAGTAATATGGTATGCTTCTTCATCATCTGCTGAGAAATAGTTGATTTCCTGTGTTACTTTCATTTTGTCTTTTTCTTTAACCACTTTTCTGTAGGGAGTTTCTAAAAATCCATACTCATTAATTCTGGCAAAGAGGGCAAGGTAGGTCACCAAACCAATATTCTGCCCTTCAGGAGACCTAATCGGGTCAATCCTGCCGTATTGGGAATGATTAATATCACGGACAGAAAAACTAGCCCTATCTCTGGTAATCCCCCCTGTACCCATCACAGAAAGCCTTCTTAAATGATCGAGTTCAGAGAGGGGATTTACTTGGTCTAAAATAGATGAGAGCTGGGATGAGCGGAAAAATTCATTGACAGCAGCAATCACTGGTTTGGCATTAATTAACCCACCTGGGGTGGGTTCTTGGTCTTGGGTAGTTAGGCTCATTCTTTCTTTAATAATCCGCTCAAGCCTAAGCACTCCAATCCTAAAAGCATTTTGCTGCACTAATTCTCCAGCACACCTAACCCTTCTGTTAGCCAAATGGTCAATATCATCTAATTTACCTTCACCCTGGATCAGTTTGATTAAATATTTTAAAGTTTCAATAATATCTTTATTAGTTAAAATTTGATTTTCTTCTGTATTAGGGGTATCTAAATTTAATCTTTTATTAATTTTAAATCTGCCTACTTTAGTTAAGTTATAACGTCGGGCATTAAAAAACATCCCGTCTAAAAGCTGCCTGGCATTTTCTAAAACAATTGGGTCACCTGGCCTCATTTTTCTAAAGATTTCCAGCAGAGCTTCCTCTTGAGTAGTAGTGGAATCTTTTAGGAGTGTATTCTCTATATATTTTTCCTCACCGCTGTCTACTTCTTTGAATTCTTGTTTGATTGATTCATTATCAGAAAAGCCAATGCTTCTTAAAAAGGTGGTGGCTGCAAATTTTCTTCTTCTATCAATTTTGGCAGTTAACACTCCAGCCCGAGATACTGAAAATTCTAACCATGATCCCCTATAAGGCCTAATCTCTGCAGAATATAATCTCTTTCCTGTAATTGGGTCCTCCACTGCAGAAAAAAAGACCCCTGGGGATCTTACAAGTTGGTTAATAATAACCCTCTCTACTCCATTAATGATAAAAGTTCCCTTCTCTGTCATCAATGGAATATCGCCCAAAAAGACTTCTTGTTTGCTGCTTTGGCCAGTCTGTTTATTAACCAAAATTGCTTCAATCTTTAAAGGAGCATCATAAGTTATGCCTTTTAGTTTTGCTTCATCTGCGCTAAATTTTGACTTTCCAAAAGAAAAGTCGCCCAATTCGAGCGACCAGTTTTTTCCTGTAAAATCCTCAACAGGAGAAATTTCCATGAGGACTTCTTTAATGCCTGTATTTAAAAACCAATTATAAGAATCTAGTTGCAGTTGAATTAAATTTAGTTCAGGTGTAACAGCGGGTTGTTTGCTCCAATATTTTCTGGTGGTATCCTTCACATTAGTTTGCAACATTAGTAGATGACCTTAGTTTGGCAGAATCAACAAAATGAAGCATACGTTGCCGTACGCCAAATTTTTTCTATATTTAACTATTTATAGATTAGCACAACCTATGTTCTCTTGTCAATACCTACTTATGTAACTACCTACTTGTAGGTAAGTTAAAATGCTCTCTTGCTTGTTTTTCATCTTCTTTCATTTGTTCAATCAGCTTTTTCTCTGAAGCAAATTTTTGGTTGGGTCTTATTTTTTTAATAAGTTGTACAGTCATCCATTCACCATAAATGTCTTGGTTAAAATCTAAAATATAGATTTCAGATTGAAATTTTTTCTCATTAAAAGTTTTGGCTTTACCAATAAAAGTTAGAGCAGGATGGATTTTATTTTTGATTTTAATTTCAGAAATATAAATTCCTTCTGGAATATTTTTGTTTAAATTTATATTGGCTGTAGGAAAGCCTAATTTCTTCCCTCTTTGATTGTGTTTTTTAACCTTCCCCCAAAATTTTATATCCATATTTTACAAACTACTTAATAGTTTATTGGCAAAATAAAAAACTTCTTTCCTAATTCTAGAATCTTTTAAATCTTTTTTTGCAAACCAAGCAAATTCTTCATTCATTTTAATATCTTTAGGCTTTTTACAGAAAGCAAGATAGATGCAGTCAATATGAATATGTGAAGGCTCGCTTGAATGATCAGGAATTGTTTCTTCTAAAATTGCTACAGGAGAGGGAAATTGCTTTACACCTTTTATCTTTATTAATTTTTCATATGAAATAATTTTGATATCAAGATTAGTCTCTTCTTTAACTTCCCTTAAGACTGTTTGGTAAGGATTTTCTCCTTCTTCTATGTGCCCTCCAATGCCAATCCAAATACCTTGCTTTTTATGTTTATGCAGCAATACTTTTATTTGACTACCTATTTTGGCCACAATATATGCTGTTGAGGTAAACTGTTTTTTCATCAAGAGGATCTTACCAAAGAAGGGCTTTTTTTAAAAGAATTTAATGCTTTGGGTGATATCCCAAGTTTGTGTGGCAATGTCTGGAAATTGGGTAGGATCAACAACTGAGGGTTGAATACATCCCCCTTCGTTTGATGGATTATGGATAATCTCCTGCATTAAAAATATTTTATCTCCCTTTTTGAAAACTGCCTTGACATAAGCTAGCGGAGGATAACCTACAGCTATCTCAAAATCAGGCTTTAACCTTAAAAGCTGCGTTGCTTCATCTGCTCCTGAATCCAATATTGAACCAACTTCATAGGCATTAATAGCTCGCTGTTGAGTTAAATACTCTTCCAAATTACCATTATAAAACACAGATTTTATTTTAAAGAAATTATCAATTAAGATGCTGCCTTTCTCTTCTTTGACAGCATATCCGCACTCTCCAGGGCCTATTCCATCTTTGTGCCAAACTACTCCCACTCTGGGATAAGTTATCTCAAATCCATATTCTTCATCTTGATATATTTTCCAAGGAGAAGGGGTAGGGGTTGGGCTTTGAAAAACTTTGGGCAACATTGAGGCCTTTTTTGTAGAGTTTACTCCTTTCACATTAGTTAAGCTTTGAGGATTTTGGAAGTAAAAATATAATCCACCTGCAACTAAAGCTATTAAAATAATAAGTAGAATTAGCGGGATCATCACTAACCCTTTTTGATTAGGCAGCATTATTTAACTATATCAGAAATTAAAAATCTTTTTAAGGATTATTAGCAATATTAGCATTATGTTCTTCTAGCGTTTTTCCATAGTGGGAATTTCCCTTTGAATCATGGTAATAATAAAGATATAGTGTGGAAGAATCTGCTTCAGCCACAGCTTGTAAAGATGATAGGGAAGGATTAGCAATAGGTTTTGGTGGTAAACCTGAGTGGATATAAGTATTAAAAGGTGAGGCTACTTTTAAATCATCACGGGTTAGATGCCTTTTCCACCATCCACCAGCTGGCGGATTTTCATCCTCCTGATAACCCAAAATATATTGGACTGTAGCATCAGCATTTAAACCCATTTCAATTTTAAACCTTTTCAAAAGTATTGAGGCAACCATTCTTCTGACCTCTTGTGACCTGCCTTCTCTTTCCACAATTGAAGCTAAAATTACCCCTTGATCCAAAGTTAAACCCTGAGCTTTGATTTTAGAACGTAAGTCTTTTGTAAATTTTTGGTCAAAAGTATTTTTTAAAGTACTAACTACATATTCTGCTGAAGCTTGCCTTGGGAAAAGATATGAATCAGGAAACATATAGCCTTCTTTAGCTAATTTTAGAAATTCCTTTTTATCAACATTTAATTGTTTTTCTACTTCTTCTGCCATCTCCTCCACTCTCCACCCTTCTATTAGCCTGACCCAAATCCCTTCGGGACCTTGGGTTAAAACTTTGATTATCTCTGAGGAATCCATGGAAGGAGATACTTTAAAAAGCCCTGCCTGCAATTTATTACCTAAGCCCTTCTGGCGCACATACATCTGAAACATCCAGGACGATTTAATTATCCCACTCTTTTTAAGTTGATCTGCTATTTGAGATAAACTCTGGCCTTTGGAAATGACTATATCTTTACTTTCTTTGCTAGTCCCTACTGGACCAAGTTGTGAAGACCAAAAACCTTTGGCTAAAATTCCCAGGATTATCAATAAAACTATCAGTCCAAATACTTTTTTCATCTATTACTGTCTAAATAATTTTGCAAAATTAACATAGCAGAATATGCATCATTAATTTTCCTCTTTTGCCTTGGAATATTTAAGTCTATCATAGCTGCTGTAGCTTTTTTAGAAGAGAGAGTTTCATCAGCAGCTTCAGCTAACAAGCCCTGTTTTTTAAAATCATTAATAAAACCTTGAGCAGTTTTGCCTATCCTACCTTCTGGCAAACCTACCACAACTTTTTCAAAACTTTCCTTTTTTATAATCTCAGAGACTTTTTGGATAGCATCCTTAAGGTTTTTTACCTCAATTACTTTCCAAGCAGATGCTATCTCTCCTTCAGATATTGCCAACCCCACTCTTTTTAATCCAAAATCAACTCCTAAGTATTTCACTACAACATTTTACCCAAAACCACTAGCCTTTTAAAGTTTAACCCTGGTGGCACACAAGTCATCAAAGAAATATATCTTCCTTGCTCATCAGGAGGATTGACAACAGATAGATCTTTTGGGTTAACCACTTTTATCCCCACCACCTGGTAAACAAATCTTGACCCAGAAGCTTCAACTACAATCTCATCTCCTTTTTTAAGATCTTGTAATTTGGAAAAATAGGCCTTTTTTATCGGGAAAAAGACACTAGCTGCTGAGTGGCCAGAAATAAAAACATTACCCTTTTCACCCGGTATGGCAGATCCTGGCAAATGGACAAGCCCTTTTTGCAAATCATTGCTGTCCAGAAAAACTTCAATGTTATTTAATTTTAATTTATTAATAGTCAGGCTAAATTTTGAGTAATTTGGTTTATTATCCCTTTGTGTGTGAGAAATAAAAGCTGGAAAACTATCTTTATCCTCAATTGAGACACCTAAAATATTACCTACATTTGATTTTGGGCTAATTAACAGATTATCACTCATATTCTGTCCCAGCTCCCAAAGTTGGAAAGAAACAACTGGCAGGATAATTTGCATTAATAAAAAAAGTCCAATAAATACAAAAGCCAGGGGAATTATTTTTCTAAACTTCACTTCAAACCCACTCCTATTTGAATATTACTAACCAAAATTGGCAGCCTTTGCAGAATTTTTGGCAGATCTGGGGTGAAGGTAACCTCAGCATCTAAAATATGCTCCAGCTGTTTTAAAGATTCAATTGCGCTGCTTGGTGTTTTTCCTCTAATCCTTTTTTTCAGCTGATCAAGATCTAATTTTGGCATCATTTTTGCCCTGAATCTGGCTAAAAATATTAATTTGCCATCTTTTTCTAAGTTTGATAAATCTGATTGGGTTTCTGTATCTGCCAAGCTTAGCTCAAAACCTTCTGGCACTTGAGTTGTCACCAGCTTGCCTACAATAGATTTTAGATCTTTTTCATCAAAAGCAGTCCCTTTATACCTGGCAGTTAAATTTAAAGAAAACTCAGCTGCCTGGTCATTAATATTTTTGCTATAACTTTTCTTAACAATCTCCTCAGATAAAGCTTCTTGAATAATTTTTTTATCCGGCAGCTTATCTTGCAATTTTTGTTGAGCTTGTTGCCTTAAACTGGAGGCCACTTTTGCTAGCAGCCTTTTTTGGTCTGCATCTGATACTACTGTGACTTCTTTGGAGGTGCCTCCAGAAAAATTACCTTCAGAAATAATTGCCACCTGAGAGTTTGAGGCAGTAAACTGTGTACCAGAAGGCAAATTACTGTCTGCTCCAATCGCTGAGGCAATCACTTCAACTGTTTTAGTACTTTTAGTTTCAGAGGTTGCTGAGGTAGAAGCAATATTAACAGATAAATCAAGGCTAAATTTCAGGCCATTGGGAGAGGTAATAATAGTTCCTTTAGACATATTTTGAGCCTGATTACTATTGTTAATGATCTTAACCGTGCCTTTAGCAGGATCTCCAACTTGCCTGCTCCCTGTAGCTGACTCTTTATCTGAACCAGAAACTTCTGTATCAACAATCTGGGCAGGAATCACTTTGGTCTCTTCATCTACTTGTTTTTGCTTAGGATCT
Source organism: uncultured Gammaproteobacteria bacterium (assembly GCA_964649615.1). Classification (GTDB taxonomy): domain Bacteria; phylum Patescibacteriota; class Microgenomatia; order Daviesbacterales; family UBA10151; genus CAZYPW01. The sequence continues at coordinate 2,401 of CAZYPW010000007.1, read as the reverse complement.
GCAATTACCTGGGTATCTCTTTCTAAAATTCTTGGTTCAACAAAAACTTTAACTTGAGCCTTAGGTAAAAATAGGTATAAAGAAAATAAAATCACAAATCCTAAAATTACAGCTATTAGGACTGATAAATTCTTAAAGTTTTTCTTGGGGAGGAATTTTTTAATGGTTGGGGTAAAAAAGGGGGTAGGAAATTTAAATCTTTTTTCAAACTCTGCCATTAGCTCTGAGGGTGTGTGTGAAGCTACAGCAATGTTAGATTCTTCCACTATACTTTTATCTTCTACTTCAGGCTCTGCCTCTTCTCCTAAAGATACTTTCTCGCTTTCTTTTTCTATTTGATCTGATATATCTCCTGCTACAAAACCAAAATCATCTTGTTTTATCTCCTGTCTAGACTCAACCTGGGCAAGAGGAGGAATAAACTTAAAAGAAATATCATCTACCAATTCAGAAGCACCAGCTAAACAGACACTCGAAATTGCCAAATCATCTTCTAAAACCTCAATCTTTGGCAGATGTAAAAAAGACAGCTTGGACATCCAGGGAAAAGATAGCAAGTCCCTTTTTTCTTTTAAAAGTTTATCTTTTTGCTTTCCATAAAGCAGCATTTTAGAAGGCAGCGTTTCTACTGCAATAAAGGTGAAGAGAGCTTTTTCTATATCAACTCCCAAATTTTCTCCTCTTTCTATAATCTTAGTCCCATCTAATTTACCAGCTCTAACTACTGTAGTAGTAATATGATTTTCTTCAACTCCTATTAAAACAGCAGTGGTGGGAACTTCATTTTTTTTCTCCAAAAGATGGATTAAAGCATGGGATGAAGCAACATAAGCCATAGGCTCCAGGCTAAATTCTTTGACCAATCCCCGCAAAAGTTTTAAATATTCTTCTTTTAAATTTTCTTCATGAAGCCAGCTGTCAGGCACCCCAAATAGGATTTTAGCTACTTCCACATCTTTAACACCTAAAACGCTGTCTAATAATTTATCAGCAATATTGACAATTTCAGCTTGGGATTTATAATTTTGAGAGGCCACATCCAAAAGCTTTAACTCTTTTTTTTCTATAGTCCAAAGCGCAACAGTTAAATTTTCAGGCTCAATATTAAGGGCAAAAAAGTATTCTAAAATCTCTTCTTTTTTATTCAGGGGTATTAGGGCAGAAAGTTTGTCTATAAAACTCATATAAAAATTAGCTTTTAACAAGCTTAGTAATTTTATCTTAACACAATTTCTGCTCTGATTCTTCTCATACCAGAAGAGATCGCTTCTTCTTTTACAATTTTAATTTTACCAATCACTCCGGTATATTCAACATGTGGCCCTCCGCAAAATTCTAAAGAATAATATCCTCCCCTATCCCTTTGGTCTTTTGCATCAGCATCCAATTCAAAATTTGGGCCAACTCCATAAATACTTACTTCTTTGGCATATTTATCATTAAAAAGCCCAATAGCATTCATCTCTTTAGCTTTTTCCAAAAGCATAAAAATTCGGTCAACTTTTAAATCTTCCTCAATTCTTTGATTAATAATCTCTTCTGTTTTTTTAATTTCCTCATCAGTCATCTTTTTATCATATGAAAAATCAAATCTTAATCTTTCTGAAGTTATATTAGAACCCTTTTGAAAAACTTGCGGACCTAAAATATCCCGGAGCGCCTGGTGTAGTAAATGAGTGGCAGTATGATATTTAATAACTGTTTCAGAGTGATCAGCTAATCCTCCCTTAAACATTCCAGCTGAAGCAGTTCTGGATTTTTCCTGGTGTTCTTTTAAAGCCTCATCGAATCCCTCATCTGTAAAATCTATATTATGCTGTAACGCTAGTTCTCTAGTAAGTTCTAGCGGGTAGCCATATGTTTGATAATAATTAAATGCATCTTTTCCATTGAGTCTCGATCCTTTCCTTGAAAGTATAAGTCTCATTCCTACTTCCAAGGTTTTGTTGAACTTAGTAATTTCCTCGTCTAGTGAATCCCAGATCTTTGATCTGTGTGAATCAAGTTCAGGATAAGCTTCTTTATATATCTCCGTAAATCCTTTAATTATCTCTCCAAAATAGATCGAAAGATCCATATTAGCTAATCTACTATATAAAGTAGCTCGCCGTATCAACCTTCTCAGTATGTACCCCTGCTCTTTATTCCCAGGAACAACACCTGTATAAATCAGAAATATAGATGCCCTAATGTGGTCTAGCACGATCCTAATTGCTCTCTGGCTTTCTTTGTTCGACACCAAGTCTTCTTCTTCGAGTATTTGTTTTATAGATGAGAAAATATCGATTTCAAAAATATCTGGATTATCATTGGTTGCAGCAGCTAACCTCTCTAAACCACCGCCAAAGTCTACATTTTTTTGTGAAAGTTCTTTTAAAGATCCATCCTCTTGTTTTTGATA
>CAZYPW010000006.1:0-91363 GCA_964649615.1 uncultured Gammaproteobacteria bacterium | reverse complement strand
ACGCATTGTAATCCTTCATACATTGCGACATAGCACTGTCAAAAATTTTCCGGCAATCCTGTTCTGTTTGAGCATCAACTTTTGGGGATAAAAAAAATACCAGAGTTAAAAGAAGCACTATGGGCAGGATGAAGTTTCTCACTCTAATACCAGAGTAGCAGAAAAATAAAAGTCAAGTCAAGGATGTTGAATGTATTTATATGTGTTCAATAGCCCCCTCTGGACTGGTCTGGGACTATAGTGGTAGATTGAACCACCAGTTTAGCCCGTTGTATCAAGCTATTAAGCATATTGACAGCAATGCTGTCCTGTCTTGTGCCGAGGAGAGGATTTGAACCTCCACGAGCTTGCGCTCACAGTCTTCTGAGGACTGCATGTATACCGTTTCATCACCTCGGCGTGGACCAATTATACCAACATTAGTGTATAATGTCTTGAATACAAATGGCAGATACTACTAAAAAATATGCTCATGCCCAAAAAATTGTTACCTTTGGAGGGGGGACTGGGCATTTTTCTCTTCTTCGGGGGTTGGTAGATTTAAATAACCCAGAGCTGATTACAGCAGTTGTTGGAACTTGGGACTCTGGTGGATCTTCTGGCAGGCTCAGAACAGAGCTGGGAATTTTACCTCCTGGGGATATTAGGCAATGCTTATTAGCTTTAATGGAGGATCCTAAACAGCGGCAAGTTGCCCAAAAGCTGTTTGATGATAGGTTAGCTGATTTATCAGGGCCTTTAAAGGGGCATAGCTTGGGTAATTTAATTGCAGCCAGATTAGAATACTTATATAAGGGTCCAGACAGAGGGGTGGAAGCTGAAAGGCTATTGTTTAGAATCAGGGCTAGAGTCTTGCCTGTTAGTATTTCTGAGCTAAATTTAATTGCTAAGCTGGAGGGAGGACAAGAAGTTGAGGGTGAAACAAATATAGACCTAAGGGGAAAAGATAAGAATTTTAATCCCAAGCAAAAGATTAACAGGATTTATTTTGATACTAATGCTGACCCTAATCCAGAAGTTATCCAGTATATTTTAGATGCAGATAAAATCATTTTTTCAGCAGGGGATTTATATACCTCTTTGCTGCCACACCTTTTAGTGAGTGGAATAAGAGAGGCTATTGCACAGTCTAAGGCACAAGTGGTCTTAGTTTTAAACCTAATGACCAAAATGGGTGAGACAGATAACTTTAAGGCTTCAGACTACCTTAAAGCCTTTACTTACTATTTAGGTGACAGCAGTAGAATAGATTATATGGTTGTTAATGATAATGGATTGGATACAGAAATCCTAAAGGTTTATAAAAAGGACAAGCAACAACCAATTAAACTTGATTCAGATATATGCAAAAAGAATTCTCCCAAACTAAAAATCATCACCAAACCCTTAGCAATTTATCATATGAGAGAACATTTATTTAGGCATGATAGCGAAAAATTAGCCCAAACTCTTTTAGAAATCTAGTTGACAAAACCCCTTTAATTTGTTTACTGTAAGAGCACAAAATTTGCAGATGGACCCATTCGACAAAACCAAGTTTGGTTTTGCTCAGGGTCATACTGAGTGGAATCGAAGTATGGACAAACAAACTACTTTAGTGGCTTCATGGTTTGGAGCTACCCTTACAACATTACTATTCTCTTTAGGGCTTTTGACATACCTATCTATGGATCAAGTAGCAGTGCTGCAAAAAGAGGATTTTGGATTATATGCAGCTTTGCCTTCTTCTAATTTAGAAATCGCTGATGGTATAGAAAGAAGGGATGGAAGGGCCAAGATTATAGAGGATTTTTTCAAAGAATACAGTGCCCCTTTGGCTGATTATGCAGATTTATTTGTTAAAGTGGCAGATCAGCATGGGCTAGATTTCAGGCTGCTGCCAGCTATCTCCATGCAGGAATCAAATGGAGGAAAAAGAATTATTCCCTCATCTAAAAACCCTTTTGGATATGGGATTCATGGAGAAAATGTGCTGAAATTTAACTCCTTTGAGGAAGCAATTGAAAGGGTAGCTAGGGGATTAAAAGAAGATTATGTTAATCAGGGACTAAAAGATCCAACTCAGATTATGGCCAAATACACCCCACCAGCTTTGGAAAAAGGTGGAGACTGGGCTAAAGGGGTCTTAAGCTTCATGGAAGAACTTCGTTAAGTTTGCTTTTTGTTCGGTTTTTTGCTATACTACTCCGTTCAAACCTGCCATGAGACAGGTTTTCCTAATTATGAAGGCTTTCTTATCAAAATTAGCGCTTCTTTTTTTAACTCCTTTAATTTTTGTTTTCAGCACAGCAAAGCTAGAGGTGGATGCCTTATATCAAAAGATAGAAGTTGCTCAGGAAGTTTCCCTTAAGAAACTGGATAAAGAAGCAGAAATATTAGCTGCATATTTGTCTAAATTTAACTCACCCTTGCAGTATCATGCACAAGATTTTATTGATGCTGCTAAAGAATATGGAGTAAACTGGAAGCTATTACCTGCTATAGCCGGGGTGGAATCTACCTTTGGCAAATTTATCCCTGGTGGATATAATGCCTATGGCTGGGCCATTTATACTCCAGATTCAAGATATGCCTTTAAATCCTGGAGGGACGGCATTTTTACAGTCACCAAGGGATTAAAACACGACTATATAGATAAAGGTTTAACAGAACCATATTCTATAAACAAGAGGTATGCTGCCTCCAAAACCTGGGGATCTAAAGTGACTTTCTTTATGAATGATTTAGAACAATTTGCTGTTCAGCATGAGTTATCTGGAAAAAACTTCACTCAAACAGTATCCATACCTCATATTGCTGCTATTTCAGGGCAGTTAATTTTAAAGTAATATATAATTCCTCTATGAGATTTTTATGGGCAATTCTGTTGGGAAAAACTATTGCCAGTTTTATCAGGTTTTTAAAGATAGGCGGGGGTTCTGCTGCTCCTGGTTTATATGCACTAAAATTAGATCCAAATTTGGTTAGTAAATTAAGCTCAAAAATTCCTCAAAATATAGTAATTACAGGCACCAATGGTAAAACTACCACTTCCAGAATGATGGCTCATTTTGCCAAAGCATCTGGATTAAAAGTTATCAAAAACCAAACAGGGTCAAACCTAGAGCGTGGCATTGCCTCGACCTTAATTTCTTACATCCACCTGGGGGGCGTCTTAGGCAGGCACCTAAGGTATAACCTGGGCATTTGGGAATTGGATGAAGCTGCTTTTAATAGTGTTGCTCCTAAGTTAAATCCTAAAATAGTAGTATTTTTAAATGTTTTTAGGGATCAGTTGGATAGATATGGGGAGATAGATACTGTTGTAAAAAAATGGTCTGATACTTTAAAAAAGTTACCCAAAGAAACTTTGGTTTTAATAAATGGAGATGATGCAAATACTAGAAAATTAAAGCAATATTTTAAGGGAAAAGTTTACCAATTTGGGGTTAAAGATTATAAAATTGTGGGTGAGGGAATTTTCCACCAAAAGGAGAAGGAAAATTTAGATTTTGAGGCTAAAAATGTAAAGTTAAATGGCTTAAAAGGCTCTTCTTTCTATCTTCAATCTTCCACTTTCCGCCTTCCAATCAACTTACCTCTTCCCGGTATTTATCATATCTATGATGCCCTTGCAGCTTTAGCTTGTGCGTCCTTGCTGAATTTGCCGATCCACCGACTCGCTGACACATTGACCTACTTCAAACCCGCTTTTGGCAGGATGGAAAAGATATACCTAAACCCTAGGTCTCATCGTACTCCTACCTCCGAGGTAGGATATATATTCTTGATTAAAAACCCAGCTGGAGCTACCCAAGTATTTCAAACATTAGCTCCGCAAATTAAAAAAGAAGACAAACTGCTTTTGGCTTTAAATGATAATCTGGCAGACGGGACAGATGTATCCTGGATCTGGGACGGTGATTTTGAAAACCTACAAACTACAAACTACAAACTACAAACTGTTTGTTCTGGAACCAGAGCTTATGATCTGGCTGTTAGGTTAAAATATGCTGGGTTTGATAGCAAAAGTATTACTGCTGAATCAGAGTTAGAAAATGCCCTTAAACAGGCCAGAAAGGGTCTTAAAGGCCGCCTTTTTATCCTTCCTACATATACAGCCATGCTTGAATTACAAGGTATTTTGACAAAATCTGGAATTAAGAAACATTACTGGGAGGAAGATGAAAAAGTTAAAAGTTAAAAGTGAAAAGTTAAAACTTGTCATAGGTTATCTCTACGGAGATTTGATGAATATATATGGTGATACGGGTAATATAATAGCTTTAAAGAAACGTGCAGAGTGGCGAGGAATTGAGGTAGAAGTAAAAAATATTTCTATTGGAGACCGAATTCCCACATCCGATGTGGGAACACGGATTGATTTATATTTTTTTGGAGGAGGACAGGATCAGCAACAGGAATTAGTGGCTAGGGATCTACAAAAAAAGGCTGGGGCTCTTAAATCTGAAATAGAAAGAGGAATACCATTACTTTCTGTTTGTGGAGGGTATCAGCTACTGGGTGAGTTTTACAAACCACATAGAGGGCCTAAGCTTCCTGGCATAGGATTATTCCCAACCTATACTTTAGCAAGTTATGGCAGGATGATAGGTAATATTGTTATAGACTCTATGTTTGGGGATTTGGTAGGATTTGAAAATCATTCAGGAAAAACTCATCTTAAAAAAGGAGCAATTCCACTGGGGTTGGTTAAAAAAGGATTTGGCAATAATGGAAAGGACAAAACAGAAGGATGTATCTATAAAAATGCCATAGGCTGCTATATGCATGGCTCTTTGCTTCCTAAGAATCCAAAACTAGCAGACTGGCTCCTTAAAAAAGCTTTGGAGGTTAAATATGGTAAGGAAATTGAATTAAAACCGTTAGATGATTCCTTAGAATCCCAAGCTCATAACTGCGCAGTTAAAAGATTCAGCTGATTCTGTTAAAATATACAAGAATAAGTCCAGGTGGTGAAATGGCAGACACGATAGGTTTAGGGCCTATTGCTCGTAAGAGCGTGGAGGTTCAACTCCTCTCCTGGACACAATTTGAAATTTTAGGCTCAAAGTTATATAATCAAAGATCTTATGAACCCGCAAAAAGTTAAGCACTCTCAGATTTTAGGGGGGATAGTTGGAGGATTTGATGAGTTAGGATTTGAAATGGAAGCTTCTTTAAAAGCTGCTCCAAAAGCTGCAGGCAGTATTTTGGAGGCTGTTTTTGATTTAGGACAAGATATTGCAGGTGTTGAGGCAAAAACAGAAGCAAAAGCTCCTGAAAAATTTCCTCCCCAAGGCACTATTGAATTTAATCAAAAAGTTAAAGAGATGGAAGAAGATAAAAAACAAAAGGAAGAGGCTGGTGCAAAAAGAATCTTTTTTCAGGCTTTAAAAGAAGAAACTGCTAAAGTAGAAAATGCCAGAGACAGAATGATTTATGAAGAAGAACTGGCTGATATTGGAGCCCATATTTCTACTGAGGAGAAAAATAGTTTACTTCATTACCAGGCCAGCTATAAAGACAGAAGCACTTATCAAATGGCAGAGCTCCGAAGAAAACTGGTTGAACAAAGGCAAAAATCAGATAAGGAGAAAAAGGATGCTAATATGGTTCAAACTCAAACCAAAACTAAGTCTGCCATGCAGGGAATTTTTGAGGGTTCATCTGGTACCCAAGGTGGAGGCACAGCTAACTTATCTTCTACCAGTGGTGGTGTAGGGTAAATTGTGGGCGGTGCAGAACTCGAATCCGCGACCTTCTCAACGTCAATGAGACGCTCTACCAGCTGAGCTAACCGCCCTCGTTTCTCACTTCGGTTGGTTATCTCGCGCCTAATCGGCACTGGTCTAACCGCCCAAATCCTTCAAATTTTATCATCTCTTTACAGAACCTACAAGCTAAAGGTAATATACGTATATGGATCAGAATAATTTAAAAGATCACAAGCAATTAGGCCAAGAACAAGAACTCTTTTTTACCCATGAGTTAGCACCTGGTGCTCCTTTCTGGCTTCCTAAGGGGTTGGTAATTTTTAAAGAATTAGAAAAATATATTAGGGAGCTGACAGAAAAAGCAGGCTACCTGGAAACCTCCACTCCTATCATGGTTAAGTCTGAACTTTTTAAACAGTCAGGACATTGGGAAAAATTTGGTGAGCATAATATGTATAATCTAGAATTATCTGATGAAGCTGATGGTTCTAAACCAGTAACTTACAGCTTAAAGCCTATGAACTGTCCAGAATCCACAGTTTTATATAGATTCAGGCCTAGATCTTATAGAGAACTTCCCTTAAGACTTTCTGAAATAGGTAGGCTTCACAGAAGAGAGAAAAGTGGCGAGGTTAATGGACTGCTAAGAGTCAGACAGTTAACTATGGATGATGCCCATATTTATGCAACTGAGGATCAAATTTTTGAGGAGGTTTCCAGCATTTTAGACATGATGATTGCTTTTTATAAAAGTTTTGGGTTTGAATATGAGTTCAGGCTGGCTACTAGGCCAGATACTCGAGCAGGGTCTGACTCCAATTGGGATAAAGCAGAAAAGGAATTGGCAGAGGCTTTAGCGAAAAAGGGGTTAAAAGCAGGAGATAAGATGGGAGACGGAGCATTTTATGGCCCAAAGATAGATGTGCATATTAAAGACTCCCAAGGCAGGGAATGGCAGTTAGCTACTGTTCAGCTAGATTTCCACCAGCCTGAAGCATTTAAGTTGGAATATATAGATGAAGAGGGCAAGCCTCAAAGGCCAGTAATGATCCACAGAGCAATATTCGGCTCTTTTGAAAGATTTATAGCTATTTTAACTGAGCATTTCCAAGGCAATTTTCCCCTTTGGCTCTCACCTATTCAGGTAATGATTATACCCATTGCCGATCGGCATCAGAATTATGCACAAAATGTACTCGAACAATTAAAGAGTGCAAACCTGCCTGCCGGCAGGCAAGGTATCAAGGTTGATATTGATATAAGAGCAGAAAAGATGCAAGCCAAAATTAGGGATGCTCAATTGCAAAAAGTACCATATATGCTAATTGTAGGGGACAAAGAAGAAAGTGAAGGAACTGTGGCTGTAAGGACCAGGGAAGGAAAGGACCTGGGGACTATCAAAGTAAATAAATTTATATCTAAAGTGAAATCTGAGATTGATTCAAAGGCTTAAGGTATGTTAATATAACTCTTAATTGATGGGTAAATTTTACAAAATAAACCAGTTTATTCAATCCCCCAAGCTTCGTGTACTAGATTCTCAAGGCGAACAAATAGGAGTTTTAACTAAACAGGAAGCTCTGGATAAAGCCAGGGAGCAAAGTTTGGACTTGGTAGAGATTGCTCCAAATGCTACTCCTCCTGTTGCTAAAATTGTTAATTACCAAAAGTTTAAATATGCTGAGAATAAAAAGGAAAGGACAGCCAAAAGGGGTGATTCCTCAGCAGGAGGATTAAAAGAGCTATGGTTCTCACCCAGAATTGCTAAACATGATATACAGGTTAGGTTAAACAGGGTGGAGGAATTTTTAAAGATGGGCTATAAGGTTAAACTGACAGTTAAATTTAGAGGCAGAGAGTTAGGGCATAAAGAATTAGGTTATAAAGTATTGAGGCAAATTTTTGATGTTTTAGGGGGGAAGGCTGAAGCAGAGAATGATCCTAAATTTGAAGGTAGAAATTTATCTGTGGTTGTAGTAAAATCCAAGGGAGCTAAATTTATCAATGGGCAACAAAATGGGCAACAAAATGAAGACAAAGAAATCAGTTCTCAAAAGATTGAAAATAACATCTCAGGGAAAACTCCTTAGAAGACATCAGCTGGGTGCAGGGCATTTAAAGAGGAAAAAAGGCAAGAGTGCTTTGGGTAGGCAAAGAAAAAATATAGAATTTTTTGCCACAGATGCCAGAAAATTTAAGAAAGTGCTGGGAATCTAAATGGGCAGAGAGACCAAAAACTTTAAGCAATCAAGAAAATCCAATTTTGCTAGCTCTCAAGCTTCTAATTATGCAAAAGCCAATAGATCAGAAGGCTGGGGTAAGGTATTGAATATATTTAAAAAAGGAGGTAAGGATTATGGCAAGAGTTAAAAGAGGAGTTGTTTCCCATAGAAAACACAAAAAAGTACTAGCATTAACTAAAGGTCACAAAGGTGGCAGAAGCAACAGGATAAAAGAGGCTAAATCCTCCTTGCTCCACAGCGGTGAATATGCTTTTGCAGGAAGAAAACAAAAAAAGAGACAGTTTAGAAGGCTTTGGATTACTCAACTAGGAATTGCAGTAAAAAATGAAGGTTTGAGCTACTCTAAATTTATCTCTTCTTTGAAGAGTAAAAACATTAACTTAGATAGAAAAATCTTAGCCGAGTTAGCAGTTCATAATCCAGAGGATTTTAAAAAGATTGTAGAATTAGTAAAGGCTTAATGAGTTTACAAGATTTCTTTTATTTAAGTTTATCTATTGCCTGTATTGTTTTTATTATCTCCATGGCTTTAATTTCTTACTTTCTGGTTGCTCTTTTAAAATCCCTAAAAAACTTGGTGGACAAAATGGATGAGACTACTAAGGGAGTAAGGCTGCTTAAAGATAACCTAAAAATTGGTGTTTTATCTATTTTAAACATTTTGTTTAATATTTGGAGCAAAAAAAGGAGGTGAGGAAAATGGCAGACGATAAAAAGGGAATTAATCCTGCAGCCACAGGTTTGGCTGGGGCAATTTTAGGAGCTGTGGCCACAGCAGCAGCAATTGCGCTGTCAGATCCTAAAAACAGGAAAAAAGCAGAAGCTTTTTTAAAGGATTTAAAAGAAAGAGGCGAAAAAGGATTGGAGCAGCTTAAAGCGGAAGCTGAGAAAATTAGCAATAAGGTTCAAAAAGCTAAAGAGTTTAAGCAATTAAAATCCGGCAAAAAGCCTTCTTCAAAAAAAAGATAATAACTATGTGAGTAAAAACTCATTTGTGCTAAAATTAGATTCGTGGAAGAGAAACTTAAAAAAATTCAAATTGGTTATCAAAATCAAATTTCTTCATCCAAAACTCTAAAAGAGCTGGATATTATTTTTATAGCTCTCTTTGGAAAAAAAGGGGGAATAACTCTTCTTCCTAAACAATTTAATCAACTACCCAAAGATCAGTTAAAAACTTTAGGGCCTCTTTTTAATCAAGTTAAACAAGAACTAGAGGCAACAATTGAGAAACGGCGTAACGAGCTACGAGAAGCCAACTACAAAGCACTGAGGAATGAAACTTTTGAAGCTAAAGGCAGTAGAATTAAACAAAGGAAAGGACATCTGCATCCTGTTACCCAGTTTGAGAATGAAATAGTCAGTCTTTTTAATAAATTAGGCTTTGTCCAATCAGATGCCCCCCATATTGATACTGACTATAATAATTTTGAGGTATTAAATATACCAGCAAATCATCCCGCTAGGGATTTGTGGGACACTCTGTATATTGATACTACAACCTATAACCTACAACCTACCAAACTCTTATTAAGAACCCATACCTCTAATGCACAGATCAGAATTTTAAAGAACAATAAGCCACCCATTAGGATGATGTCTTTGGGTAGATGCTTCAGGTATGAGAATGTAGATGCCAGGCACGAGCATACTCTTGAGCAATTTGAGATTGTGTATGTGGATAAGGGAGTCAGTATGGCTCATCTGCAATTTTTATCTGAATATTTTTTTAAATCAGTCCTGGGAAAAGATATCAAAGTAAGGCTCAGGCCTAAATATTATCCTTTTGTTGAACCTGGAGTAGGTATAGATGCTACTTGTGTTTTTTGTAAAGGAAAAGGTTGTAAGGTTTGTGGTGGTGTGGGTTGGATGGAACTGGCTGGAGCAGGGATGATGCACCCTAATGTGCTAAAGGCAGGAGGAATTGATCCTAAAGAATATTCAGGAATTGCCTGGGGTGTAGGTCCGGAAAGGATGGCCATGCTCAAATACGGAGTAGAGGATATCCGTGAGTTTAACAGTGGAAATTTAAGTTTTTTGGAGAAATTTTAATGAAAATATCAATCGATTGGCTGAAAGAATTAGTTGATCTAAATTGCTCCATAGAAGAGCTGATAAAATTACTGCCTTTAAAAACTATTGGCTTAAAAGAAGTCACTGCTCAATATATTGAGCTTGATATGAAAGGGTATAACAGAGCAGACCTTTTATCTTTAAGAGGAGTTGCTTATGAAGTATCTGCTATAACTAACTCTAGAGTTTATTTTGGGGAGCCTCATAGCGCGGAATTCGTCTGGAATCAGAAAAATCTTCCCCAAATACCAGTTACTGTGAAGGACAATAAATTCTGTACTTTGTATTGTCTGACCAAAATAGAAAAAGTAAAGGTGAATAAATCTTCTGCTGAAGTTATAAGAAAGCTAGAGGAATCTGGGATGAGATCTGTGAATAATATTGCTGATATTACCAATTTAGTAATGTTGGAATATGGGCAACCTTTACATGCTTTTGATGCCAAAAAAGTGGAGAATGAAGAGATTATTGTCAGATTTGCAAAGAATGGTGAGGAAATTATTACCTTAGATGGAAAGAAAAGAAAGCTCTCTTCTTCTGATTTGTTAATTACAGATCCAAAAAAAGCTGTTGGGATAGCAGGAGTGATGGGAGGAGAAAATAGTGAAGTAACTAATCAAACAGAAACTATTCTACTGGAAGCTGCTATTTTTGATCCTGTTTCCATCAGAAAAACTACCACCAGCTTAGGATTACCATCTGAAGCTGCTAAAAGATTTCAACATGGCTTAAGCAAAAAAAGATTGCTGCAAGCTTTGGATGCAGCCATTAAGATGTACCAGGTTTTGGGTGGCAGATTAGTGGCCATAAATATTGTAGGTAAACACGAAGACCAGACCAAAAAAATTAATTTAACTAAAGATAAACTAGATGCTTTAGTAGGAATAAGTTTTAATAAGAAACAGGTAGAAGATTATTTAAAAGGATTAGGATTCAAATTAGCCTCACAAGGTTCAACCTTACGTGGCTGGGAGGTAGAAGTACCCTACTCTAGGCTGGATATAAATATTGAGGAAGATGTGATAGAAGAGGTGGCCAGAATGTATGGCTATGAAAAAATCCCCCCCAGTAGAGTTTTAGAAATTGAACCACTGCAAAAAGAGGATGTAATTTTTAAAGAAATTGCTGATTTTAAAAAGAAATTGGTGGAGTTAGGTTTAACTGAAGTTCAAACCTACTCTTTTTATTCTACAGATGTGTTAGATGCTTTGGGGTTTACTCAGGAGTACAAAAAATTCCTGGTAAAAATAGCTAATCCAATATCTAGCGAAACTGAATACTTAAGAATGAATCTCTGGCCCAATCTGGTGGAAGTAGTAGGCAGAAATATAAGAAGAGGATACAATGATATTGGTATATTTGAGGTTGGTAAGTCTTACCATCAGCTTTTTGATGGTAAAGGCGAGCCTCAAGAAGTTTATGCCTTATCCATTGCTTTATATAATGGTACTGATAATCCCATAGAAGAACTGCTTTCTCTAGTTAAAGAAATGGGATTAAATATTAAATTAAACTCCGCACCTGTATCCTCAGTAGTCACTAATTTGTTTCACCCTAAAAGATTTGTGCATTTAGAGAAAGAGGGAAAAGAAATTGGGGGAATGGGTGAAGTACACTTAAGGGTATTGAATAAGCTGGGAATAGAAAAAAGGATAGCAGTATTGGAGATAGAATTAGAGAGCAACCGTCACCCCAATTGAGGAGGAGTGCTGGCTACCATTGTTATCTTCTAAGGTTACTGAAATAGTATGGGAACTTTTATCACCTTGAGGAAATTCTACATGCAGGGCAAATGGCTCTGATGTTTGAGTAGACTTTATACCTCCATCAATGCTCCAGGTAACTTTTTTAACTCCTGCTGGAGAGTTAGTTTTGGCTAACACATCAAATACCCTTGGCACATTAGCCCCATTACCCACATTAACAATTTCTATCACCCCACCAGTTCCTGCTGAAAATCCAGGCACTCCAGAACATCCTCTGGTAGCTCCCACAAACCTGGCATCTCCTGCTGTGATAACCCATTCATCAATTCCTTTTTGCCACTTATCAGCTCCAGTTGGATCCTTTTCCTGCAGCACCACAACATCCTTTTCCTCATTTTCCTCGTCATCATTAGCCAGCCTATGAGGATTGCTTCTACACACCTTTTGCCTCTGATAAGCAGGGGACTCAGCATTTGGCTCTGTGCCTCCCACAAAATACTCTTTTCTAACTGGAGATCCACCATGGGGTTTGCCAGACATTAACCCATCTACTTCAACCTGAGTGACTTTGGAAGGCCTTTCAAAAGGTTCATTGGATTTATCTTTTAAAACCTCCCTCATTATCCTATTCCAAACAGTGGTAGCCCCAGTTACACCTGAGGCAATTCTGGGATCAAGTGGGGTATTATCATTGTTTCCTACCCAAACCCCTACCACTACAGATGGGGTATAGCCCACTGTCCAATTATCTTTTTTTTCATCTGTGGTACCAGTTTTGACAGCCACGGTTTTGCCTGGAATGTTAAGATAGGAATTAGATCCAAAGGCAGCTGTCCTGGCTCCGTTATCTGCTAAAATATCAGAAATGATAAAAGCAATTCCTTCATCCAACACTTTTCTGCCATCCTGGTCTTTGTGCTCCACTAAAGTTTTGCCACTGGAATCAGTCACTTTCATAATAGAGACTGGATCAAGCTGAGCTCCTTTATTAGCTAATGTGCCAAAAGCTGAAGTTAAATCCAGTAACCTCACTTCACGCCCGCCCAAAGTCAGGGATAATCCTACAGAATTAACATTTTCCAGAGAAGGCTCCCAAGAAGTTAGGCCCATTTTATATCCTTGGTCTAAAACATCTTTTACCCCCACTAAAGCCAGCATTTTAACAGCAGGAATGTTATAGGAATTACCCAGGGCATATCTAACCTGGGTAGGACCATGGAACTGCCCATCATAGTTAACAGGATTATAATTTGGCAGATTTACCCCTCCTGGAAATTCTGTTTTAACATCTATTAAAGTATAATTTGCTGTGTATCCTTTTTCCAAAGCTTTGGCATAAGTAATAGGCTTGGTAGCGCTCCCAGGCTGCCTTAAAGACAGGGCAGCATTAACATTTGGTTCAAAAACACAACTCTTACCTTCTATACAACCCTGGGGTGTGGAGCCTCCAAAGTAATCCTTGCTTCCAACCATAGCTAAAATCTGGCCTGATTTAGCATCTAGTACCACAGTTGCCCCATTGCCAATTTTGGAAGAATTTAGTTTATCTACCTCTTCTTTAACAATTGTTTGGGCTTTTTCTTGTAATTTAAAGTCTAGAGTGGTGATAACCTTTAAGCCTCCTTGTTCTACTAACCTATCACCAAATTGCTCAATCAGTTTTTGTTTAACATATAACACAAAGTGGGGAGCTTTAAAGCCCAATTCATTTTGCCTGGTTCTGTAAGTTAACTCTGTATTTTCTGCAGTTTGGGCCTCCTCTTTGCTAATGTAGCCATCTTCCACCATTCTTCTTAAAACAGCCCTTTGCCTTTCTTTAGAAAGCTCAGGATTTGTGCCATATGGTGAATAAACAGAAGGCCGCTGAGGAAGCCCTGCCAAAAGTGAGGCTTCTGCCAAATTTAACTCACTAGCATGTTTGCCAAAATAAAGGTTGGCTGCAGCCTCAATGCCATATGCAGTCCCTCCATAAGGGATCTCATTTAAATACATTTCTAAAATTTGATCTTTGGTGTATGCTTTTTCAACTTGAATAGATAAAATTAATTCTTTTAACTTCCTGATCAAAGAAGTTTCATTAGTTAACAGGGCATTTTTAACCAGCTGTTGGGTGAGAGTAGAGCCTCCTCCCTCAATTCTTCTGGAGAGCAAGGAATCAAAAGCTGCCCTGGCAATACCCACAGTAGAAAAACCAGAGTGTGAATAAAAATCTTTATCTTCTATAGCAATAGTAGACTGTTTAACCACTTCTGGAATTTCTGAAAGCTTGATAGGGGTTCTATTTTGCCCTTCATAAATATCATATAAGAGCTCGCCATCCCTATCATAAATTTTGGTAGCCTGGGCCACAAATCTTTGGGTGAGCTCCTCAGGAGCAGGAACTTGGGTAGCAAAATAAACCACAGAGCCAAAAAGCAAAAGCAAAAAGCCAATTACTGCAAAAAGTATGCTGTTAGATAATTTTGAGAGCAGCTTAAATTTCCACAAATTTGCATAATCTTTCCTTGCCCTAAAAGAGCCATAAGCCATATCCTTAAATTATATCAGGTTTAATAACAGCAATCGATCGCTTAACACATGGAATGTGTAAAGTAGTTGGCAGTAGCTAATGTTTTAGATATAATTAGTAAGTTTCCAGAGGTACCCAAGTGGCCAACGGGGGTTGACTGTAAATCAACTGGCTTATGCCTTCGAAGGTTCGAATCCTTCCCTCTGGACCCAGGTCCGAGTTAGATTTTACTTAATTGGAAGGGAAATTAATCTTTCCTGATATTCTGGTTGCTTAGTAGAATCAGCACCATATATAACTACTTTGAGTACTTATTCATGATTAGCTTTTGGTCCATCTGGAGACTGGAGTTTTCACCCTGCCAAATTTTTGGCCTAATCTTAATACAAAAGTAATCATGCTGTAGTAAAATTTTCCATGATATTTAATAGCACTTTGGGTAAGAAGGCCAGTTGCTTTATCCAAGCCTATTTTTTTAGTGGAAGCCCCGTGGTGGTGGATAAATTTGGCAGATGGTACAAAATATAGTGGTACACCAAATTTTTTCAACCTCCTGCAATATTCAATATCCTCAAAAAAGATAAAAGTTCCTTCATCCAAAAGCCCTACTTTTTGTAATACTTTCTTAGGAATTAACAAACAAGCCATTACCAACCCATCCACTTTTGAGGGTTTATCACTTTCAGGCTGATACATAAAATAAGATCCTTTTTTTGCTAAAAAATATTCCTTAAATGCTCCAGTTAAAGTGGGTAAATGGAATGCAGAATCTTGCTTGCTTAAATCTGGAAAAACTAATTTCCCACCCAACACTGCTTCACCTTTAAACTCATCTTCCACCCTTACTAATTCAGATAACCCATTCTCCAATACTTCAATATCAGAATTTAGCATTAAATAATACTCACCCAAAGAGTATCTAATTGTTTTGTTATAACCTTTGGAAAATCCCTCATTTTCTTCATTTTTAAGATATTTTATCCTAGGCAAATATTCTTTTATTTTGTCTTTACAGGGATCAATATCACCATTGTCTAGGACAATTACTTCCACATCATCCGTATTCCCACTTGACATGTGGGAACGTGTTTCAAAAATGCTGTCTAATAATTTTTTGGTTAAATCAGCAGTGTTATAGTTTACTATACCTATAGATAGTTTAAGCGGATATTCTACTTGAGGGTGCCAACCTAGACCACCCTCCAGGTGGATTACGTTGGCACCTCTTCTTATTCCTAAATAAAAATCTAATATTCCTTGCCTTTGAACGGGCCTACCAAATAAGAATAATTTTATGGCTTCTCTGAGTAATGCGAATTTAGTTCTTAAACCTCCATACTTCATTCCAAAAATTAACCTGTTTCTGGTGTGATAATAATCTGTAATTTTAGAACCAATTCCAGTTGACTGGGAGACTTTATGATAGATGGAAACCTGGCCATTATAATAAGTTTTAAATCCAGCATCAGTTGCTCTTTTGGCAAACTCAGAGTCCTCAAAATATAAAAAATAATCTTCATTAAACATGCCAACTTTTTCAAATACTTCTTTTTTTATAAGTACACAAGCACCGGAAAAAATATTCTGTTGCTCTACTAAATCATATTTTCCAGAATCAACTTCGTCTATTCCTCTGTGTTTATTTCCCACAAAATTCCAGTCAAATTCTCCTCCGGCAAACCAAATCGCTTTACCTAAATCCTGTTTAGAATATCTATTCTTGTGAAATTCATATCCTTTTTCAAAATAAATCTTCGGAGAAACTAAACCAATTTTTTCATCTGATTTTAATGTTTTAATTAACTCATCTAATAAACCAGAATCTTTAATTAAGCAATCATTATTTATTAGTAGGAAATAATCTGCTCCCCAGATTTGACCGTATTCTATACCTTTATTAAACCCTCCGGAAAATCCTAAATTAGAACCAGTTTGTAAAATATCCACTTCAGGAAATTGCTTATGAATAGCAGAAACTGATTCATCGCTTGATGCATTATCCACTAATATAGTTCGTAGTTCGTAGTTCGTTGCCCCGAAGGGGCGGTGTGTTGTTCGTAGTTTTTTTAAGGAACCTAAAAACTCTAGACTATCATCTTTTCCATTATAATTAACAGTAATAATTGCTAATTTCATATAACTGATAAACCTTTTATGTACGCCCTGGCTCTTGAAGGTTTTAGGAGCGAAAAAGCTATAACTCTTAAAATCAAACCCAATATTAAAAATAATTTGACTAAAAAATACCAAGAAGGATAGTATTTGCCAAAATAATATTTAAGGCCCTTTAGTTCATTTATAAATGCAAGGGAGGTGTCAAAACTAGATGAAGCAGCGTGAAGATGGGTAACGATAATCGTTGGAATATACCAAATTTTAAATCCTGCGTTCTTAATCCTTTTGCAAAGCTCAATTTCTTCACTATACATAAATAAATTTTCATCAAATAAGCCTACTTTATCTAAAACCTTTTTCCTAAGCATAAAAAAAGCCCCGGTCACCCAACCAACCTGTCTCATCTTATTAAAAAATTCTTTATGCTTTGGATGGTAGGAATTTAGCTTATTTATACCTGGAATCAAAGATAATCCCAAAATCCAAAGAGGAATATTAAAAGGATTTGGTAAATTACCGGCTGATGGCTGAAAGTCCCCATTCTCAAAAACTAATTTTGGGCCTAAAGCGTCACAATCAGGATTTTTAAAACACTGCATAGCCTTTTCCAGGGTATCATTTTCCACATAGGCATCAGAGTTAAGAAATAAAACATACGGGTTGATGGACTGTTTTATTGCTAAATTGTTACCCTTAGAAAAACCGGTATTTTCTTTGGATTCTATCAATTCTACCCAGGGGTGATTCTGCTTGATTATTTCCAAAGACCCGTCACTGGATGCATTATCCAAAACAATTACTTCTATTTTATTTTTTAATTTTGTCTGACAGCTGGCGACTGATTGCTGAAGTCTATTTAAACATTCATCCGTTATTTCCTTAGTATTATAACTTAAAATAATTACCGAGAGATCCATATTTTTGCCTTTCTGTAATGCTCCAGCGACTTTATTCCCAGCAAAACCAAGTCCCTGAAAAAAACCGGATATTTTTTATAATAATGCTTCATATAAAAAATTCTCATGGCTCCTGTGGAATGTTTTGCGGATTTCAACCTGGATTCTTTAGAAACTTGAATTTTAGCAGTAGACCACAATCCTGAAGAAGAACCCTTGTAGTGGATTATTTTTACTTTTGGGTAATAATAAATTTCCCAACCCTTTTCTTTTAAAGAAAAACAAAATTCAATATCTTCACCATTAAAAAAATAATCCTTATCCCACCAGTGAATTTGATCCCCAGCAATTTTTCTAACCATCAAAAAAGCTCCAGTAATACAATCTATTTCATGTTCTGTCTGAGTATCTAAATATGAAGCAGTGTACCCTGAGAATAATTTAATTTTAGGAAATAACTTTGAAATTCCTGAAAAATACATCAAAGAATTCCAGGGAGTAGGGAAACCTCTGTGACAGGAGTAATCCAATCTGCCATCGGGCAATTCTACTCTTGGGCTAATTGCCCCGAGATCTGGATTAGAAAGCAATTTATCTAAACATTTTTGAATCACATCTCCCACAATTTTGGTATCTGGATTTAAAAATAAAACTACAGGCGCTTTAACTTTAGGAATAGCCACATTATTACCATTGGCAAATCCCATATTTTCCCTGTTTTCTATAATATCAACTGTGTTCCCACTTGACATGTGGGAACGTAGTTGTTTAACTGCTTCTACTGAGCCGTCTATTGAAGCATTATCCACCACAACTACCTGCCACTTATCCTCCTTACCCTTGTTTTTAAAAATAGACTCTAAACAATTGAGTAATAGTTCCTTAACATTATAGTTAAGAATTATTATCGAAAGATCAGGTGCTTTTACCATGTAGTAATTGTATCAATTACCTTACTCTGTGTCTTCTTTTAACATGAAGCTGGGCCAGGGATTTTTGTAAATTGGCAAATGTTTCTGCATATTCTTCATCCGATAAAGTTTGTTCTAAAGCCTGCTCAGCTCTTTTTTTAGCCTCCTCAACAGTCTTTTCATCTATATCCACAGCATATGTAGCCAGATCAGTCATCACTGTCAGGGTATTATTTGCAACCTGCAAAAATCCATCTCCCACAGCCAAAGTATCCACTTTCCCACCCTTTTTTATAACCAGCTCACCTGGCTCTAACTTGGCCATTAAGTTTGCATGATTTGGCAAAATCCCTATTTGGCCTTGTTCAGTGGACACATTAACTTGAGAAACCTCTTCATCCAGCAAAAGTTTTTCCGGAGTAACAACTTTTAAATGCAACTGAGCCATAAAACATATTGTATAATATCATATTATGAATCACCAAACAGAAGGCATAATTGTTACTTGTATCGACTTTCGGTTTCAAAAGACCATAAATAAATGGATCTCTCAACATATCAGGCCTAAAATTTTTGATCGGGTGGCTTTGGCAGGTGGAGTGAAAAATTTAGAGGTCATCTTGGGGCAAATTGATATTGCGGTAAAGCTGCATCACATTAAAAAAGTAATCCTGATAAACCACGAAGATTGTGGGGCTTATGGGAAAGAGTCTTCTCCCCAAAAACATGCAGAGGATTTAAAAAATGCCAGAGCTAAGGTTTTGGGAAAGTATCCAAATTTAGAAGTTGAAGCTTATTATCTTCACCTAGATGGTGCCTTTACCCATCTTGTCTAGTAATTGAGATATTGACCATACAGACCCTATTAGTTACCATAGAAACAAGGAGGTGATAAAAATGGATCGAAATAATAATCCTACAGCTGCTATGTGTACCAGGTGTGGCCAAGGTACCACAGGGTATAAATGTGATATGTGCGGGGCAGAGTCAGATATGCATGATGAACAACATGCTTGTGGAGGAGAGCATTGTGTTAAAAAATGCGTCCCCTGTAATGAGGCTGAAAGCAAATGTAGCTGTCCACCAGTAACAGTTAGTACAGGAGGAGGAGAACCAGTTTTACCGGCAGCTTAATCTGCACCATTTGTTAGTAAAAATTATATTCGAGACCGAGAATATAGTGATGAAATTTTAGCCTGCAACCTCTAGCCTGCAACCTCGAAGGTTGAAGCACAAAGAAATGAAGTTTAAATATAAGGAATTTGGTACTGATACTTTACGTCCCGTTATCCCCATATGAAGTACTAATTGACTCAGGTGCAGATATCTGTATCTTTAATGCACAAGTAACTGAAGTTTTAGGGATTAATTTATTAAAAGGCATAAAATTACAAGTTAGTGGAATTGTAGGTTTCCCTGAAAATATTTATATCCATACACTGCGTATTAAAATTGGTAGCAAAAATTATAAAATTGATGTGGGGTTTATGGAGATGTCTAATACATCATATGGTGTAGTGGGACAAAAAGGAAATAGAATTAAAACCAAGGCGGGGTTGAAATTTTAATTCAAAAAGCACAAACTCCAAAAGTCCCATAGTTTGATTTATTCCTAATTTTCTGTTAAAATTATTCCTATGTTTAACGAATTAGAACATGCTATAACAAGGGAACTAGATCAGTTATCTCCAGGTCAAACCAGGTATTTTCTAGAGGGAGTATCATATATTATCCAACGTTATCCAGAGCGATATCATAGCAATTTAGAAGAAGAAATCATCCTATTAGGAAGATTTATTGAGAATGCTAGACTTTTTCCTCAAGACGAAGACTTTATGAATAGAAGTTTACAAATCCATGGCTCACATTACTCTCCAGGCCTAGTTGTAAGAGCATGGAGAAATGAGAGAGCTCTTTCACTTACAGAGTTAGCAAAAAGGTCTGGTCCCCCTATAACTAAAGCTTACTTATCAGCTTTAGAAAATGGCAAGATTAAAAGAGGAATACATGACTTACAAAAAATTTTAATAGCTAATGGCTTATCTATCAATGTTCGATACTTGGAAGCGGGTGTTTTGCCAGACAATCCATCTTTTAACCCGCCTAAAAGAGGGTAAATAGTTATTCCTTTACCTCATCAATGGTCCCAATCATGTAGAAAGATTGGAGTCATGCTTCCTTTTAAACTATGAGAATAAATGGGTTGCTCTTGACAAAAAAAGAACAAGGGTAGTTAATTCAACACAATCATTGGATTCTTTACTCAAAAGATTAACTGGAAAAAAGAAGGATGAGGTTATTCTTCATTATGTTCCACCTTTTGATGGTCATTTATCAATGTAATGTCTAAAATAACTTGATATTCATATGTTCCTCCGATTTCCCCAAATTTGATGCTTTACTGGATTCTGGATCAGATTTGGTTGGGAAATAAAAGTTATGAAACAGATGCAGACTTCAGTGTTAAACAAAATATTCCAATTTTAGGAAGAGACGGGTTCTTTAATCTGTTTAAATCCATAAAATTTGATGAAAAAGGCCAATTTGTTTATATTGAAGAATAACTTACTTCATCCATATTCCCACATCCGATGTGGGAACGTGGTTTCATTTCATCTTGATAGCGTCTTTGAACATATTGCTTAACTGGAGTACAAAAGCTATATTGTTTTCCATATAGGTCAGTATTAAAATTAATTCATGGATCCAAAACAATTTCGTCAAATAATTAAAGAAGAAGTTACCACTATAGTCAAAGAGGAATTAAAACCGATAGATAAAAGACTTGGGAATGTTGAAGAAGGACTTGATACAGTTAAAAAGGAGATTAAGGAAGCAAGGGGAGATGTGAATGCTCTTAGGGAAGATGTCGATGGTCTTAAAAAAGATGTAAAGGAAATGAGTGAAAATGTTGATGCAGCCAGAGGAGATATAGAAAATCTTCATATGGATGTTAAAGGAATTAGAGACAAAGAGGGACTGTTCCATTCCAGAAACAAAAGAGAAATTGATGAAATTAAAACTCATCTGGGAATGCCTTTAATGTCAGATATTCCGTAGAATGTTTAGCCTGCAACCTCGAAGGTTGAGGCACATTTTCATTGTTTCTTTAATCGGCACGTATTTTCCTTTTCTGCCGGAAAAATAGGTTGCAACCTCGAAGGTTGAGGCACAAAGAAGGATCTTGTTTAACTTTAAGAAGATATGAAGCGTGGGAAGGTAGTTTAAGGAAAGAATTATGGTATACTTTGTAATAAATTTATGCCTGAAAGAGATATTCAAACAATCATAGATGAGTTAAAGGCTACTTATAAAACAACTGATTTAACTGTCAGTGCAACATCCGATAGGGAAGAATACACTAGGCTTAAATTTGCCACGGCTAAACCAGAGCTTCTTCAAGGAAAGGACCTTCCAGATGATTTTACTGGCATGTTTTTTATGCCAGCAGTAAATACAGTAGATAACCAAAGTCATATTGGAATACATTTACCCTCTTTTGATCCCAGCTTATATAGAGACGAGTTAACCCACGAGTTCTCTAATTACGAAGTTTGGAGGAGATGGGGCGACCAACTGAAACAGTATCAAGAAAGAGCCGACAGATACCAGGTAGAATTATCTCAAAATTATAAGGCTAGGATAGAAGCACAAGCCAATCAATCCCAGCAACAAATGTTGCTATCTGGAGTTCATCCTGCGCAGAGAATTTTGGAGGCTAGAACCGTCTTTGGATTCGCCGTATATGACACTGTAGTAAGCGTGCCTACCGATCACATAACTGCAGGAAAGGGTTTTGGAGACCGCTTAATTCGAAGGAAAGCAGATAAGATGAAGGCTTGGTTAAGTTATATGTCTCCTAATACTAGTTCCAGACTTTGGATCTCTGGAAACTTTCCATATCTTGCTTATAATTCATTTCACCCAAATAGCCCTAATGCTGAAAGGGAATTAGATTCATCGGTAAGACAGATCCTACAAGTTGTGGATTATGACAGTATGATTACTCCAATCAGGAGAATTAGAGAAATGTTGCATTCTATAAGAACTCCTGTGGATGCAACGAATCTTGTAAGAACTAATATTGAAGCAGAAAAAGTTTATTACTCTTTCCAAGCTGAAAGATCTGCAGACCATATGGCAAGAAAATATTGGAATATGCTAAAAGATTCTGCAAGGGCAGTAACAAGCACAGTTACTAAATAGCTCTACTTTAAATCCTCTAATCCACCAATCATGTAGAAGGATTGTTCGGATTTAGAATCATGTCTTCCATCTAGGATTTCTTTAAACATCTTGATAGTTTCCTTAATAGGCACGTATTTTCCTTTTCTGCCGGTGAAAGCCTCACCCACGAAGAATGGCTGGGTGAGTGCCCTTTGGATTTTTCTGGCTCTGGAAACGCTTAATTTATCTTCATCTGACAGTTCTTCAATTCCCATAATTGCTATAATATCCTGCAAGTCTTTATATCTTTGCAGCACTTTTTGAACAGCCACAGCAATGCCATAATGTTCCTGTCCAACTATATCAGGAGACAAAGCTCTGGAGGAAGACTGAAGGGGATCAACAGCCGGATATAAACCTTGTTCTGTTAACGATCTATCCAGGGCAATGGTAGAATCCAAATGGGCAAAAGTAGTGGCCGGAGCTGGATCTGTATAATCATCTGCCGGCACATAAACAGCCTGTACAGAGGTGATTGAGCCTTTTTTAGTAGAGGTAATCCGCTCCTGCAATTCTCCCATTTCTGTGGCCAGCGTTGGCTGATAACCTACAGCAGAGGGAATTCTTCCCAAAAGTGCAGAAACCTCAGACCCTGCCTGGGAAAATCTAAAAATATTATCAATAAAAAGCAGCACATCCTTGCCTTTTTCGTCCCTGAAATATTCAGCCATAGTCAAGGCAGACAAAGCCACTCTTTGCCTGGCTCCAGGAGGTTCATTCATCTGCCCAAACACCATGGCAGTTTTATCTATCACTCCTGAATCTATCATTTCATGATACAAATCATTTCCTTCCCTGGTTCGCTCACCAACTCCGGCAAAAACAGAATATCCGCCATGTTCTGCTGCAATATTACGGATAAGCTCCTGGATTAACACAGTTTTACCAACTCCTGCTCCTCCAAATAACCCCACTTTTCCACCCTTTACAAATGGAGCCAAAAGATCAATCACTTTAATGCCTGTTTCAAAAACCTCAGAAGTGGTACTTTGTTCTTCAAAAGAAGGAGCATCCCGATGAATTGGCAAAGTCTTTTTTGCCTTAACATCACCTTTTTTGTCAATTGCTTCTCCCAAAACATTAAATAACCTGCCTAAAACTTCTTCACCAACTGGTACAGAGATAGGGGAGGCTGTATCAGTAATTAAAGTTCCACGCTTCAGCCCATCTGTGGTTCCCATAGCTACTGCTCTAACCTGTCCTTCACCAAGGTGTTGCTGGACTTCCAGAACTAGCTTTTCTTTTCCAAGATTTAGCTCCAAAGCATTATAAATCTCTGGTAATTCGGCTTTGCCGAACTGTACATCCACCACTGCCCCAATAATCTGAGTGATATTTCCTTTATTCATAATTAATTCATTGCTGCTTGGGCGGTTGTAATCTCAAGCAGTTCATTTGTAATTGCACTTTGTCTGGTTTGATTATAAGTTAATTTTAGATCATCCACCAACTCCAGGGCATTATCTGTGGCATTTTGCATAGCCATCATACGGCTTGAGTGTTCCGAAGCTTTTGTTTCAAGGAGTGCCTGATAAATTTGCTCTTCAATATGGTGAACTAAAAGAAAATCAAGTAATACATCAACATCGGGTTCAAAAAGAAATTCTGGGCCAGTTAGTTCGTTATTAGATGAACTAACTAACGACCCTACATCTATAGGCAATAATTTCACCCTTCTTGCTTCCTGTCTTAAGGTTGACAGGAAGTGGGGATAAACCATAAAAGCCTCACCAATTTCTCCTGTTTTAAATGCATCCATAATTAATTTAGATAACTGTTTAGCTTGCCTAAAAGTGATAGTATCTAAATTCTCAAAATCGGCTTTTAAGTCTCCTCCAGTTCTGGCCACAAAACTCCTTCCTTTTCTCCCAACTGTATAATAAACTACTACGTTCCCACTTCCGATGTGGGAAGCTAGTTGCCTGATAATATTAGTGTTTAGAGCTCCAACTAATCCCTTGTCTGTAGACAAAACCATTATAGCTTCTGTTTTTGAATCATTTCCTGAAAGTAAAGTGTGGGTTTTTATGTCAATCTTCCCGTAAAGGTGTGCGATCGCATCACTTAATGTCTCAAGATAAGGCCTGCCAGAGGTGGCTTGATTTTGGGCTTTTCTCATCTTGGCAGCAGCCACCATCTGCATAGCCTTGGTTATCTGGGCTGTATTTTTAACAGACTTGATTCTTCTTCTTAGTTCCCTAGTATTAGCCATAGTTTTAATTTAAGTAAACATTTTACATTTTAATCTGTCATTTTTCATTTTTATTTTTGATATTTGATTTTGCGAAAGTACTCACAAAACTCTTAGTAACCTTTTCTAGCTCTTTTACCATCTTCTCGTCCAACTCTTTTTTAGAAGCTATCTCAGAAAGCAGCTTTTTCTCTCTTAATTTAAGGTATTCTAGATACTTTTGTTCAAAATCACGGATATTTTCAACCGGAATCTCGTCCAGATGCCCGTTTATAACTGCCCATAAAGAAACAACCTGCTCTTCTAAGCTAACAGGGGAGTAAGGAGGTTGTTTTAGTATCTCCTGAATTCTTCTGCCTCTTTCAATCCTGGATCTGGTTTCCGGATCCAAATCAGAGGAAAATTGGGCAAAAGCCTGTAAGGCTCTAAACTGGGCTAAATCTAACCTTAATTGTCCTGCAACCGACTTCATAGCTTTTGTTTGCGCTGCTCCTCCAACTCTGGATACAGAGATTCCAACGTTTAAAGCAGGCCTGAATCCGGAGTTAAATAAATCAGATTCCAGATAAATCTGCCCGTCTGTGATAGAAATAACATTAGTTGGAATATAAGCAGACACATCTCCGGCCTGAGTTTCTATAATAGGCAAAGCTGTCAGCGATCCGCCACCGTAATCTTTGTTTAATCTGGCTGCCCGCTCAAGCAACCTGGAATGCAAATAAAACACATCCCCGGGATAAGCCTCACGGCCAGATGGCCTTCGCAGAAGCAAAGACACCTGTCTGTAAGCCCAGGCATGTTTGCTCAAATCATCATAAATAATCAAAGCATCTTTGCCCAAGTCCATAAAATACTCACCCATAGCTACTCCTGCATATGGGGCAATATATTGCATAGTAGCGCTGTCAGATGCAGAAGCAGCCACAATGATAGTGTGTTTCATGGCATCGTGTTCTTCTAACTTAGCCACCAATTGAGCAATTTTAGAAGTTTTCTGGCCAATAGCCACATAGATACATATAACTTGTTTATCGT
This sequence comes from uncultured Gammaproteobacteria bacterium, assembly GCA_964649615.1. Classification (GTDB taxonomy): domain Bacteria; phylum Patescibacteriota; class Microgenomatia; order Daviesbacterales; family UBA10151; genus CAZYPW01. Next base: position 65,761 of record CAZYPW010000006.1, on the reverse strand, counting down.
GATTGGTTAATTCGTTAGTTCGATTTGCTTTTGGCGATGAACTAACTAACTGTGAACTATTAACTCTCCCTTGGTTTACAATCGTATCAATCGCAATAGTTGTTTTACCCGTATTTCTATCCCCAATAATTAACTGCCTCTGCCCACGGCCAATTGGAATCATGCTGTCTATGGCTTTAATGCCTGTCTGGAGCGGGGTATTAACAGACTGCCTGCTAATTACACCCGTGGCAATTTTCTCAACCGGATATTTGGCAGAAGCTTTAATAGCTCCTTTTCCATCAATTGGTTCTCCTAAGCCGTTAACCACTCTTCCAACAAGTGCTTCACCAACCGGCACCTCCAAAATTTTGCCTGTTGTTTTAACTTCAGCCCCTTCTTTAATTTTGGTATAATCTCCAAAAATAACAGCTCCAACAGAGTATTGTTCCAAATTAAGAGCCAGTCCTCTAACCCCGGAGCCAAAATCCAAAAGCTCAGAATATTGCACATCAGAAAGCCCGTCTATTTTTGCCACCCCATCACCAATCTCACTCACATAACCTACATTTTGTTTTTGCGCTTTAAATTTTAGCTCCTTAATATCCCTCTCAATCTTGGAAATAATATCCATATTCATATTTTAAGCTATTATAGCTTCCTTCAACTGTAAAATTCTATTCTGCAGAGAAAAATCAGAAACCATATCACCGATTTTCACCCTAAAACCTCCCAGTAGTTTAGGGTTAAGAGTATTTTTTACATCGCTGATAATATAATCACTTTTTAGCTTTTTAGCTATACTGTTAAGTTGCAGTTTTGATAAAGGCAACGAGGATTCCACAATTAAAGTTGTTTTACTCATTTGTTTTTTTAAAGTCTTCAAGAACTCTGATATAGCAAAAATAGCCTGAGATCTGGGAAGGGATTTAAGATTTTTAATAACGCTGGTAACCTTTTTTTCGTTAATCCTTCCATCAGAACAACAATATATGCAGCATTTTTCAACTAACTTTTTTAGGTCATTGCTTTTTTTCATGACAAATTTCTAACCTCCTTTTCAATCAATTCTCTCTCTTCTTTTTTATTTAAGGCCTTTCCAGTAATTTTTTGCATACCCAAAGCAATAATCTCTGATAAATGCGACATTACCTCCGATTGCATCCTTTCCATTTCAGCTTTAGCACTCGCTTCACCTTTTTTGATTATTTGTGCAGCCAATGCTTCTGCCTGTACTCTACCTTCCTGCTTCATTAACTCTATCTCTTTTTTGGTATCATCTATGAGTTTACCTGCTTCAATTGCTGTTTTAGCCAAAATCTTCTCTTTTTCCTCCTCAGTTAAAAGTAGCTTTCTTTCAATCTCCTCTGCATTTTTTAAACTCTCTTCAATTTTTTTCTTTCTGGTTTCTAAAACCCTTAAAATTGGGCCATATAAAAATTTCCTCAGTAAAAACAGAAGTATTAAAAAATTAATTGTTTGTGCTGCCAAAAGCACTGGATTTATACCAAACTGATTAAGTATATCCATAGTGACTAGAGTCTAGATTCTAGAGTCTAGGAAGAATCAATAAGAATTTCACTTGACTCTCGACTCTAACGACTTGACTCTATTTAGTAAATGCAATAACTAATGCGTAAATAGCAATAGCTTCAGCAAATGCCATACCTAAAAGCATGGCAGGTAAAATCTTAGTTTGAGCATCAGGATTTCTGCCTATGGCTTCCATGGCTTTTGCTCCAATTAGACCAATGCCCAAAGCAGGACCTAAAGCTCCCACACCTATTGCTATAGCGGATGGTAAATGTTCCATACATTCTCCTTTCTTTTTTCAAAGGCACTAGTAATTAGTTACTAGTTACCTAATGAGAAGCTTCATGTTTCTCACTTAGTAACACCATAAATACCAGTGTTAACATCATAAAAACAGCAGCCTGTACAAATCCTACAACAATTTCCAACAAATAAAAAGGAAGCGGTACTAAAAAGGCGCTAAATTTAGATATTCCAGACACAGTTGTCAAAACCACCTCACCGGCAAAAATATTACCAAAAAGCCTAAAAGAAAGCGAGACCACTTTTGTAAACTCAGAGATAATTTCTAAAAATCCTACAAACAAGAAAACAGGAAAAAGCTGCAGTGAGAACCATCTTTTTAAATAACCTACGGGACCTAAGTATCTTACTGCAAAAGCATGGGTTAAAAAGGCAGAGATTAAAGCTAAAGCCAAGGTCATGTTTAAATCTGAGTTAATAGACCTTAAAAGAGGTTGGTGTTTATAAGTAATAGTGGCAAAACCTGGGAATAATCCTAACCAGTTGGCAGTAATAATATATAAAAAGAAGGTAAAACAAATTGGGAAAAAGACTTTAGCTTTTTGTGATCCTGCTAAATCTTCTACTGTTTTATATCCTGTTTCAATTATAGCTTCAAAAAAGTTTTGCAAAATGTAAGGCACTGCTCTGATCTTCCAGGTGGTGAGTAAACTTATTACAATTAAAACAACCATTACTATCCAGGAAACAAGCAGGGTATTAGTAATAGGAAAGGTATTATAAAAACCCAATACTTCCGGAGCTAAAACAATTTCATGTTCCATATATTAATTATCAAGTTTAATAGATTATTTTACAAGAGGATTTCAAAATCAGTCAACACTAAATTTGCTATGAGCCTAAATTATAGTATAATTTAAGTTTATGAAAGAAGTAATTACCCCTCAAGCAGTTTTACAAAGCATTAAACAAGTTGAATTGTGGGCTGAAGCCCTGAAAGAAAAAGACTTGCATGAAGTAAGTTCATTCTTAGATGAAGCTGTCAGAACTTATCAACAACTGGAAGAAGCTGCTCAAGGATCCCAACTTAACCTCAACCAAGAAGATGCAGACAGAATAAAAGCAATTTGGGTAATATCTGCACCAGGCACATATTTTAAAAGAAACAAAAAAGATAGATATGCAAATAAGGAGTGGGCCCATTGGGCGGATAGGAGAAGGATAAATTATGGGTTTAAAGTGGCCAGAAGATTAGCTGAGATTAGAGCTGGAAGAGAAATTACAGGAAATATTCCATCTGAATTAGATTTAATTAGAAAATATGGCCCAATAATAATTTATAATGGAAGATCAGATGAAAATGCTCATTTGATAGAAGCAGCAAAGGTTCCCTGGTTTAGAATTCCTGAAGGCTTAGGATACCCTCCTGATAGAGTCTCTATTATTAATCCTGTGGATCATCCCAGATTTAACACTGAAAAATATAATCTTTTGGATCAAATACAAACATTTAGCTTACCTTTGAATCTTCAAATCCAATCAGGAGATGAGATAGGTGTTGTAGCTCATGCCTCACAAGCAGTCAGAGTTTTATATGCCTTAGAAGGATCAGGAGCTTTTCCAGCCGGAGTTATGGCATGGATGTTTTCTTTACCAACTCCAGATAATGGGTTTCCAGAATATCCAACTCAAGAAATAAGAGCAATGGTTTATTACAGATTTATAGCAAATCCACCAGTTGTTGGAAACAGACCTTACCCCTACAAAACCTAACTATTATTTAGCTTCCCACATCCGATGTGGGAACGCATTCATCATTATCTATGGAGAGATTATAAACTGCTATTGGATCCCCAAACTCTGTTTCCTCTACAAAAGATTTATAGCTTAGTTTAGGATTTGTTTTAGAAAAAAATGCCCCTATAAATTCTGTGTCACAGAATAGATGTTTCTCCCCGTTTAGATAATACCCGTAGGAGGAATATGGATAAACTTTACCTTCCCACATCTTAAGTGGGAACGCGTTTCGATGAATATATTTTGAAAGCTGAAGTAAATATTCATCAGTTTCAATTAATTTTGCCTTAAAGCTTCCCTGAAAAAGAGAACCCACCCTCTCATACTTGGTATTAAAAAACCTGGTATAACTATCAGATAATTTTCTCATAAATTGAGTAATTCCAGATTCTTCCAGTTGTTGAACTAACAGATGAAAGTGATTCGGCATTAGAGAATAACAATAAATTCTGACTATTTCCTTCTGATCTTCATTCTTTTTAAGTTTAATTACACCTCTTCTAAAATCCGATAGTTTCATTGGGTTGGGGGATTTGCGGTAAAAATCTAGGGTCTCTAAGAATCTTAAATAATCCCACTTATCAAGAAAAATTTTTCTTTTTTCTACACCACGGTTATAAATATGATAAAACTCGCCAGAAGCAAAAGGAGGATTTGCCATAATTCCATAGTCCCAACTACGTTCCCACATGTCAAGTGGGAATACGGATTAATCTAATTTTTCCCTTTGAGTCCTTAAAAAGAGCAGCCACTGTTCTAAAAAGGCTACTATTCCTTTAAAGGGAGCTTCAATAATAAAATCAAAGACAAATAAAATGATATTTATTTGGGAAACATAGGCCGTTAACCTTCTCCCTACTTGGATAAAAGGCATAAAGAAAAAGTCAAAAAGTATGGATCCTAAATATTCTCTTTTATCTTTTAAAATATACATATGGGCAGTTCTGTTTACCCTAAAACCTACAAAAGAAACTATAGCTAAGAAAAATATAAACACAGCTTGAGACAGAGGATTTACCTCCAACTTGGTCAGAAGAAAAATAATAGCTCCAAAACTTAACACAAAAGTAGTAAACCACAAACTCATAAACAAAATCCAAATTATGGGGTCTATCTTGGAAGGCCTTTTTTTAACTTGCAAAGGAACTTCTAAATTAGGATTTTCATCAAAAAGAATAGTACTTATTTTGTGGGAAATTTTAAAAGAATTATCTTTTGCGGGAGTTTTAACAAAAACCCCAACTAAAACCATTAAGGCTGGTGGAGTTAAAGTATTTAAGGCAATAGAGGGCCAAACGATTCTTCCATATAAAAGTCTCTCAAAAGCTCCTTCTACAAAAAGGGCAAAAATTGCTTTGGTAAAAAAGATAAAAATGACACTTCTAACAATAGCCCTTCTCACTTTACCCACAATAGTTTTATATCTTGAGGAGCATGCTTCTAAAATTGCTAAATTTAACTGCTCTTCATCTGAAATTAAAGAGTGAAGCTTTCCTTTGTATTTTCTTAAAACATCATCCAAGATTAAAAAGGGGATCATCTGATCCTTAATATAGCTATGAATTTTATCTTTGGATGGATAATTAAATTGTTCTTCAATCTTTTTATACCCATCCATAAAATCAGTAGATATTTTGTCTAAATTATGGGCATTTAAATGGCCAAAGTATTGCCTGAATAAATGAAATCTTAAAAGAGCTAAGTCATCATAAGCAAAGGCCCGCCTCACTGCAATAAAAACTTGAATATCCCTTATTTCATCTGTATCATCCAAAATAGTAACTCTGCTTTTAAAAATATTAAAAATAAAATTGCACATCATATTTTTTTCTGGAGAAGGCTTTAAAATATCCTCTATCTCTGATGAAAGCAAGTGAATAATCCATTCAGAAACTATCATCTTATTAATCCGGTGTTTTTTATTTATTTCTTCTTCAAGCTTGACATATAAATCTATAGCTTGGGCTACTTTGTTAACAGAAGACTCAGAAACTGATGCATCAGGAAAGTATCTGGCCCAAACAAGTTCACGAATTAAGGGTGCAGCAATAGCTACACCAGTATTTGACATCATCAATCTTCTTTTTAAAATTCGTTCAATGGCTGAGCGCAAGATAACTTCATCATCCCGATAATCCATGGCAGTCCTGAATTTTTCATACCAGGCAGCCAGTTCTGCCACCACAGGATTTACAGAAATGGTGTTATCCAAGCTGTGCTTATAATCTTTATCATAAGCTGCAATTAAAGCTTGAGATAATTTTGTTAGTTGTTTGCTCATTTATTTACCTATGGTAATATTATCACAGAAGTAGACGAACTATGGCAACTGAGGAAAAACTTAAATTAATCACCAGAAATTTAGAAGAAGTTTTAACTATTGATGAATTAAAACATTTAATTGATAGTGATACTCCTTTAAAACACTACATTGGTTTTGAGATTTCTGGAAAAGTCCATTTAGGAACTGGTTTAGCTAGCATGTTAAAGATTAAAGATCTTCAAGAGGCTGGGGTACAAACTACTATTTTTCTGGCTGACTGGCATACCTGGCTTAATAAAAAATTAGATGGCACACTCCAAACAGCCAGAAGAATGGCTCGTGAGTACTTTGAAGAGGGTTTAAAAGCTGCAGCTTTGTGCGTAGGAGCAGACCCAGACAAAATTGAGTTTGTTTTGGGATCAGAACTATACGGCAAGCAAAGTAATGAATATTGGGCAACAGTTATTAAAGTTTCCAAAGCTACAACTTTAGCCAGAATGTTAAGATCAACCACCATCATGGGCAGAAAAGAGTCTGAGATTTCAGACTCTGCTATGTTAATTTATCCTGCTATGCAGTCTGCAGATATTTTTGCTATGGGTATTACAATTACTCATGCAGGAACTGACCAAAGAAATGTACATGTGGTGGCAAGAGATGCATCAGGGGACTTGCAACATAAAAAACCAGTAGCAATTCATCATCACCTGCTGCAAGGACTTTTAAAACCTGAGATTTCAGGAGGGGAGGATGAGGAAGCAGTAAAACTGGCTTTAAAAATGAGCAAGTCAAAACCAGATTCTGCTGTTTTTATTCATGATAGTCCAGATGAGATTAATAGGAAAGTAAATAATGCTTATGCACCTGAAGGAATAGTAGAGTTTAATCCCATCTTAGACTGGGTAAAACACCTTATTTTCTACGCCCGTTCAGGTCCTTCCTCAACAAAGGTCGCACCTCAACAAAGGTCGCACCTCAACATAAAACGAGAACCAAAATGGGGAGGGGATTTAAGTTACACAAATTATGAAGATTTAGAAAAAGATTATATGGCTAAAAATTTACACCCTCAGGATTTAAAAAATGCAGTGGCTGATTGGTTAATTAAAAAGCTGGAACCGGCCAGAAAGTATTTTGAAAATCCAAAAAGAAATTCTGCTTTGAAAGAGATTGAAAAATTAACTAATAAATAATTATACTTTATACTTTTAGTTTTTCAAGTTTTGTGATACATATTAAGTATGATGTATTCTAAAAAGTTCAAAATTGTTTGGATCATCCTTTCTGTAATTGCTGGAATTTCTATAATTATCTTTTCCTTCCTTCCACTGCTATCAGCTTTCTAATTAATTTGTATAATCGTTTCGTGGCTTCGCCACTACACTTCCTGTACCGCTTCGCGATATAATCCCTTCATGGAACTTAACACTCCTTTATCCAAACTGGCTGGTACCGGCCCAGGCCTCTTATATAAACTGGGCAGATTAAATCTAAATACTGTGGAGGATTTAATTTACCATTTTCCTTTCAGGTATGATGACTTTTCCCAAATCTCCACTGCTAAAGAGACTCAAATTGGGCAAGTAGTCACCTTGCAAGGCGAAATCTGGTCTATTAAAAATATTTACACCAGGTCCAGAAAAATATTAACCCAGGCAATATTTAATGATGGCACCTCACCGATAAATCTGACCTGGTTCAATCAGAGCTGGCTGACTAAGCAAATAGCAACAGGTGACAGGCTACAAATTTCTGGAAAATTAACCAAATACAAAAGTAGACTTTCCATTATCGTACCGAAATGGGAAAAACTTGACATCAATCTACGTTCCCACTCGTCAAGTGGGAACACGGATCAAAAAGGGTTACATACAGGAGGATTAATCCCTGTTTATCCGGAAACTGAAGGGCTAAGCTCAAAATGGGTAAGAACTAAAATCGATCAACTACTGCCGCAAGTAGAAAATCAACTAACAGATCCTATGCCTGGTTTTATTAGAGGAGAAATGCTGAGTTTAAAAGATGCTATCAGGAAGATTCACTACCCAGAAAGTTGGGATGATATAGAAAAGAGCAGGGAAAGATTAGGTTTTGATGAATTGTTTTACATTTCTTTAGCCACCCAAAAAGCAAGGATGGAATGGAAGAAAAAACCTCCCATAGCACCACTAGATATTAATAAAAATGATCTAAATTATTTTCTAAAATCCTTACCATTTAAACTGACCTCCGCTCAAAAAAAAGTGATTGCAGAAATAATTGAGGATTTGAAAAAGGGCCAACCAATGAATAGGCTGATCCAGGGTGAGGTAGGATCAGGAAAAACAGTGGTGGTAGCAATCATTGCCTACCTTATTCACTTAAATAAATTAAGAACTCTTTTTATGGCTCCTACAGAAATTTTAGCTTTCCAGCATTTTTCTACCCTTTCCAATCTTTTAGAACCTTTTGAAATAAAAGTGGGGATATATACAGGATCTAAAAAAGAAGCCAAAGATAGTGAGGTAATTGTCGGTACTCACGCTCTTCTTTCTGAAAAACTAATCGCTGCCGATGTGGGACTGGTAGTAGTTGATGAACAGCAAAGGTTTGGGGTGGAACAGAGAACTATCTTGAGAGCAAAAGCCAAACCACCTCACTTTTTAACAACCACTGCTACCCCCATCCCCAGAACTGTAGCTCTAACTTTGTATGGTGATTTGGACTTATCTGTGATCAATGAAATGCCTAAAAACAGGCCTGTGGTAAAAACTTATTTGGTTCCAGAAAAAAAGAGGGCTGATTCTTACAAATTTATAGAAAAAAGGGTAAAGGAGGGGGATCAGGCATATATTATCACACCTTTTATAGAAGCCTCTGAAACATTAACTACAGTCAAGGCTGTTAAGGTGGAGTACGAAAGATTAGGTAAAATTTTCCCCAACCTTAAATTAGGCTTGCTGCATGGCAGATTGAAGAGTAAAGAAAAAGAGCAGGTTTTAACAGAATTTAAAGAAGGTAAAGTGCAAATTTTAGTCTCCACCTCTGTTGTTGAGGTAGGCATGGATATTCCCAATGCCACTATTATAGTAATTGAGGGAGCAGAAAGGTTTGGGCTTGCCCAACTGCATCAGCTTAGAGGCAGAGTAGGCAGGGGTACCAAAGAGTCCTACTGTTTACTTTACACATCGGATGTGTCAAGTGATAGGCGCAGGTTAAAATATATGGAAAACACCTTTGATGGATTAAAATTAGCAGAGCTTGATTTAAAAATCAGGGGAGGGGGAGAAATTTTTGGGGTCAGGCAATCCGGCAGATTTGAATTTAAGATAGCTTCTTTTTCTGATATACAAATGGTTGAAAAAACTAAAAAAGCAGCTGCAGATTTGCTAAATTTGGATCCTTCTCTTGACAAATATCCCTTACTTAAGGCAAGATTACAAAATATTACTCGTGAAGTAAATCCAGATTAGGATAAATCATGAGCTTTGTACCCTTGTCAAAAATGCTTATTCGCATTTTTGCAAGTGGATCCCGCGCCATAGAAAGGGGCGTTCCGATTGGCTGGTGAACCTAAAAGAAAACATAGCAAATCAAGAAAAAGAACCAGAAGAGCTGCAATTTCTCAAGTTGTTCCTCATCTGATAGCTTGTAAAAACTGTGGCAAACCCACGCTGTCACATATTGTTTGCAAAGAATGTGGCTACTACGCTTCTAAATCTGTAGGAAAAGAGCAAGTTAAAGTGACTAAGGCCTAGGCCTTAGTCATCCTGAGCGAGCGAAGCGAGCCGAAGGATCTCATCCAATGAAAACATCTAAAGACCCCAGGCACTTAAAACGCATCAAGCTGATGAAAGATTTATTTTCCTTTCAATTTAGCCCTAAACGCAGGATCCCTAAAAATATTCCAGAAATTGTGAAGAATTTGCAACAAATTGATGGAATAATTTCCCAGTGCGCTCCAGATAGGCCCATTGGAGAAATTAATAGAATAGACCTGGCTATATTGCGCCTTTCCATCTTTGAGCTAATCTTCCAACATGGTACCCCTCCCAAAGTAGTGATAGATGAAGCTGTGGAACTGGGCAAGGAATTTGGTTCTGACTCTTCATTTTCTTTTATCAATGGAGTCTTAGGCCAAGCAGTAAAGCTAAAAGAAATTAAAATTTGATATTGCTTTTTTAAGCTATTAACTATACGCTATACTCTATGGTTGCAGTTTCAGATATTACTAAAGTAGTAGCAGAGCATCTTACCTTAAATCCTGAAGATTTAGACAGGCAGGCACTCCTGAGAGAAGATTTAAATCTAGGCCCAATTGAGCTAAATGATTTGTTAAATACACTATCTGAAAAATTTGATGTGACTTTAGCTCCCGAAGAGATAGATAAAATAGAAACAGTTGATGATTTAGTGAGTTTAATTGAGGATAACTTGATTGGTTAATGACAGAAAATTTTAGTTCCTTACTTAAAAAGCTGCAGTTAAATTTTAAAAATCTTAATTTATTGCAACAAGCTTTTACCCATAGGTCTTATTTAAATGAAACTAGGGGCAATTTTGCCTCCAATGAAAGATTGGAATTTTTGGGTGATTCTGTTTTGTCCTTAGTGGTTTCAAATTATCTTTATGACCAAAGAAGGGAAGATGCAGAAGGAGATTTAACTAATTTAAGGGCCTACATTGTTAAAACCAAATCTTTAGCCCAGGCAGCTTCTGATTTAGGCTTAGGAGATTTCTTAAAACTTTCTAAAGGTGAGTCACTCTCAGGCGGGCAAAATAATCCTCAGCTGCTAGCTAATACTTATGAGGCACTGCTGGGAGCAATCTATTTAGACCAAGGCCTAGAGGGAGTAAAAAAAGTCATCTCTAAAACTCTTTTCCCCTTATTTGAGAAGGAAATAAAATCAGGCCCGCCTAAAGATGCTAAGTCAAACCTGCAAGAAATAGTCCAGGAAAAATTTAAAGAATCTCCCAAATATAGAATTTTGAATACCCGCGGCCCAGACCATGCTAAGGAATTTGTGGTGGGAGTATATATAGGTGGGAAACAACATGGGGAAGGGGTAGGATCTTCTAAACAGGAAGCAGAAGAAATAGCAGCCCAAAAAGCCCTTAAAATGTTGCTTCCTTGACGAGCATATCTTAATTCTATATACTTAGCTTCGCTTAAACTATGTTAAAAATTCGTTTAACCAGACTTGGAACTAAACAAAAGCCCTTTTATAGGGTAGTGGTAATTGATGAAAGAAGCAAAAGATCTGGAGCTTATATTGAGCTTTTAGGAAGCTACAATCCCTTAACAGAACCCAAAGATATTAAATTAAAACAAGATCGGGTTGACTATTGGATAAAACAGGGAGCTCAAATGTCTGATGGATTTTTAAGGATGATTGGTAAGGCCAAGCAAAGGCCACCTAGAAAACCAAAAAAGGAGAAAAAAGTTGAGCAGCCACCAGCTGCCAACCAACAGCCTGCAGAAGAACAAACTCCAGCAGAAGCTTCCAAAGAAGAGAAAGCTACAAAGGAAAATACTGATGAAAGACCTGCTTAATTATATTGTTACCAGTTTAGTCTCAAATCCTGATGCAGTTTCTATTACTGAGGATAAAAATGATGGTGAAATAAACCTGATCTTAACTGTTGATCCCAAGGATATGGGACTGGTGATTGGAAAGATGGGGAAAACAATCAGAGCTATTAGAAAACTATTAACAGTTAGAGCTATTGCTGAAAATATCAGGGTTAATCTACAGCTAAATGATCCACAACAAAGTGGGCAATGAAAATATCAATTATCACCCTCTTCCCAGAAGTTTTTGAACCAATCTTTAATTCCAGTATCATAAAAGCTGCCCAAATTAAAAAAAAAGTCTCATTTGAGCTTATAAATTTAAGAGATTTTGGGGAAGGGAAACACAAAGTAGTAGATGGAAGAGTTTATGGAGGAGGAGTAGGGATGTTACTTCGGGCAGACATACTTTCAGCTGCGCTGAAAAAGTCAAAAGTCAAAAGTCAAAAGTCAAAAGTCATTTTAACTTCAGCCTCAGGAACTCCCTATAAGCAAAAAGATGCCCGGAGATTATCTAAACTAGATCACCTCATCATTATTTGTGGGCACTATGAGGGGGTGGACCAAAGATTTATTGATAAATATGTGGATGAGGAAATCTCCATAGGTGATTATGTTTTAACAGGAGGAGAGATCCCTGCCATGGTGATAGTTGATAGTGTAGTCAGGCTTATTAATGGGGTTTTAAAAGATCAGGCAACTTTAGATGAATCTTTCTCTGATCCACATCTGCTAGAACATCCCCAGTATACAAGGCCAGATATTTTTGAAGGAGATAAAGTTCCCAAAGTTTTGCTTTCTGGAAACCACGCTGAAATAGCTAAATGGCGAAAAGAAAAATCTATAGAAAAGACACAAGCCATAAGGCCTAATCTCATTCAAAAGGATTAGCTTTTCCTGTAGGAATAATTACCTCTTGAGGCTCCTCACTAGGGAGTTGAACTGGAGCATTTGAGGATAATTTGGTAATAATTTCTTCTTCTTCTGAAGATAAGGTAGGCAAAGGAGAATCAACACTGCCAAAGGTAGTAGGAACAGGGGCATAAAAAGCTAAAATAGTAAGTGAGCTTTCAACTGCAGCAGTATCCCTGCCTGATGAAACTTCTAACCCATTTACTCTCATCAGCCTATTAGAAATCTCAATTTCATTCAAAAAAGAAGGAAGGAGTGCCCTGCTCCCAGTTATATCCAGCTTTATCACATAACTTTGAGCTCCTTTTATTTTGACTTCACCACCAGAAAGAGCAAAAGCAGTTATCACAAAACCCCACTTTGAAGCAATGCCTTGCAGTGCAGACAGGGCATTTGCATAATCTTTGTCCTCTGGATAGGCGCTTAAAGCATAACTTACTTTTGAGCTCAAATCTTCTTCATTATAATTTTGCAGCGCTTGAGCTTTTACCTCTAAAAACTTGGCTTTACTGCTTAATTCACCAGCAGCTGTATGAGCAGATATAAGGCTTAAAAATTGGGGGAATATAACAAAAAAAATTAAGATCAAGCAAGAAATTGCCACCACCATAGGAAAAATTATTAGTTTATATTTTGAGTAAATAATTGATAAAACCTGGCTGTTTTTCATTCTTTAGGTTTAAGTTTCAAACTGACCTTGAATACGCCATCTCTGGCCCGAGATAAGCTCTCAATTGAAACCTCTGAAAAACGGCCCATCTCTTCATCAATCATGTTTGTAAACATGATATCTAGAGTGTTTAGATCTGAAACTGCAGCCACAATTAAAGCATTTCCTTCCTTATCAATACTCAAGGAGCTAATTGAGGCAGCGGGAGGGATCACCTTAGTTAAATCCTGATAGGTGGAATTTTGTTTTGAGGGTACACCAGCAAATTGGCTAACAGTTTTGAGCCTATTTTCCAAAAGCAAGAGGGAAGCCTGGATAGTCTTAAAATCTTCCACTGCTCTTTGCCTTTGAGAAACCAGGCTTTGGGCAGAAGCTACAGCTTGGCTTTGCAGAATTTTTAAAGCCACAGTCAAGGAAGCAAAGAAAACTGTCAGTAAAATTATGGATATTCCTATAGCCTGAATTCTATAGAATCTGCTTGCCTTTAACTGCTCTTCTCTAAATTCTATTGGCAAAAGGTTGATAGAAATATAAGCCATAATTACTCCTCCCTAAGTGCAAGCCCTACTGCAACTGAATATGAAGGGGCATCTTGTGATAATTTAGAAATTAATCCCTTATCTTTTTCTATAGAGTACCAGGGATCTGCTTCCTGAACTTCTAAAGCCATCCTGTTTGCCAAATAGATCACAAACCTAGGCATCTTGGCACCGCCTCCGGATAAAACTGCTCTTTTGATTGGATCATTTGGATATTTTGTTTCATAAGACTGAATGACTCTTTTAGCTTCTGTGGCGATAATTTCTACAATAGGGCGCAAAGCCTCAAGCACTTTTCCTTCAAGCTGGTCTTCCATTAGCCCATATACTTTTTTATATTCTTCTGCCTGAGGGAATTCAAAATTGAAATTTTGGGCCAGAGAGCGAGTTAGAGCAGATCCTCCTGTTGAAATTGACCTGGTTAACCAAATCAAGCCCTTGGAAACTACGGCAAAATCAGTGGTAGTGGCCCCAAGTTGAATTATTAAACTGCTGGGGGAGAAAGGATTATTTCCTACCAGAGAGCGGGTGACAGCGATTGTTTCTGTTTCTAGTGCCTTAGGATGCAAAGCTGCCATAGATAAAACCTTGACATATTTGGAAACTACATTTTTAGGTGAGGCAATCACCAAAACTACTGTTTTGGTATCTTTACTACGGTCTTTGGACTTAAGCAAAACTTGCCAGTTTAAATTTACCTCAGTTAAGGGCATAGGTATAAACTCTTCAGAGGCATATTTGATAGCAGAAGATAGCTCTGCATCTGTTAAGTATGGCAAATCATCAATCACTCTGGTAAAAACCTTTGATTCAGGAAGTGCCACAACAACCTCTTTATCTTCTATTTTGGTATCATCAAGCAATCTTTTAATGGCTACAGCCACTGCCTCTAAATCCGGGTCACTATCTGATATCATACCAGGTGAGGGTGCGGGGATTGAACCCAAGGAAACTAATTTAAACTGCTTATCCTTAGACAAGGCAACTACTTTTATTGAAGAAAAACCAATATCTAAACCAACCGTTATTTTTCCCATATGGACAGTATATTCATTGTCAGATCTCAAATGTTAAATGTCAAATGGCAAATCTAAATCTTAAATATTAAAACTTTAAAGATTTAAGCTTTTAGTTGTAGTTTTGTTCTGCCGAAGGCAGTATTGATGTTTTGCGATTTGAGTTTTGAGATTATTTTACCTGATAAGTTCCTTTGATCAAAGAATAAGACCCAGAAGGGCCTGATGAGAAAAGAATAGAAGCTAAACCTGTTTCATAATCTATTATTGAATCATTGGTTATTTTTATTTTCCAAGCTGTTATCTCCTTAAATTGGTTGTTATTACCCGGATCAATAATCCCTTTATCTGCATAAAATACTCCTGTATTGCCTATATTGCCAATTGTGATGGTGCTGTTGTTATTGGTTCTTGAATCATAAGTGGAAAGAAGCACCAAAATGCTGTTTCCCTCCCCCGTACCTAAAAGCTTATTCTGATTCCCCATATCTACTTGTCCGTCAGTAATAATTATTCCTGAACTTGTCCCGTAAGAGGAATCAAGAATAAACCTATTTTCATTTCCCATGGTGATATCTCCAGTTATCCAGATGGGGGTTTTTACCTTAATAATGCACTGATTGCCCAAAGTTAAGCTACCGGTAAATTTACCCGGCCCCCAGGCAGTTTGGGATCCACAAGTTGGTTGTGTTAAAGAACCTGATATGGCTGCCTCATTTTTCCACCCTAATATGTTTGCTTCTGAAATAGGAAAGGTTTTGGGAGGCGGATCCTCGGATCCTGGATGACAATTCACATTGGGGCAAGAACTACCGCTGACAGTTGAATTGGTGATGGTTTGATAATATGCGTCTTTACCAATTATTAACCTGTCGATGGTATTTGCGTGAACATCACCTACTACCGTGGTGCCATTCCCGGATAGGATAAAATTAGTTGTTCCGCCCATATATGTTTTAAAGCTTAAATCTCCGGAAAAAGAGTTCCAGGTAGGATTACCTGCACTCCAGTTAGGTGACCATTTGGGCACACCACCGTTATAACTTTGAGCAAGGTCATTTTGCCAGGACCAAAAGTTATTAATATCAGATGATGTATCAATCATAATCCAATAAGTAGTATCAGCAGATAACGTAGGATTTGTGAAAAACGTTACGTCTATCCACCCGTATTCGCTTGTCACCAAACTGCCTGAAAGAGTTCCTGTTGCAAATACATCCTGCTTTTTAGGCTTTCCATTATCATCACCCATAATTCTAACTGTGGCATCAGGAGGGTTACCTATTTTTTTAATCTTAAGAGTTACCTTCCTGATTTTATCTGTAATAGAAGGTTTAAAGCTTTGTGCAACATCAAGCCTAGTTTGGCCATCTATTGTTTTACCAAAAAGGTAGTCAACACATGTTAGGCAATCTGTTTGTTGATCAGAGGTGGGAGGGATACCGGCTGCCACCCAAGCATCTCCGGTGATGTCATTATTATTACCCATGATTATGCTTCCATTGGAATAAATTGAACCCGAAACTGTATTATTATTGCCAAGCTCCAATCCTCCCTCTCCAACCTGAATTCCATAGATAAAAGACGCTCCTACTCCTTTTGAAGTTTCTATTTTGATTGTTCTTTTGACCTTTGGATTGGTTTTGTTAGGGATATAACCTGTTGATTCTATAATTTTTATTCCTGCATCTTTAGAGGTAATTTGGACAGAAAAAGAACCATCTCCTAGATTAGTTTCATCTTCACCACTATAAGTACCTCCAGTTTTATTCAATGATTCTAAGGCTTTATCTACTCCTGCCTCAGCTAAATTATTAGCTGCCTCAACATTGTTAGAGTAAGTACTATTTGTATAATAAATTTGAGAACCAGTAACTATAAATAGTATGCTAAATAAAACCACAGCTAAAACCACAAAAATAATCAGCAATATCTGGCCTTTTTGGTTATGAGTTATTAGTTCATAGTTCATAGTAAAAAATCTACGAACTACGAACTCAAAACTACGAACTAATCTAATCATTTCTTAAATTTGCCTCAGATGTTGCAATTGATGTTTGATAATCTATGCCTATTTTTTGCCTTAAGTTGATAGTGGTCCTGATTTTAGATGAGAGATTAGGAACAACCTCTTGTGGAGGAATGGAATTATCAAAATACTGAAAAAGCAAACTATCTAAAGCAGTGGTTAAAACCTGATTTTGAGCAGTTCTTGAGCTAAAAGCATTTGGGAAGATCTTAAAAAGCAGGCTGCTGCTTTCCACCACAAAAACAAAATAATCAAAACTTGCCTCTATAATATTGCCTGATGAATCAATTGCTGGAAGCTTTAAAACTAACTGGGTGGAAGAACTAGTGTAGATGGGACTCCCACTCTCAGGGTAGGAGGAAGCAATGGCTGAGGCTGATTTAACAGCTTCCCTAATTTTCATAAAGCTATCATTAACATTTACTCCCTGAGAAACTTTAGATGATTGAGTAACACTTATCCCTGTAAAATTAACCACCACTCCCATCAAAAGAAGTCCTGCCACTATAATAATACTGACCACTACTAATGTTTCAGCAAGGGTAAAACCCACACTTTTCATTGGTTTAGGCCTCCCTGCGATATTAAAGTAGTTAAATCTACTTTTTGGTCTTTTGTATTCTCTTTCCAACTAATTGAAACTTTAATCATCTTTATCTCCTCTCCATTGGCACATAATTCGATGTTGCAGTCTTCAATAGTAAAAGATCCGTTCCCTTGGGGTAATAAAGCTATTCTGTTATCTGTAATATCATCTGAACCTAGGGCTAAATTGTCATAACTGATAGACCTTAAATCCTCAATTTGCTTAACAGCAATTTCCCTGGCAATAGAGGCATTTTTACTTTTTCCCACTAAATTAAAAGCATTGGGTAGGTTGGCAACTAGAAGTATCAGTACTCCTGATACAAAGATAACTAAAATTGCTTCAAGCAAAGAAAAACCTCGTTCATTCATACTGTCACTTTTTTATTTCACCAGCAGAAAAGATGGCGTAATCAAAGTAAGGAGGAATTACCTTGCTTTGCTGAAATAATTTAACAGTTCTTTGAGTCTCACCTGAGGACCCAACTGAAGTAAAACTTCTGGCCTGAGGTGGAAGATAGCAGTTAATAACAGGGTTAATACTACAAGGCCAGGAAGCTTGCACTGCAAAAGGCTGGGAGTTTGTGTTATATAACATTCTTGCCCGAATAAGAATCAAATTTGCAGGTAATGATAGGCCAGGTGAAACTCCAATTGTTTTTTTGCACTGATAGGCTGTTCCAGCTAAATCATAGCCATTGCAAGCTAGCGCCTCAAAACCATTGGCTGGATTTCTGTTTGCAGATGTGTGATCTAAATACCATTTTCTGCTGTCATATTTGCTGCCATCATAATAAACTAAAGTTAACTCTAAAGCTGCCCTATCTACATCAGAATTACCCCAATATACATCCAGGCTAGTTTGTTTATAATGATAAGCCGGGGGATTGGTAGGTGAGTTATAATCAGCCAACCATACCTGAGCTATTTCTTCTTTGGATAAGGGAGGGAACTCCAAAGGAGCTTGCTGCCCGGGAGGACAAGTTGAGGAGGAACCTGGTACACAAGGAATTAAATTAGAGTCCACTACATCAGCCTTAGACTTATTCTCAAACTCAACACTGGTAGTTCCCACCTGCAAGGCTTTTTCTATGCCTGCTTCAGCTGCAGAAAAAGCCCGGGATGACTGCTCAACTTTGGTGGAGGTGGAAATATCCACCAGGCTTTTTTGAATTATTGATAACCCTACTGCTAAAGCCACAGACATTACCAAAATCAGCGTTAGAATTAATTGCCCTTTTTTACTCATATAATCATCTTACCTTAATTGAATGGTTGTTTCAAAAATAACAGGATCTATTTGGCCTCTTAGGGCTTCAGGTGCCCCGGGCGGCGCCTCCAATGTAAATTTTACATTAAGTGAATCCTTAAAACCCTCTTTTCTGTCTAATTCAAATAGGCCATTACTTACCAAAACTCCTTTTTCTTCATCTGTATCAGTTAAGATGGTGGGGGATAGAAGTGGGTCAGTTGAACTGCAAATTCTGTTTTGGCCTAATCTGTTGATAAATTCCTCCGGTGTAATTTCCTCTGGAAGAGGTTGGGGAGAATCAAAAGCAATGCAACCATTCTCTGAACATGTAGGAGAGGTCGAAGAATCTTGAGGCTCACTAATTCTATATCTGGTATAAGTGCCTTCTTTAAATAGTACTACAGTATTAGAAGAAACACAGACTAAATTATCAGCATTCCTAATATTTTTATCAATATTTTCTAAAACAGATTGGCCGTTTTCTTTGATGGAAAGGATTATTTGAGTTTTATTTGTTCCCCGCAAGGATCTGGTAAAAATTGTCAGTACAATTAAGCCCAAAATTGACAAAACTCCCAATACTACTAAAACTTCAACCAATGTGAAAGCATTCTTGCTCATATATTTTGGTTCCTTAAAATGGTTGTTAATCTGGATTCATGTGGACCTGAAAAATCTGTCCAGGTAACGACAGCGGATATTTGTTTTTGAAATTTATAACATTCATTTGAAGATAAAGGGGGACAGGCTGCTTGATCTGAAATTTCAATATATCTTCTTAGGCCCTCAACTTCTTGCACATCTGTTGGGATGTTTATTTGTTGTAAGCTGCCAGTTGCAGTTAGTTCAAACAAGCAGGGCTTATCGCTACAAGAGTCTCTTGTTAAAAACAAGCCCCAAAGATCTGAAAATTTCTTATCAGGATTGCCTAAAAGATCTACTTCCAAGCCTCTATCCCTGGAAGTCCTCACCCTCTCTAATCCATCTTGGGCCAGCTTAGTAGCCTTGGTTTGGTTTTTAGAGAAAGCAGCATTTCTTAAAGCTGCAATGGTGGCAAAAGTGAGAGCACCCACCACAATTACAGCTACAGTTGCTACCACAATCAGTTCCACCAGGCTCTGGCCATTTTGATTTTTGAATTGTAATTTTAACTTTTGCATTTTGAATTTTTATTTTGCCTGAACTGCTCCTCCGGAGGATATGGTAAATTGTTTAAAAATTGCTGAATCCTTTTCGCTTTGGAATCTAACCCCTAACCCTGCTACACCACAAGTATCTCCACCAGCAAATGCAGGCAAACCAGAAAAGGGGGCATAAGTGATGGTCACAATTGAGCTAAAACTGCTTCCTGTCCCAGGACAAAAAAAGGTCATATTTACACCAGTTTCTAAAGCATAGGTTTTTTTAGGCCTTAGATCTTCTCCCTCTTTTAAACAACCTATTTTAACTGTTTCTGATGAAGGGTTGAGTTCCACTTGCCACAGGGCACCTCCGCCTAAATCATCACAAACAACAGAAGCAGAAGCATTAGATTGAGCTAATTTAAGGGTAGATTGTATCTGCAGAAGTTCTTTTTGGACCTTTTGTTCTTCTTTGCTGCTTTGGAAGTTAACAAAAATATATGCCCCGATGATACCGATAATTGCAATCACAACCAGAATCTCAACGAGGGTAAATCCCATTTGGCTGCGCCAAAAGTTAAAAGTTAAAAGTTTAAAGTTAAAAGTGTTGGTAGTTTTCTTTGAAAACTTATTATATAAATTCTTCCAAAATTTTGAGTTTTGAGTTTTGAGTTTTGAACTCTTAGTGGGCATAAGATTAGCGTAGCATATCCAAAGCTTATGGTCTAGTTACAGAGGAGTTATATCCTGCAGGGGGAGTACAGGGAGAAGTAATTTTGGCATTAGCTGGAATTTCCATCTGGGCAAAAAGGCAATAAGAATTACCAGAAGGGACATAAATATAAGGAGAGCTGGGGTCAGAATCAGAAGGCACAGTAGTAAGATAAATTTTAGATCCATCAGGATTGGTTAGAGAGCAGCCAAACCTTAACTGCCCATCTGCATCTGTTGGACAATTACCTGATCCTGCTAAAGGATAAAATGTCTGGTCTGCAAAATATTGCTCCAGGGCGCTTTGAATAAAATTGGCATCTGTTTTTCTTTTGGCATCCCTGGCATTTTTATTAAATGTAGTATAAGTAGCCAAGCCAATGGAAGATAAAACAGCAATGATAGTTATCACAATAAGAAGTTCCACCAAGGTAAAACCACGGGCAGAGTGCATACTTTAAAAGTAACATATTATGGCTTACTAATGCCATAACTCACTTTATTCCTTAGGTTTTGTTTCTAGCAGAAGTTTGTTGGCCATGGAGACAAAATAGTTTTCCAAGTCCTCTTTGTTAAAAGAAACTAATATTTTAGGAAAATATTTTAGATTTTTTACTTCAAGAAGCATGTGGGCTAGATAAAATTCAGAAAGACCCAAGTCCTTTTTTTTAGCATCCTGAAATAGTTTTTGGAAGGTAAATAGCTTTTTTTTGAGAATAAAATAAAGATCAATAAAGTCTTTCGCTTCGGTTCTGCCAAAAATTGCGGTAATTTTATTGCTGCCAATGTTTTCTATTGAATCTACCCTTATATTTCCAAAAGTCTTAATATGACCGAAATGCACTTTTTGATCTTGGACTAGGTCTATTTTAAGCCCCTCATTTTTGCCTGTCAGGAAAAATTTATGGTATCCATCTGTTGCAACACGGTGATCAAGAAGTAAACGGGCTTTTGTGGCAATAGCCTGAAATATCTGTCTTACAGGCTCAATTTCAATAGTTTCAAAGGTGAAAAGGTCAAGATCAATACTCTCACGATGGTAAAAGTAAAATCCAGAAAGCGCAGTCCCACCAGTAAGGAAGTAGGATTTTCCGATTGGTTGGGCAAAAAAGTTTTTAAGAACCTCTTCTTGAAGCTTAGTGAGAGGTTTTTTCATATTTTCCCCACAAAGACAAAGTATAACTCCAAATTTGTTTAAATTTGGGACGGAGATGAAGATAAGGGAAGAGATCTTTTACTTGTGCAGGTGTTGTATATCTCCATATAGATTTAAAGGGGAGATTTTCCAGAATTCTTCTTATAATCCATATCTTTTCCTCTTTTGTACCTTTTTCCAGCTTTTGCAGGAGCTGACGTTCGCTAAAGTTATAATCCCAAAATGCTTGTTTTAGTGCCGAAGGCGCGAACTTGTTCATGGATGCTTGTTGCATGATTTAAGTATACGACAAAGTGCCTAAAACTACAAATTTAAGATAAAACAGCAATGATAGTTATAACTATCAAAAGTTCAACCAGGGTAAAACCAGCACTTCGTAAAATAGGAATGTTTTTACTGGGCATTAACTCTACAATAGGCTGATACTGGATTCTCCAGGTAAGCACAGATTTTCCAGGCAGTTCCTGTTGGAGGGTTCGTTGTTCCAGCTTCACCCCACCCTGTAGGAGCACTGCAATCCCTGGCAGTTATATTACCTGGTTGCCCATCTACTGTAGTGTTAGCACAGTAGGCAACATTTAACGGATCTTGCGGTATGACTCCATCAGAAAAGTGGGTAGTAGCTAAAGCTACATAAGCAGTTGCTGTTTTATTCACTTCCAAAGCATTAGCAATAGCATCTATATCTGATCTTCTTCTTGCATCTCTGGCATTTTTCTGGACATTTGTAAATACTGCCATGCCAATCACAGACAAAATAGCAATAATGGTTATTACCACCAGCAGTTCAACCAGAGTAAAACCAGCAGGATTATTAATTGATTTGGGCAGCAATCTTTTCATTTATTTAACTAACATACTAATCATTGTCATAAACAAAATCTCTTGTCAAGACCCAAGCTTTATATACCAGTTAAATATTTTATCTCCCCAAAAAAGGGCAATTAAAGCCCCTATTACTAAGAATGGCCCAAAGGGAATAACCTGGCCAATTTTTTTCCTGCCTGATGCAAGCAGTAGTATAGAAACTATTGCCCCAGAAAAAAAGGCCAAAATCAGAGCCACCAAAGAGTTGGGGAAACCTAACATTAGCCCTATGAATGCTCCCAGTTTAACATCCCCTCCACCCATTCCTTTGCCTTTAGTAATAATAATAAGAAGATAGAAAAATCCACCTATTAATAAAGCTGAAAAAACACCGGTTAAAAACGGATGCAATAATTCTAAGGCATGTTGCCCAAAATAATCAGAATGGGGGAAAAGCAAATATTTGCCTACTGGATGATTTAATAGATGATAATATAAATACCCAATCTTATAAGCGGCTAACAATCCAGCCATGATAAAGCCTAGGGTAATTGCTGGAAGTATTATCCGATCAGGGATTAACATTTTCTTTAAATCTGTCAATACCAAAGCAACTAAAACACTTATAAAAAAGATTTTAATCAGAAGATCAATGATAAATATTGATAATTGATAATTGATAATTGAATGAAAATAATTCACCCCTCCTTCGGAGGCAGAAATTAGAAATTGAAAATTAATCAGATTTTGCCAAAACAGAAATCCTACTAATATTCCCATGCTAATTTCTACCACTAAATACTCTAACCCAATTTTTTTGCCACAATATCTGCATCTGCCTTGTAGAGTTAGATAAGAAAGTATTGGAAAAAGGTCGTACCATTGTAATTTCTTCTTACAATTTAAACAGTACGACCTTCCCCAAAAAGATTTATTAGATAGGCTTCTATCAGCTAGCGCCTTAACAAAGCTACCTAAAACTATTCCCAAACTAAAACCTAAAAGTACAATCATTCAAACCTGGCCTTTAGTATGTGCAGCTTCCACCTGAAGCAGCTATCAGCTGCAAGTTGGAACCTACTTCAAATTTATCATCCTCATTCCCGCCATCAGTCAACATCTTACCTTTTTGTTGGTCAGACTCCAACACAGTATCAATTTCCCAAGCATCATCATCAGCACAGTATGTGTAATGAAGAGTAGTTGAGTTAGTTGAATCTTGTGGTAAGGTAGGCACTGAAACGCTTTGTGATGAAGACAAATTAACCTTAGCCCATCCTGTTCCATCAGCAGCTCTTGTGCCTGTGTGAGATGACCCATTACATGGATAGTCAATAGATCCTACACACAAAACAGCTACAGCAGATGAACCTGTGGATTCTTGAACTGCTACATTAATAGCATTTTGAAGATTAGCAAGATCTGTCAGCCTTGCTGCATCCCTGCCTCTTCTTGTTAATTCAAGCGGGTTAATAATTAAAACCACCACAGCTGCCAAAATGGCAATAATTGCAATAACAACCAAAAGTTCCACCAAGGTGAACCCTCTGTGAGCAGATTTTATCAAAATTATTCACCCCCCTTCAGGATTTATCTATTTTCCGATCTAATCTATTCTATTCATAAAGGCAGATAGTAAGTCAAGTACCTCTTAGAAAGAGGTAGTTAATTTAAAAGTACGAAGTTGCTCTTTGACAACGATCAAAAGAGCAAACGCAGTACTCGCAAGCTCACGAAGTCAGAATGACGTAGTGAGCTTATAGATTGGCAGAATTATGGATAGCACCAAAAAAGCTACTCCAATACCTAAAATAATTAAAATAATCGGTTCTATGGCCACTGTTAGGTTTTTGACTAAATGGTCAGATTCTGATTCAAAGTATTCTGCTAGTTTGAAAAAAATCTCATCTACTTTTCCTGTTTCTTCACCCACTCTAATCATTTGGGGGACAATTTTGGGAAATACAGTAGGAGTTAAAAGTGAAGAAAAAGGCAGGCCCCGCTCCACTCCGGAATATGCATCTTTTAGCGCCTTCCTATAAACTGGATTATCTGTTAAATCTGACACAATAGCAATAGATTCCAGCAGAGGTATTCCAGCAGAAGTTAAAAGCCCAAAAGTTCTGCAGAAATTAGTTAAAGTCACATTAGAAATAATAACACCAACTAAGGGCGTCTTTAAGAGGAATTTACCTATAAAATAAGCCCCTTGAGGAGTTTTGTTCCAACGGTTTAAAGCAATAGCCGAACCTATCAAAATTATGATCCCCAACCACCAAAAGTTGATAAAAAGATTAGAAGTAAGAATCAGAATTTTGGTAGGAAGAGGGAGCTCAATTGTGGATTGTTCATATAAACCCACCAAACGGGGGATGACAAAAACCATCATAATCACAATTACTCCCAGCATCATGGCTATAACCACCATGGGATATATCATGGCCCCGCGGACGCGGGCTCTAAATTCCCTATCCTTTTCCAAAGAATCAGCCATCTGCACCAAAACCTGGTCTAACTTTCCAGAAGCCTCGCCTGACTTAACTAAATTAACATATAATTTGGGGAAGATATGGGGATATTTAGATAAAGCCTGGGCTAGTGTTAACCCGCCTTTAATATCCTCTGATATTTCCTCCAGGGCTTTTTGCAGCGTTTTATTAGTTTGCTGTTCCTGCAAAATATCTATGGCTTCAGATAAAACCAAACCAGATGAAACCATAGTAGCCAGCTGCCTGGTCATAATCACTATGGTGTTGGCAGAAACTCTATTTAATAAGATTTCTAAAAATTTAAAGGAAGAATCACCCTTATTAATAAGTGATATGACAATTAATCCCTTTTTCCGTAAAATTGAAGCAGCAGAATGGCTATCTGGAGATTGGATAACACCTTCTGAATATGTGCCTTGCCTATCTTTTGCTTTATAGACAAAATCCGCCATTTTTATATATCCTTTCTGCCATTTATTTTAGAAGTTTATTCAAAAATTCTGGCCTTAGAGCATAGCTTAAAGCTACATCCGAGGTGATTTTGCCATTTTTTACCAAATCTGCTAAAGATTTTTCCAAAATCTGCATGCCGTATTCTGCTGAAGTTTCTATGATGTTATCAATTAAATGAGATTTGCCTTCCCTAATAATATTTCTCACAGCAGGAGTGGCTAGGAGCACTTCTGAGGTTAAAGTCCTGCCTGGCTCAATAGTTGGGATCAGCCTTATGGAAATAATGGCCTCCAGGGTGGCTGCCAGCTGCAATTTTATCTGGGCTTGTTGAATATCAGGAAAAACATCCACAATCCTATCAATGGATTGGGCTGTAGAATTAGTATGGAGGGTGGCAAAAACCAAATGCCCAGTTTCTGCAATAGTCATGGCTGAGGCAATAGTTTCAAAATCTCTCATCTCACCTACTAAAACTACATCTGGATCCTCCCTTAGAGCAGCTCTTAGCGCATTATTCCAGGATTTGGTATCTCTATACATCTCCCTTTGGTCAATTAAAGACTTGGCCTTAGGATAGACATACTCAATAGGATCCTCAATGGTAATTATATGCACTGCTCTGGTCTGGTTTATTTTATTGATAAATGAAGCCAGGGTGGTGGATTTTCCATGCCCTGTGGGGCCTGTTACTAAAATTAATCCTTGTTTTAACTCAGCTATTTTAAATAAGTTTTGAGGCAATCCTGATGCTTCTAAAGGAGGAATTGAAAGAGGAATTAACCGCAAAGATGCTGCAGGGTAATTTTTTTGCTTATAAATATTTACCCTAAATCTGCCTTTTCCCTCAAATTCAAAGGAAAAATCCAGCTCATATGATTGGTCAAAAATATTTTTTTGGACTTGGTTGAGCATAGGGAAGATTAAACTGCTGATTCCCTCAAGAGTAACCTCACTTTCTCCAGCCACAGGTATTAACTCACCATGAATGCGCAACAGGGGAGGAAAACCTACAGATAAATGTAAATCAGAAGCATTCCGCGAAATTGTCAGATCTAATAATTGTTGTATGTTCATTATTAAATGTAAAGATTAGAACTAAAAAATAAAAATGACAGATTAAAATTTAAAATTTTAAATTCTACATTGTCATTTTGCATTTTGATTTTTAATATTTAATCTTGCGCTACGCGCAACACCTCCTCCATAGTAGTCACACCTTCCAATGCCTTCAAATAGCCATCCTGTTTCATAGTCACCATGCCTTGGGAAACTGACAGCTGCTCAATGGCAGTGCTGGAAGCATGTTCTAAAATCAATTTGGCCAAAGAATCTGTCACCACCAACACTTCAAAAATCCCCACCCTGCCCAAATAACCTGTTTTAACACATTGGGCACAACCTTGCCCTTTAAAAAGCTTCAAATTTAGGCCTAATGATTTTGGCAAAAAATTCCCCAAAACTGATTTAATATTTTCCACCACCTCAGGTGGGGCTGGAAATTCCATTTTACAGTGGGGGCAAATTTTTCTGACTACTCTTTGCCCAACCACTGCATTTAAAGAGGAGGTTAATAAAAATGGCTCCACCCCCATATCCAAAAGCCTAGGAGGAGCACCTGAGGCAGAATTAGTATGAACAGTAGAAAAAACCTGGTGGCCAGTTAAGGCAGCTTGTATTGCCAAATCAGCTGTTTCTGTATCTCTGATTTCTCCTACCATAATAATATTTGGATCCTGCCTTAAAAATGAACGCAGGGCTGAGGCAAAAGTCAGGCCAACTGTAGGATTCACTTGAACCTGATTAACACCTGGAATCTGGTACTCAACAGGGTCCTCCACAGTCACTACATTAACTTTGGTGGTGGAAATTTTAGTTAAAACTGAATACAAAGTAGTAGTTTTTCCAGAACCTGTAGGACCACAAACTAAAATGATGCCATGAGGGCGCAAGAGTTGAGTCTCCAAAGCTTTTAAAGAACTGCCTCTTAAGCCTAATTCTAAAAGAGTAGGGGCATTGGTGGATTTAGGCAATAGCCTCATCACTACTTTTTCTCCAAAAACAGTAGGAACTGTGGAAATCCTCAGATCTACCTCATTTTCACCCAAGGTAAAAGTAAACCTTCCATCCTGGGGCAATCTTCTTTCATCTATCTTTAAAACAGACAAGATTTTTATTCTAGAAACTAAAGCATCATGAACTCCCCTGGGAAGAAGGATTTTTTCCTGCAAAATCCCATCAATCCTATATCTAACCCTGGTCCTATCTTCCTGGGGCTCGATGTGAATATCAGATGAGCGGGTTTTAATAGCATATTCCAAAAGTTGGTTAACAATGTTAGTAACTGGAGCTTCTCTGATTATTTGAGGGCCAGTTGAGATTTCTTCCTCAGGTTTTACTGATTGAACTTCCTTTAAAGCAGAAGTAACTTCAGAGGTTAAATTTTGGGCATATTGGTCAGAGATGGCTTTTAAAATATCTTCAGGCAAAGCTAAATAGGGTTTAACTCTTTTGCCAGATCTTTTTTCTATAAACTGGATTATTTGAATATCTAAGGGATCTGCCATGGCTACCCAAAGCTCATCACCCTGTTTCTCAAAAGGGATGATGGTATAACGCCTGGCTGCAGCCTCAGGAATCAGGTTTAAAACCTCAGCAGAGATAGCTTTTCCTTCCAGCTTCATAAAAGGGACATTCAACAACTGGGCTTTAGCCTGGATAATTCTGTCTATGGGAGCTAAATTGTGCTGCAGGATTAACTTATCAATAGGTTGACCCAAGTTAATACTTTCTAATTTGATAGCTGCCAGTTGTTCTTTAGACAGCAGGCCTTCTTTAAAAAGGATGTCCTCAATTGTATTTTGGGCAGGAGCTTGAAACATATTATTTGTATATAATCCATTATGTTAGAATTGGCCCATGATTGCAAGGCTTTTAATTTCACCTAATTTAGAAGATAGGAAACAGGAAATTCAACAAACTATAGCTTCCCACATCGGAAGTGGGAACACGAACCATCCAGATGTTTTATACTATCCAGTTGATTCCAAATTAGGCATAGAACAAGCCAGAAAAATCAAAGAACATTTTTCTTTAAAACCATACTCAGCCAAAGGCAGGGTAGTGGTTTTAGAAAATGGGTCAGATTTAACTCCTGAGGGCCAAAATGCTTTACTTAAAACTCTGGAGGAATTACCTGAGAATGGTTTATTTATTTTAGGCGCAGATTCTGATGCTAAATTTTTACCAACAGTCCTGTCACGCTGCCATATTGAGCATCTTTCTACTACCAACTACCAACTACCCGCTTCGCCAACTCAGCGAGGCAAGCCAACTACCAACTACTTAGAAGATATAGAAAAATTATTAGATTTCAGTATTGAGCAAAGGTTTGAATATATAGAAAAATTAAAAGATAGAGCAGAATTATTACCTGCCCTGGTTACATATTTCCATAAAAATCTAGCTTCCCACATGTCAAGTGGGAACGTAAACCTTTTAAAAGAGCTTATGCAGGCTGAACAGTGGCAAAATCAGAATGTTAATATTAGGGCAATTTTAGAATATTTAATGCTGGTCATGCCTCAAAAATAATGGTAAGATAATACTTTAAATGGCTAAGCATAGCTTGGCCCTAAAATAAGATTTTATGGCTAAAGATTCCACTAAATATGGCGCAGATCAAATTCAGGTCCTGGAAGGACTTGAACCTGTTAGAAAACGCCCCGGCATGTATATTGGCTCTACAGATAGCAGGGGTTTACACCATCTGGTGAAAGAGGTGGTGGATAACTCCGTAGACGAAGCTCTGGCTGGCCATGCCAAAAATATCTGGGTCAGCTTACATGAAGGAAACTTCGTCACTGTAGCAGATGATGGCAGGGGCATTCCGGTTGATATCCATAAAAAGGTAGGGAAATCTGCCTTAGAGGTAATCATGACTACTCTGCATGCTGGAGGAAAGTTTGGGGAAGGTGGCTATAAAGTTTCCACTGGTTTACATGGAGTGGGTGTTTCTGCTGTTAATGCGCTATCAGAATATGCCAGGGCAGAAGTAAGGCGCGAGGGTAAAGAATATTTTCAGGAATACCAAAGGGGTAAAGCTAAAAGTAAAGTTTCAGAAAACCAAAATCCGCCAACTGGCGGACCACAATATCCTTTTAAAGCAAATTTTAAGTGGTCTGCGAAAACAGGCACCAAGATTACTTTTTTAGCAGATAAAACAATTTTCTCGACCATCACGCCTGAGTTTGAAAAACTGGAAAAGCAGATTAAACAGGTAGCATATCTGGTAGCAGGAATATTTTTTCATCTTTACGATGAGAGGACAGGGGAAGAGAGACATTTTTATTTCCAATCCGGCCTGGCCACTTTGATCAAACACTTAAACAAAAATAAAGCCCTGATTCATCCTGAACCAATTTTAATTCATAAAGTAGTAGATGGTGTTGATGTAGAAGCAGCTATCCAGTATAACGAAGGCTTTGCCGAAAATGTGGAATCCTTTGCCAATGTAGTTCCCACCACCGAAGGAGGAACCCATTTAACCGGATTTAGAATGGCTCTAACCAGGGCCATCAATGATTACGCCCGAAAATCTGAAGCTTTAAAAGAAAAAGATGAAAACTTAACCGGGGAAGACATGAGAGAGGGCTTAACAGCTGTAATTTCCATAAAAATGGATTCAGATGTAATTCAATTTGAATCCCAAACAAAAGAAAAGCTGGGAAATGCAGAAGTCCAGCCAATTGTTTCTCAAGTTGTTAAAGACGGTTTGGAAATGTTTTTTGAGGAGAACCCACAGGATGGAAAAGCCATTTTAGAAAAAGTGTTTTTGGCAGCAAGGGCAAGAGCTGCAGCCAGGGCAGCCAAAGATGCAGTGATTCGAAAAGGAGCGCTGGAAGGAATGACCTTACCTGGCAAGCTGGCAGATTGCCAAAATAGGAATGCAACAGAATCTGAGCTGTATATTGTTGAAGGAGATTCGGCTGGAGGAAGTGCCAAACAAGGAAGGGATAGAAAATTCCAGGCTATTTTGCCGCTTAGAGGAAAAATTTTAAATACTGAAAGAGCCAGGCTGGATAAGGTTTTAGAATTTGAAGAAATCAGAGCTTTAGTGATAGCTTTAGGAACAGGCATAGGAGACAGCATCCAATACGACAAAATCAGATATCACAGAATAATTTTAATGACCGATGCTGATGTGGATGGTGAACACATTAGAACCTTGCTTTTAACTTTCTTCTTTAGATATTTGCCAGAGGTAATAAATAGAGGATACATGTATATAGCTCAGCCTCCATTATTTAAAATTCAAAAAGGCAAAGAAATTAATTATGCTTACTCAGATTCAGAGAGGGATCAAATAGTTAAAACACAGGGAGGTAATGAAGGTACCATCATCTCTAGGTATAAAGGCTTAGGGGAGATGAATCCGGATCAACTTTGGGAAACTACCATGAACCCGGAAAACAGGGTGTTAAAACAGGTTACCATAGAAGATGCAGCCGGTGCAGATGAGGTATTTACCATGTTAATGGGCGATGAAGTCCCGCCAAGAAAAAGATTTATCCAGACTCATGCGAAACAAGCAATCTTAGATATATAATCCAACTGCTAACCTATAGTTTACTTTTAACAATTACTTTGGTATAATTTACAAATATGCGCATTGAAGGAGAAAAAACTCCACAGGAAGATCCATTATCTCACGCAAGAAGACAGATACTCGAAGCCTACAGAGCAGTCGCCCAAACATTCGGCTTATTAACACCTGAGGAACTTTTAAGTAAAATTCTAGAAGATGGTCATTTTCTAAGATTTTGGGGCGCTACAAGCGCACATAGAGAGATGATTTTGGGTCTTTCCCTCCCTATTTATAAATATGGTGGTTGGAGTTATGATCCTGAAATAAAAGAGGTTACAAAACCTGATCAATCAACCGTAATACTATCCAAAGTAGAAGGGGCTTTATTCCATCCTTTAATTGCAAACCCAACAAAGAGGATTCCTTACTCAGTTCTATTACGGTGTATAAACCCTGATAGCGACATTACAGATGATTTAGCATATCTTAGAAGTAGCGTATCCCACTTAAGACGAAAGCTTGGAGATGGAAACTCTAGAGACAAACAACAACATTCTATTATTATTGGACACACGAACATTGGTTACTCATTCAGTCCCCCTATATCTGACAATTCAACTCAGACCACCTGAAAGGTGGAATAGCTCTTCGAGTCTGAGTGATGAGGTCTCAGACCTCAGAGTCGAAGACTTGGCACCTGTCCTTTTTGCTAATTTTCTGGCATTAAAAGATCAAAAATCATATAATTTAGCAATGAAAATTCATTTTTTAGGAATTGGTGGGTCTGGAGCGTCTGCTGCTGCTGCTATCGCTCAAGCTCAAGGTTATGAAATAACTGGTTGTGATTTAGAACCCAATAACAAGTTTACGTTACACATCGGAAGTGTAAAGTTAGAAAAAGGCCATTCAGCTTCCCACATCGGAAGTGGGAAGGTAGATATATTGGCAGTTACACCGGCAATTTTTTCACTGGATCCAAATAATTCAGAACTTCTAGCAGCCAAAGAAAAAAAAATTCCTGTAATAACTTGGCAACAGTTTGTAGGTGAATATTTAACTAATGATAAGTTTGTAATTGCTGTTTGCGGAACACATGGCAAAACAACTACTACAGCCATGATTGCCCAAATGCTGGAAGATGCTAATTTAGACCCAACGGTTTTACTTGGAGCAATACACCCAAAGTGGGGCACAAACTATAGAATCCAGCGACAAACTACTAACGGCCGTGGGTACTTTGCCATTGAAGCAGATGAGTTTAATGATAATTTTTTGCATCTTAAACCGGATATTACAGTTGTTACAAATATAGAGATGGACCATCCGGAATATTTTAAGGATTTTGAATCTTATAAAGAAAGCTTTGAAAAATTTCTTTTGCAAAGCAAACAAACCATTGTGGCAAATTTATCTGACTCAAATGTAGCTGAAGTAGTTAAACATGTAATGAAAACTCCTAGACAAAAACATTCCGATCATGATGATTTTGTCCAATATTTAGATTATTCTAGGAATGAGCTGCATTTTCCAATGCAAATCCCTGGAGAATTTAATAAGTTAAATGCTCAAGCAGCTATGCAGGTTGGTCTACTTCTAGAAATTGATCCACAAACTATTAGACAAAGCCTGCAAAACTACTCTGGAGTTGGCAGGAGGTTTGAATATTTAGGGGATTATAATAATGCAAAAGTATATTCTGATTTTGGTCATCACCCAACAGAAATAAAAGTTACCATGGAAGCTGCCAGACAAAAATTTCCTAATAACAGAATAATTCTTATTTATGAACCTCACATGTTTTCAAGAACTAAAGCCCTTTTTGATGACTTTGTCAAAGTATTTAAGGAACTTCCTGTAGATAAAATCATAATTACAGATATTTATCCCAGCAGAGAAGTAGATACAGGTTTGGTAAACAGCCAACAGCTTGTGGAAAGTATAAATAGTGAAGTGGTACCAAAAGTGCGCAATAGCGTAAAAATGGTACCAATTAATCAAATCTTAAATGAGGTAAAAGCAGAAGTTAAAAATGGAGATGTGGTATTTTTTATGGGAGCAGGAGATATAGATAAGCTTCCCAGAAAGCTAGTGTCTTCTTCCTAATCTGGCAACCCAACTCCTAAACTGATTTCCTCTATCTTCATAGTCTTTGAACATATTAAAACTGGCTGAGGCAGGGGACATCAGGCAAATTTTTCCAGGGGAAGTATTTTCATAAGCAATTTTAACAGCCTCTTCCATATTATTAACATGAAATTGTCTGATAGCTGATGACTCGCCTCGCAGCGAAGCGGGCTGATAACTGACGACCTCTCCTATTTTTTTACCTGTATCAGGAAATAAAATTAGATTTTTTATTTTTGAATTGGCAATTACCGGTCCTAAAATGGAATAATCAACCCCGCGGTCAAGCCCTCCGGCTATTAAAGTCTCTACTTTTTCTCCTAAAGTCTTTAACCCAAAAATGGTGGCATGGGGATTAGTTGCCAGGGAATCATTATAAAATTTAATTCCATTTTTTTCTGCAACAAATTCTAACCGATGTGGGAGTGGCTTAAAATTCTTAATTGCTTTGTTTATTTTTTCTTCACTTATTTTAAATAATTTTCCAATAATTTTTGCAGCTTCAGCACCTCTTTTATTGGAGATAAGAATATCATTTTTTGTCTGAAACCTACTGATATTTTCTTTGGCTTTTTTATAATCTTCAAAACTGCCATGCCAGTCCAAATGATCCGGATAAATATTGGTTATCACTGCAATCTGAGGACTTTTCTTAAGATCAGCTAGCTGGAATGAAGATAATTCATAAACTACTATAGAATCTTTCTTAAGATTATCTAATAAATCCAGCGCTGGCTGACCAATATTCCCCACCAGGTAAACATCTAAGCCTCCTGATTTTAAGACTTCATAAATCATGGATGTGGTGGTGCTTTTGCCCTTGGTACCGGTGACGCCGATTATTTTCCCAAGGCAAAGATCAAAAAAAATTTGCGTGCTAGATGAAATGATTTTTCCATTTTCTTTGGCTTTTTTAATTTCTATCAAATAGGGGATGCCGGGAGATTTAATAATCACGTCATAATCTTTTAACTTATCAAGATAATTTTTCCCCTCTTTTTGATCAGAGGTTGAGAAATTTATGTTATTTTTTTGCAAAAAATTACTTGTTGCTATTCCTTCTCTGCCCATTCCCAAAATTAGGATTGATATCTGATCTTTATATCTTTCTAATAATTTTCTCTTGCTTCTTAAAATGCCCAGCAACATTGCATATTCAATTTCCTCTTTTGTGCCAACACATTCAAACGGCTTAAATTTACCCGGCAAATGCAAAAGCTCTTCCATAACTGGAGATAAAGTTTCATCATCAAGTAAATCTTTGCCAAAAATTCTTTCTATTTTTTTTCCTAAAAACGGATAAAGAATTAAATTAGTGAATAGGCATTTTGAGCACTTGCCACACCAACTCCCTTGTTTTGAACCCTTGTTACAACTTCTAAAAACCTTGTGGTATTTTTCTAAGTTGGAAAAAATTCTGGCAATTTCCAATTCATTTAATTCTCTTAAATAACTATAGTAATTAACAGGAGCTAGATATTTTTGACTATATTCTTTAAAGTCTTTTTCAAATTCCTCTGATTTAGAATACTGATGATTTATTTCTTTACCCATCCAAATCACATTTCCTTCATTAGATGAGGACTCATTAGAAACAACAACATTTTTATAATCATAAATTACAGAAGATAGCATTGATAAAAACGCAAGATATGCAGAAAAAGGAGTATGGCCGTTTAAATAACCCTGCTCATTTAATTCCAAAAGTTTAGGATCTATTGTTCTTTTCACTATTATTGGATTTTTACACCCACCGATTTCTGCAATTTTAATAGCTGCATCTGTTGGATTTAAAAGCAGACAGTTAAATTCTTTACCTGATTTGGAAATAGAATCCAAAGTAACAACAGAATCCTTACCTCCACCAACAAGTATTAAATCTCTATCTTTCAAAATCCCCTCAAATGGCTTCCCACTTGACATGTGGGAACGTACTTCAAAATTAACTAGCCCATCCTGGGTAAAATCTATTCTGTTTGTATAAAAAAATTCTCCCAGGCCTTTTATTAAAAGTTTTTTCCAAAATTTAATTTGTTCCTGATCTAAAAAACCTGCTTTGATAGTAATTTTTGGAGAACAAGTTGCTTTCCAGTAACTTATCAGCTCAACCATTCCTAAATTAAAAACCAAATTATCCAATTTGCCTTCCCACATCCGATGTGGGAACACGTTTGGGAGAATAATTTCCGGTCTGAATTTAATGTTTGGAGATATCTCAAAATCAAAATAGATTTTTAATGTTTGATCTTCAAATTTTTTTTCAAACCCATGATATATAAACTCAGGATGTTTTTTTCTTAAATCCTCAAAAGTCATATGCTAAATTATACCTGTGCAATATGGGGAAATCCAATCAGTAGAGCAATTGAAAAAGTTTTTGGGGGGTGTATTTCTTGGAAAATATTTTAGTTAGTTCATATCCTCCAAATAAAATAATAGTGTAGCCAACATCTCCAATTAGACTATTTTTGAAAAAGGGCAATGCCATTGTATAGCTTTTAATTAAGCCATTTAAATTATGGGGATACCAATTATTTGGCGGTGCCCAAACTCCAAAATTAGTGATGATAAAAAATAATACGGAAGAGGAGAGAGCTCCGCTAATCACAAAAAGAGGCCTTTTGTGTGACCGCAGCCATAAACCAATCAACCCAACTAAACCAAAGCTTCCATAAACATAAAACATGTCTGTACCATAAAAACCAATGAAATAATCAGAAATTGGATAATGTATAATTAGTTTTCCTAAAATGTTAAGCAAAATTCTAAAAATATTTAAAAAAGATTACCAAACCTTAAATCTAATTGAGGTGTCGAAAGCAAATTTAATTCATAACTACAAATATTTATCTTCTTTAAATGAGCAAAGCTCGCGCGCTTCGCGCACTAAAAAAATTAAAGTTGCCCCTGTCATAAAAAGTAATGGATATGGGCATGGAATAGTTGAGATAGCAAAAATTTTAGACCAAGTTAATGCACCATTTTTTTGTGTTGATTCTTTATATGAAGCATATGAATTACTAAAAGCAAGGATTAAAACTAAAATTTTAATAATGGGATATACAAATCCTGAAAATTTTAAAGTTAAAAAACTGCCTTTTTCTTTTGCTTTATATGATTTGAAAACAGCTAAAGTTTTAAGTAAATATCAACCAGAATGTAGTGTTCATATTTTTGTAGATACTGGTATGAGCAGAGAAGGCATTCAAATGAAAGATTTACCACTATTTTTAGAAGAACTAAAAGGGCTAAAATACTTAAAAGTGGAAGGTTTGATATCACATTTTGCTTGTGCAGATGATCCCAAGAATGGATTGAATCTTAAGCAAATTAACAATTTGAAGCACGTACAACAAATTGTTAGGAAGGCTGGTTTTAATCCAAAGTATATTCATATCCAAAACTCAGATGGATTATTACGATTCCACCTTCGAGGTTGCAACGTAAATATAGCCCGAGTAGGTCTTGCTCTCTATGGCATATCGAATTCCCACATCCGAAGTGGGAATGTAGATTTAAAACCTGTTTTAAAATTAAAAACTAAGATTATTCAAATTAAAGAACTAAAAAAAGGGGATAAGGTAGGGTACGAGAGTCTTTATACTGCCAAAAGAAATCTGACAGTAGGTATATTGCCACTAGGTTACTATGAGGGAGTTGATTTGAGGTTATCTAACAAAGGGATAGTTTTTGTTGATGGTATTGAATGTCCAATCATAGGCAGAGTCAGCATGAATATTACCACCATAGATATTACCAAAGTATCTAAACCATATATTGGACAAGAAGTAATAGTTTATTCCGATAATCCAAGGGGCAAAAATTCTATTTTAAACTGTGCTAAAATCTGCCAAACCATTCCTTATGAACTGCTAGTTAATTTAGCAGAATCTACAAAGAGAATAGTTATATGAAAAAAATATTAGTTATAACTGGGGGAACATCTTCTGAAAGAAAGATTTCTTTAATCTCTGCTGAAAATGTTAAAAAGGGCCTGGAAGAGGTGGGATATCAGCAAGCTGTAAGCTCCGCTTATAAAGTTAAGCTTTTTGATTTAAAAAAAGGCTTTTCTGAGCTTAAAAAAATCTCACAAGATTTTGATCTAATCTTTCCTGTGATTCATGGTAAAGAAGGGGAGGATGGCACTCTTTATACTTTCCTGAAAAAATTAAATAAACCTTTTGTGGGTTGTGGCCCAAAATCTACTGAAATAGCTTTTGATAAGATCCTGTTTAATCAGTTTTGTGACCAAAATGAAATCCCCAAGCCAGAGTGGAAAGTTGTAAAAAATACTCTGGATATTAAAAAGTTTGGATTTCCTTGTGTGCTAAAAGCAGCCAGAGGTGGTTCATCTAAAGAAGTAGTGATTTTACTTTCTGAAAAAGATTTAAAAAATCCTTTGGTGAAAAAGATTTTTTCCTTAGATGATTATTTTTTAGTGGAAAGATATGTTAAAGGAATAGAAATTACTGTAGGGGTATTTTCCAATCAAGCTTTGCCTGTTATA
This sequence comes from uncultured Gammaproteobacteria bacterium, assembly GCA_964649615.1. Taxonomy (GTDB): domain Bacteria; phylum Patescibacteriota; class Microgenomatia; order Daviesbacterales; family UBA10151; genus CAZYPW01. The sequence continues at coordinate 28,440 of CAZYPW010000006.1, read as the reverse complement.
GAAATAATTCCACCAGATAAAGGCTGGTTTGATTATAAAAATAAATATAGTGGAGAAAGCAAAGAAATAGTAGGAGCTCCATCTTTGGATGAAAAGACTAAAAATAGAGCCCAGCAAATTGCTTTAAAACTTCACCAAACTTTATCTCTTAACCCATATTCCAGAACAGATATGATTGTTTTAAATAACACTCCATTTGTGTTAGAAGTTAATCCTCCTTGTGGGGTAGGGATGACCTCTCAAAGCTTAATGCCCAAAGCAGCTCAAGCTTTTGGCTTAGAATTTCCCCAACTCTTAGATAAAATTATCAAATCAGCCTTAAAAATAACCCCATAGTTTGCAATTCTCCTGAATTTAGGGTATATTATTGGAATGATAATAACGACAACTCCAGAGCATAGAGAGCAAACCTACCGAATGGTGCAACCTATAATTTCGGCTGGTGAAATCTCGCCGAAAACTCGAGCTTTTGCACGAGCTGTTGCTACACAAGAAACTGCAGGGGATATGATTGCTGCCTACAAAAGAACCAGAGGCTTTAGAGGAGTATATAGGCAAAGCATGCGAGAAAGCCTTAATCCCGCTTTAAATCCTGTTCAACTTGTACGACAATTACTAAGATCTGTATATTCTGATTTAGCTTTAACTTGGGTGCAGGGACAACTGGATCCTAATGCAACAGTTCTTCCGCCTGTTCCTACTTCTGCTGTTTATCAAAATCTTCATCCAGATGGTAATCCTGTTTCTTTTCCATACGCTCTTATCATTCAACATGGAGAAAATGGTAACCGTATTGCAGGACTTTGTACTGTTTTAGGGATGGGTACAGACTTAGCCAGCGTCCAGGGTCGACTCAGACTTGATAGATCAGGGCATCCTGATCTTTTTGATGAACATACTCGTCTCCTTTTTGTAGGTTTCCAAAAACCAGAAGATGGAAATAGACGTAACTTTGGAGAATGGCGTTTTTTACCCTTACCATTAAGTTATCCAGATTTTAAAACTCTAGTTTTCAATGATATATATCTAAGATATAAACCTAAGGGTTTGGAACAAGATATGCCTACTTTAGCTGAGATTCAGCAAACAATTATTTTAGGAGGAGATAGACATCCTAAGCAAGGTCTGACTTTTGGAATATGAGTAATCCAGCTGAAGTAGAACAGGCGCAAAGATTTTTCTAGAAACAAAAAAATCTAAGAAAATTTCTCCTTCACAAATTAACTCCAAAAAGATTCAAAACATTATTAGCCGAATGTTTAAATAAGAATTCTGCCACTTGAAATGTTAAACAATATATTTAATTATAGATATAAGCCATGGGCAAATTTAATGAAGCTGATGGTAAAGACACTGCAGATGCTGCTGCTCAAGCAATAAACAAAGAATTCATAGCAAAAATACTCCATTTAGGTTATGATACGCCAGATATGGAAGGGGAACCTAGAACAGGCATATATTATGTTATCGAATGTAAAAGCCCACTTTTAACTCCGAACAAAGAGACGCCATACTGGGAAGTTAAAATGGTACCTACTGCCACCGAAGATGAAATACCTGATTTAGAGCTTGCTGCTAAAAAATCCCAAATTGTTACTGAAAGATTCCAATTTGTCTCCACTAGAGGTTATATATTGAACGGTAGCCATATAATTTTTGAGACAAATGATCAAGGACAACCATTGTCTCCTAGAGTTATAAACCCTTCAGGCGCTTTAAATGAGTATTTCAAAAATGAAGCTGTTGCAGCCAGAATTAATAGGCCTAGAGGTAGATAATTCTCCTAATCAACCTTGCACTTTTTCCTATCATAAGGCATAATAATCCAAGAGCTTTTAAGCTCTTTTTTAAATTTTCTAGATGAGTAACATTGGTAAAATCCAGCCAGCCCCAATAATTGATGAGATGCAGAAATCCTATTTGGATTATGCCATGTCTGTAATTGTTTCCCGTGCCCTGCCTGATGTGAGAGATGGGCTAAAACCAGTCCAGAGAAGAATTGTTTTTGCTATGCATGAGCAAAATTTGCACCATACCTCAAGATACCAAAAAAGTGCTGCTGTGGTGGGTGAAGTTTTGAAAAATTTGCATCCCCATGGTGATGCCCCAGTTTATGAGGCTATGGTTAGAATGGCCCAAAATTTCTCTCTTAGATATATGTTGATAGATGGCCAAGGAAATTATGGCTCAATAGATGGGGATTCTCCTGCAGCCATGAGGTATACAGAGGCCAGGTTATCTGCCATAGCTGATGAGCTATTAAGGGATATTTCTAAAAATACAGTTGATTTTGTAGATAATTATTCTGGAACTGTTAAGGAGCCCACTTTGCTTCCTTCAGTTATTCCCAACCTGCTGCTTAATGGAGCCTCAGGCATTGCTGTTGGGATGGCTACTCAAATCCCTCCCCATAATTTGGGAGAAGTTTGTGAGGCATTGATTTACATGATAGAGCATAAAGAGGCTACTGTTGAAGATTTGATGAAATTTGTCAAAGGCCCTGACTTTCCCACTGGAGCTTCAATTTATGACCAGACAGAAATAACAGCAGCTTACGGGACAGGCAAAGGCAGGATTGTGATGAGAGCCAAAGTAGAGATTGATGAAACCCCACAAGGCAAAATGCAAATTATTGTCTCAGAACTGCCTTACCAAGTTAATAAAGCCACCCTGATTGCTAGAATTGCAGATTTAGTAAAAGACAAAAAATTAGAAGGAATAGCAGATTTAAGGGATGAATCAGATAGAAAACAGATGGTCAGGATTGTTTTTGATCTAAAAAGAGACGCCAAACCCCAAGCCCTTTTAAATAATTTATATAAATCCACAGCCATGCAGTCTGTTTTTAATGTAAATTTGGTGGCTTTAGTGGATGGAGTGCCGCACCTTTTAACCTTAAAGCATATTTTGGAAGAATTTATTAAACACAGGCAAACAATTATCAAAAGAAGGACTGAGTTTGAATTAAAAGAAGCTAAAGCCCGTGAGCATATTTTAGAAGGCCTAATGATTGCTGTAGCAAATATTGATGCAGTGATTGAAACTATCAAAAAATCTAAAGATGCAGAAGAAGCCAGGAAAAATTTAATGGCAAAGTTTAAATTATCAGAAATTCAAGCGGTAGCTATTTTGGATATGCAATTAAGGCGCTTAGCTGCTTTGGAAAGATTAAAGATTGAAGAAGAGTTAAAAATGGTTAAAGAATTAATTGCTTACTTGGAGGATTTATTAGCCCATCCAGAAAAGATCTTAAAAGTAATTAAAGATGAGATTTCCAAAATTAAAGAAAAATACTCTGATCCTAGAAAAACCAGAGTTTACCAGCAAAAAGTGGGAGAGTTTTCAGAAGAAGATTTGGTGCCAAATGAAATCACCATAGTTACCATTACAGAAGGAGGCTATGTTAAAAGGCAATCACCACACTCTTTTAGGACTCAAGCCAGAGGCGGCAAAGGAGTAATGGGCATCTCTACCAAAGAAACAGATGCTGTTTCCCATATTTTCTATACCCAAACCCATGATAGTATTTTATTTTTTACAGACAAAGGCAGGGTTTTTCAAATTAAGGTTTGGGACATCCCAGAAACTCAAAGGGCAGCCAAAGGCCAAGCTATTGTTAACCTAATTAATGTAGAACAGGGAGAAAAGGTGACTGCTGTTTTAACCACCAGAGGCAAAGGGGAAAAAGCCAAGTATTTCTTTATGTGCACCTCCCGTGGCACGGTTAAAAAAACAGCTATAGAAGAATATGCCAATATTAGAAAAAATGGATTAGTAGCTATTAAATTAGATAGTGGAGATGAACTGGGTTGGGTAAGCCCTACTGACGGGGAGAGTGATGTAATCATTGTTTCCAAAAAGGGCAAAAGCATTAGATTTTCTGAAAAGGGAGTAAAACCCACCCACAGAGATACCTCAGGAGTCAGAGGGATTAGGCTGGGTAGCGATGACCAGGTTGTGTCTTTAAACATAGTGGGCAAGGAGGAAGGAACACTTTTGGTAATTATGGAAAATGGTTTGGGCAAAAAGACTGCCACCTCTGCTTGGAGCAGACAAGGAAGAGGCGGGCAGGGAGTAAAAGCAGCCCAAATTACTGCTAAAACTGGCAATATTGTGACAGCCCAGGTTTTAGATAAAAGTTTGGATACTTTAGTTTTAACCTCTACTAAAGGACAGCTTATTAAAATGGAGCTAAAACAGGTGCCTACACTGCAAAGACAAACCCAAGGAGTTATTTTAATGAGAACCAGGCCAGGAGAGAAAGTAGCTGCAGCTACAACTGTTTCATCCAATGAAAAAGCTGAGCAAGCAGAAAAATCTCATGTCTAAAGAAAAACTCTTGTCCACAATTGCCATAGGATATTTTATGATTGGTTTTGTCTTTGCCATCATTTTTGCAGCTTACTACAGATGGCCTGTTCTTTCTTTTCTTTCCCCAGGATTTTACTCAGTAATTATAACTTGGCCATTTCAGGCAATAGGGTTTGTGCAGGATTTATTAATCTATGGCCTGGCCGGCAAACCTGTATAAAATTATTTGCTTCCTAAAATTTTTCTGACAAAATCATTAACAAAATTAGAACCGCGGGATATGACAAAACCAGAAAGCAGAAAATCTAAAAATGGGCTGCCACTTTCTACTCCTAATACACTACTGAATATATTTATTTGATACAAAAAAGCCAATAAAATCCCAGATGAGAGTGAAAGCAATGGCAGATAAGGGTGCAACTGCTTAACACTACCAAATAGATATTCAATGATAGATTCATTTAAAGTTGTAAAAGCAAAAATAGCTACCACTGGAGACAAATTAAATCCTTCCAACCTATTTAATCAACCCCGATTTAATCGGGGCTTCCTTTCTGGACGGAAATATGAACTTGTATAAATTAATAAAAAGATCAGCGATAGTCAAGGTATTATCCACACTCTTAGGAGGTTGGGGGCTGCCATTGCTGGGAGCGTGGCTGCTTTGAGCTCTCAAGCGGTTAATTTCTTCATCTTTGTCTCTTAGGCTTTCTTGCAAAATCAGCAATTGTTGATTTACAGAAGTTAAAGAGGTCTGCATGTTATCCACCTGGTTTTTCAAATCTTCTGCTTCTTTAGCCAGCATTATTAAATTTTGATGCTCCTCTGAGGCCACCATAGACCAAACTATCTGATCAATGCTCAACAGCCCGTTGGTATAAGTTTGCAGCCCACCCATATCTGGATCCCTGCCTAATACTTTTCTATAGCTTTCTGTAATTTTGGCACCTCTATCGCTTACTGGAGTTGAGGTAGGAAGTGGAGTAGGGCTGCCTGACCCCGATTCAATCGGGGCTGAGGTAATCTTAGTTTTCCATAAAGGCCATGTTTCCCCTGGGCAAGCAGTTGATTGGCCTGGAAGCTCTTTATGACCTTTAACCTGATCATAGGAATTTAAATTAGCTAAATCAGGATAATTATTAATAAAAAAATCACACAGGATTTTAGCAGAATTAATCTGGGCATCAGTAGGCTCTTTTCCAGACATAAAACTGCCAATCAAACAAATCCCAATAACCTGGTCATTTAAATTAGCTACATTAGCCCTGGCTGTTGAAATATCACCCACATAATAAACAATCCCATTTTTGTCAACCAGAAAATGATAACCAATTCCACCCCAACCATTAGAGCTAATATGAAAGTTAGCAATTTGTTCTGGGGTTTGGCTGTCTGGGCCAGCTGTGTGGTGAATTGCCAAAAAAACCACCTGAGACAGCGGCCTAGTCCAACTCCAATTAAAAGAATCACCTGAAATTGTTTCTCTAATATCAACAAATCTAGATCCTAGGGAAGGAATAGTTAAGTCAATTTTGGCCATATCAGAAGAGCAGTATTGCCCATAGTACATTAGGTAATTTTAGTTGTCAATGCAATTTGATCTGAAAACTACAAAAAAGATTTGCCCAAGTAATCAATAATAATCCCCAATTTGCAGGCTGGGAAACTTCTATGGATAATTTAAAGACTAACCCAGAAAAATACGGTGTTCGATATAATCTAGCTCTATGACAAAGGTAGGAGCTCATGTTTCTACTAATCCTGCTCACCTACAAAAATCTATAGAATGGTTAGTTTATGCCATGAATTTAGCAGCTGCAGAAGTGTTGACAAAATCATATGCGATCGCAGGCAAAGGAGTGCGTTCCCACATCGGAAGTGGGAATACGGTTAAGGTTTGCTTAGATACCTGCCATGCTTTCACCTCAAGCTATGATATAAAAACTCCAATTGGCTTAAAATCTACTTTGGAAGAATTTTAGGAAGAGATAGGGCTAGAAAATTTAGCAGTAGTGCATGCTAATGATTCTAAATTTGAGTTAGGTTCTAAAAGAGACAGGCATGCTAATATAGGGGAGGGAATGATAGGCAGAGAGGGCTTTGAGAATTTATTAAATAATCCTTCCTTAAAAGAGCTACCATTTATTTTAGAAGTCCCAGGTTTTGCAGATAATGGTCCAGACAAAGAAAATGTAGATATCTTAAAATCACTGAGAAAACCCTAGGTGTCCGATCACTCCTACCTCGGAGGTGGGACTAGTTGGATTATATACCACCTATCCCGCGGAAGACTGTAATCACTTTAGCATTCATCCCCGTTTTAAGAAAGCGGGGTTTTCTGCTAGTGATTATAAGTATCTTTTAGTGTCTTAAAACCAAATAGGGTGACTATTCCTAATCCTCCTAGAAGTAATAATTTTCTTGCCACCTGGCCTTTATGATTAACTAACCAATCGCTAAAATCTGGCTGATGAATAAAGCCCCAAATCTCCATAACACTATCTTTCATAGATCTAATAGACTAGGATCTTCTGAAGGATTAATTCTTTCTGACATATTAGGAATTATACTCCTGGAGGATATTTTATGTCAAACTATAGGGCATATTTAGATCTTAAAAATAGATCTTAACTGAGGCACAGTTAGAATTAATGCTTGCATAATTAATACTAAAATTACAGACAATAAAAGCACTTTGTTGGAAGTAATAGAGTGATGCCTTCTGATAATAAAAGGTAAAATCATCTGCAGCAGTACCAGTAGAGTAAAAGTTATAGTCCTGGCTAACTCTACCCCAAAGTTTTGATAAATATAATAGAAAGTTAATAGACAAATTGCCCCAATTGATATCCCACCTAAAAGCACATATCTTACCATAGATACCCCCAAAATATTATTGCCCTTTCTAGGAGAATTTCTCATGATATGTGAGGAAGGGTTATCAAATCCTAAAGACAGCGCAGGCAGCCCATCTGAAACAAAGTTTATCCAAAGGATCTGGGTAGGCAGAAGGGGAGTGGGAAGAGCTAAAAATGAGGCCACACTTATCAGTAAAATTTCTGATAAATTCCCAGTTAATAAAAATTTAATTACTTTTAAGATATTTGCATAAATAACCCTGCCTTGTTCCACAGCAGAAACAAGAGTAGCAAAGTTATCATCTAATAAAATGATGTCTGAAGCTTCTTTGGAAACATCAGAGCCAATTTTGCCCATAGAAACCCCAATCTGGGCCTGTTTTAAAGCCAGAGCATCATTAACCCCATCTCCAGTTACTGCCACCACTTCTCCCATGCTTTGGTATATCTTTACTATTCTTAATTTATCCAAAGGCTCAATCCTGGCATAAACTTTAATTTTATCTATTCTTTCCTTCAGCTGTTCATCAGATAGTAAATTAAGTTGAGCCCCTGTTAAAACCTCATCTCCTTCCTCAAGCAAGCCTAACTGTTCAGAGACTGCTTTAGCTGTCAGCTCATTATCTCCTGTAACCATACAGACTTTAATTCCAGCCCCTTTGGCTAGCCTGATGGCCTCCTTAGCCTCCTCCCTTATCTGATCAGCAATACCAATTAACCCTAAGAATTTTTCATCTTTAGAGAAACCTAAAACCCTTAAGCCCTTTGAGGCCATTTTCTGGTATTCTTTTTCCCAAACCAGAAATTCTTTTTCAGGCAGCTTAACTTCTTTTAAAATGACTTCAGGAGCCCCTTTGGTATATGCTGCTTTTTTCCCAGAATGTTCCCAGATCACAGTCATCTTTCTAGTCTGCAGTGAAAAGGGGATTTCCTCAAGCAGCTTTCCCTCAGACCTTAAAGCTTCTATCTCCTCACCTTTGTCTTTTGCCCATAGAAGTAAAGCCCCCTCAGTGGTATCTCCTAAAATATCAAAACCACTCGCCTCGCTTCGCACCTGCGTCGACGCAAGTCGCGGGCGAAGCGGGTCCTCTTTGAGCACCAAATTAGCACTATTACAAAGCACTGCACATTTAAGTAAATCACCCTCTGAACCTTTGTTTACCTTTGTAACTTGCACCCTCATCTCATTTTTAGTTAAAGTGCCTGTTTTATCAGATAAAATAACTGTGGCAGCACCTAAAGACTCCACCGCAATCATCTTCCTAACCAAAGCCTTTCTTTGATACATTTTTCTCACCCCCAAAGCTAAAACTATAGTCACCACTGCAGGCAACCCTTCTGGCACAGCTGCTACCATTAAGGCAATACTTGACAGCAACACCTCAGCTAATTCAAACCCTTGGAAAAATCTCACCAAAAACACTAGGATGGTCACAATTATTACCACTAAACTGACACCTTTTATTAACTTAGATAAAGAAATCTCCAGGGGTGTTTGCTCGCTTTTAACCTCCGCCAAAGTTTGGGCAATTTTGCCAAAACGGGTATTTAGGCCTGTTTGTAAACAAAGAAACTTTCCTCTTCCTGAAATCACAGTGGTTCCAAAAAAAAGCTGGTCCTCATCATTTTTACCTCCGAAGGAGGGATGTGTTCGGCTCTTAATAACAGGCAAGGATTCCCCGGTTAAAATAGATTCATTAACCTGCAAAGAATAACTTTCTAATAATTTTCCATCTGCTGGAACTTTATCTCCAGCTTCTAAAATAACCACATCTTGAGGTACTATCTCTGAAGCTGATATTTCCACTTCACGGCCATCCCTTATTATTCTGGAGGTTAAAACCTCAAGGCTTCTCAAAGCCTCAAGCTCTTTTGAAGCTTTGTATTCCTGCCAAAACCCCAAAAAGGTATTTAAAACCAGTATGGCTCCAATCAGGATGCCATCAATTTTGTCTCCCACAATGAAGGAAAGTACAATAGCTGTAGTTAAAACAATAGTAAAAGGGTTTTTGATTTGGTTGATAAAAATATTTAGGATAGAGATACCGCCTTTTTGAGGGAGAAGATTGGGCCCAAATTTTTCCAAAGCTTGTTTTGCTTCAGCGCTTGTTAATCCTGTCATGTAAGTAAATTAATCGGTGCTGCAATCAACAAAATTCCTGCGGAGTTTAGTACAAAACTTATCTTGGCAATCTCTCCATATTTAAGCCTGGAGACTCCCAGCATTAATAGTCCAATCTCATCTGGGAAAGGGGAGGCAATAATTATTGCCCCGATCACAGGAATGATAAATTCAAAATGAAACAGCCTTAAAAATATACTTATTCTTTTTAAGTGCAATTGTTTAGAAACATTATCAACATCATTTTTATAATTATCCCTAAACAATTTTATAATTAAAATATCTCCACAAGCTGCCCCTAAACCTCCTACTAGAGCTATTATGATCGGGTTACTCTCTTGAGCAATCACTAAAAACATAGCAACTGCAATTGGTGAGGTAAGAAATGAAGTATAAAGGGCGCCAGCTATAAACTCTCCTATAAACTGGTGGGGAAGAACTGTCTCCACCCAGCTGTGCAAATAACCGCTTTTAACTAAAAACCATGCTAAACTTATACTAAATATAAAAACTAAGGTTTTTAAAAGAATGCTTCTGGCTTTTTTGTCCATAAATATATTGTATCAGAGATTTGACAATTTCTTCTTATTTAAGTAATGATTAAGGTAAGAAGTGGAGGTGATTAAATTGCAAATTGTTATTGCTTTAGTTTTAAATGCGCTAGCTTTAATGGCTACTACTTATGTAGTTCCTGGATTTAGCGTTGACAACTTCACCACAGCAGTGCTTGCTGCGATAGTCTTGGGTGTTGTTAATACTTTCATTAGGCCTGTTTTGGCATTTTTGACAGCACCTTTAACTGTAGTTACTTTAGGGCTTTTTACCTTTGTGGTAAATGCAGTCATGCTGTTTATTGTCTCAGCAGTGGTGCCAGGAGTAATGATAGCTGGATGGGTCCCAGCCATTTTAGCCAGCATAGTTTTGGCTGTTGTTTCAACAGTCTTAAATTCAGTGCTTATAGATTTACAAAAAGTTAGGCTAGGTAAATGAGGGGTAGTTCATTGCAGAAAGTCATTTATTTCCTGAATGAAATGCTTTGTGGACGTCTTTTAAGTGTTGATTGGTGACATGGGTATAAATTTGGGTGGTTTGGATAGAGGAGTGGCCCAGCATTTCCTGGACAGAGCGGATATCTGCTCCATTGATTAATAAATCTGTAGCAAAAGAGTGCCTTAAGGTATGGGGAGTAGCTTTAATAGGAAGCCCTAACTTTTTCACATATTTTTCTACAATTCTTTCTATAGACCTTGGTGTTAGCCTCATAGCTTCACCATTATTAGAAGGATCTACCTTTCCTTGAAATCTGATAAATAAAGGTTTAAAGCTGTCTTTCCTGACATTTAAATATTTTTCTAACCAACCTGCAGCGGAGCCAGAGATAAAAACCACTCTTTCTTTGCCACCTTTACCAACTATCCCAAACTCTCTTCTATTTAAATTAATAGTATCCCTATTTAAAGAAGCTAGCTCTGAAACCCTCAAACCTGTGGAAAATAGCATCTCCAGTATGCATCTATCCCTGATTCCATCTTTTTTAGTGGTATCTGAAGCCTCTAGCAAAGATTTTAAATGAGCCTCATCTAACACTTTTAGCGGCCTGGGATCTGACCCGCCAAGCTCTACTTTCTCTGGAGATATGGTATCAATATCAACTCTGGCTAAATACCTTAAAAATGCCCTTAGAGCAATCATAAAATAATTTTGGGTAATTCTTTTTAAGCCTTTGTGTGTTTGAGGATCAGTAAAACGGGCCAGATACAGCCTATATTTTCTGACCAAACTTAAATCAATTTCTGAAGGTGTAATATCTCCTGCAAAGAGTAAAAATCTCTTTAAATAATGGCTATAGTTTTTAATAGTCAGTTGAGAAGCATTGCGTTCTAATTCTAAGTATTCTAAAAAATCAGTAATTAAGGAGGATAGTTGGGCAGCCATCTAAAAAATATTGTACGACAAATTACTCTGGTATTAAAGCCTCTAAATCTTTGACTGTAATAGTTACCTCTTCTGTAGAAGTAGTACAGACTGGAGGACTAGCATTACTATCACAGGTGAGCAAATTACCTTCAGCATCTTTGATCTCAAAAGCATCCAAAACAGGATTTGAAGATGCTTTTGGTTTGAAGATTTGAGGATGCTGCACTAAATACAGGACAGCAATTAAACCTATTACCAGGATAATTATTAAAATAATATGTGCTAACCCTTTTTGGTTCATATCATAACCCTAACTGTTTTCTAACATATATAATCCGGTCAAAAACATTGATCTGCCCATCACTGTTAAAATCTATTAATTCTAAAGGTTCAGGTGCACTGGGTACTTCAGGTATCTCAACCGGTTCGTGAGGATGCGGCAGGGAAGCAGGAGGGATATATTGGGTTTCTGTATGCGCTGATTGAGTTCTAAAAAGTGTCCTTGCTTCAGTTGGAGTTTTAGCAGTTAAGGCTTTTCCAGAAGCTATGGCATTATCAAAATCACCAATAAAAACCCACCAGTTCCTTAACTTTCTTCCCTGATAAGTTAAACCATTATCCATTCCAGGTAAATTCTGCATCCACCAAACCTTAAAACTAGCCCCCATATCATTAGTACAGTCTGCTCCCGCCCAAGTAGTACAGTCGATGCTTTTGGTTGATACAGATCCGTCCGGCTTCCAGTCTGAGCAAGCAGACTGAACCCTAAACTTACTTGTCCAGTTATATTGATCTTCATCTGTTACATTAGGAGGAGCATGCATCCATCCACAATTATTCACCCCGTCTTGAGTTCCATGAGGCCTAACGAAGTAATTCCAAAAAAGATCGTAATTAACATAACTTAAAACAGCTTCTATATGATGGCCGTGGTCTTCTAAAACCTCGCCAAGCCCACGTTCATAATTATAGTTATAAAGTACATAGGTTTTTTGGCAAATCGGTAAATCATCACTTCTTTCACTATTACTAATATCTCCATAAGTTTGTTGTGGCCAAAATGAGCTTGAATCTCTGCCCATAGACATATTTGACTCTGCTGGTTCTATAACCTTTGTATGATAACCCCACACCCAAACTTGTTTAACATTTCTATTTTCAACATAATCACAGATATTTATATCATTTAACATTTTTTTGTAATCTGGCCTAAAGCTATCAGTATTCCAGGGAACTCTATCTGACGAAACAGGCAGGGGTAATTGATACTCCTTTGTATCTACCAGTTTATATTTCAATGCAGGGGTTGACTTGCTTTTGAAACCATGGTAGATACTCGCCTCCGTTAGGACATTCAAGGACTTCAAAGTTAGGGTATTAACATATTGCTTAATAGCCGCCAAACTGGTGCTCATGCCGGTAATATTTGAATTAAGATTTGCACCGCTACTATCCAATGGGAAATATTTTAAAACTAATACACCTACATCTTTTGTTTGATTTTCTGCTTCTATAACTGGATCAATTTTTGGTGTGTAATGAAAGGTAATAAAGAAGGATTTTGTTGAATTGTCTGAGTAAGTCACATCAATTTTATTTTGTACATCAGATTCTTTTATTGTTTCTGGCAGAGTGAGTTTTAAACTGCCATTTAGATCTAAATCCTGCCCATTAATTTGTATTTTGGTAACAGTAATTGGTGGGACAGATACAGGCGTGGTTTTTCCTACTCCCACTGGCTCTGAAGGCGGATTGGTCGTTCCTACCCCAGTTGGTGGCTGATTACATGATTGCCCATAGACAGAAGGATCATATTGCTTGGCACAACTGCACCACGCTTTTGAACCATAATTAGTGCCAAAATCAGAACCGTTGGTACCCCATCTGCTTCCATCTGAGGCACACCTTCTGCATAAGGAAGCATCAAAAGCGTTGGGTGTACAAACAGCAGAAGCAGGAACAGCTACAGGAGGCTGGTAAGTTGATTTATTTTCAGAAGCACAATATATAGTCCCTGCACAGTTTGGGTTATTTGATTGGGTGCAGGTATAAAAAGCCCTGCCATCAGTTTCATATTGGACAGAAGAACAATTAGCATATGAAGGCTGCCCGCATTTGGTAGTTTCTGCTGCACAAGGTGCATTTTGGGCAAAAACATTTGAGGGAAGCAAGAAAAATATAAATAAGAATATTAGTATCTTCACAGTAGAGCCAATCCCAAGACACCTAAGATAGTTAAAACCATCCCCACTATGGCTAGCGTAAAAGTTAGCTGCTCAGATCCTGCAGGAGGAAGCTGCTTAAGGGGAATAAACTCAGCAGAGGGAGTTGAATCTTCTACTCCTCCTTTTGATCCAGTCCCGGTACCAGTTCCAGTTCCTGTGCCAGTACCTGTTGCTTCACAAGCTCCAGTTCCAATGGTATAGTTCCCATTCACAACTGAAGATAAAATATCAGCTACAGTGCCTCTTTCTACTACATTTGAATCTGTGGTTTTAGCTTTATCATTAGGATCAAAATCAAACCTGATCTGAGTAGCACCAGTTGAAGCATTTTCTTTAACGCTAAATTGAATAGTGGCTAAAGTAGCATTTCCAGAAAATGATCCAGAGATAGAAGCAACCCCGGAGATAATAATTTTGCCAGACCCCTCATCAATGCTGTTGCCTGGAAAGTCTGGGTAAACAGACAGATTGGGGCTTATTGAGGTAGCAGAAACTCTGGAGGTATCATACAAAATAATGGCATCAGTTCCATCAGTTTGGGCACCCCCGGTATTTAATTTAACTTCCAAAGGAAAGTTGCAGCCTTTGTTATAAGTCCCAGTGGAAGGGGAGAGGGACAGGGTAGCAGACTGGGCATAAGCTGGAAAAGCTGAAAGTGTAAAAGTTAAAGTGCAAAGCAACAGTGTAAGACTAAAAAGTTTTAACTTTTTGCAATTAAACTTTAGTTTAATTAGGTGTGTTGTTATAGTTTTGAGCTTTGAGTTTTGAGCTTTGAGTTTCATTCTATATTTACCTCCAAATTCTCAACTTTACTTAAAATATCTTCTCCTGTACCTGTTTCTATTACATTTGAATCCTTGGTAGAACCCTCTGTGAAATCTACACTAATTTGGCTGTTGCCTGCTACTTTTGCAGTAAATACCATCGAACCAAATAACCCATTAGCTAAAATTCCACTATCTTCTGTGGCAATCCCTGAGACAGCCACCTTGCCTAACTTGGCGTCCACAGTGTTAAGAGGATATTCATTATAAAGCCCGCCCAAAATCACCGGCACAGCCTCTTTTCCCGCTGGATCTAAAGATAAAACATTAGGATCATAACTAAGTAATATATCTGCACCATCTGTAAATTTATCTGAAACCATTTGAATGGAAACAGTAAACTTGCTGCCTACTTTAACTTGGGGTGTTTGAGTTTCTAATTTAATAGTGGTTGATTGTTTGTTAACTGTTTGATTTGTTACCAAAGATGGTTGAGAAGTGGGTTTAAATAAAACAGTAGCTGCCCAAATTAACTCTATCCCAATAACGACCGCAAATATTCCCAAGATTACTTTTTTGGTTAATAATTTTTTTATATTATCCATAATTTTAGACTAAGCTATTTATGCTTTGTTTGCAACATATTATTTATGGCTCAACAGCTATATTAAAAGACTGGATTGAATCTGCATTAAGAGGTTCCAGTATTTTCCAATCTAATTCACCGCCTTTTCCAGTATTTGCTCCAGGATCCACTACAAAGCTAAAATTCCCCACTACCGGAGCTGTCCTGGAAACTTGAATATCAACAGAACCAGAAGCATCTGAGGTAGCCTGGGCTAAAACTAAGGAGGCAGCAAGCTCTGTGGCAGTTAACTTCTCACCAACCACATGGCTGTCTGGCACTTTCAAAAACTTAACTACTGCTCCAGCAATTGTTTGCTCTCCTGAACTTAGAGCCTTATCCAAATTAGTATCCATAAATACTTTGCCTTTATTGCCTATTTTGACAGTTTGAGGGGAAGTTTGAGAAGGAGTGAATTCCTCATCTGATTTACCCACATTAAGCCTTAAACAGGACCAATCTACATTATTCACCCTGCCATCATTATTTAAATCTGCATTAGTTTGGGTATCTTTAGTGGGAGCCCACTGCCTTTTTAACTCAGAAATATCAAAGTTATTCACTGATCCATCAGGATTATTCCTGGGATAGATGTCTCCTACAGCCAAAGTAAATGGATCAATAATGGTGGTATTATTTGATCCTGTATTAAATTCTACTTTTTTAGCTAAAGCTCCAGGAGCTTTAAGAAGCATGGTATATTTTTTATTTTTTTCCAGCTTAGGAGCAAAGCTTTGAGGCTTGCCATCTTTATCCAACCTGATTTGTTGCCTAAAGATTGGTTCTGAACCATTTTCAAAGATTTTTACATCCACATTAGAAGCTGCAAAATTATTGTCTTTGATGCACTGGTTTCTGGCTGTAAAAGTAAGGGTGGTGGTATTAACAGCACAGTTATCAGCCACAGTTTTTCCATCATCCAAAGTCACAGTGACCCTGGTAGAAGTTTCCAATCTCTGGTCAACTGAAGCAGAAATAGCTGTATTATTCCAGGCTGCCACTTCAGCTTGCTGGCTGCCTACTTTAACAGTTCCTTTTCCTTGGGTGCCAAAATTTGTCCCGTTCACAGTGATCAAAGTCCCTAACTCATTTTGAATATATTTACAATTTATCCCTGAAATAACTGGAGCAGGGGCAGCAACATTAAAAACAATTGTTTCAGTATATGGAACGCCATCATTGCTGGGTTTGTTGTTATTATCAAAAAACTTCACATATAAATTCCTCTTTTCACCACGGGTAATTGGTTCTTTAAATGGATAAGTCAAATTTAGAGGATGGGAGGTATAAGGGCGGACTAATTTACCGTATTCTTCATTAGTAGTATCACAACTTTTAACCTTATTTACATCAGCTTCAAATTCTGAAATTACATAACATTGGGTATAAGTGGGAGGAACACCAGGAGGAGTAATATCAATATTTTGAGGTTCACAAGCTGCTCCAAAACCTACAGCATTATTTTGCATCCTGATGTAAAATTCAGCCCTTCTGTGCTCATTACCGGTGGTAGCTGGTGCTTTTACTCTCACATCAAATACTTTCTCGCCATTGGGAGCAACCTCCCTATCAAGAGCCTGGTCAGCACCACCCCAGTCACTTTTATTTCTCTCAAAGGCTAATTTGTAAGCATTTGGTTTCCAGATAGTTTTACCCACATTTTTCATAGTTACTTCAATAATGTAATCTTTACCGGAGATGAGATAAGGTTCCAATCTTGTAGCACGGGTAGTGGGATCAAAAATCTTATAGTTACAAGTTGACCCATCATCAGGATTCCCACCTGCAGGAGGTTGGGTAGGAGTAGGCTCTTGTTCACAGTTTGCTTTATAAAAAGCCTCGTCAACACGTCCTTTTGCACAAGCACACCAGGCAGTTGAACCTTGGGGCAGGGGATAATCTGAACCTCTCTCGCCAAAGTAACCTGTTCCCTGAGCGTTACATTTTCTACACTCAGGAATTCCCACCACTAGATTAGCAGTACAAACTTTGTCTGATGTGGGAGCTGAGGTAGGATTTGATGTGGGAGCTGAGGTAGGAGCTGCAGTTGTAGGAGGCGCAGTTTGATTTATAGTTACAGTACAATCACCTCCAGCTACCTGATTGTCAGATAGATCTCTTACATCTATATGTGCTTTCTTTGTACCTCCTGAGGAGTAAGTAACAGATGCACTGGGCCCACCCTGGCCTGTTGCGCTGTCTCCCCAAGCATATTCATAGCTACCACTTCCACCTCTGGCACTGGCTGACCAACTTACAGATTGGCCTATATTAGCAGGATTAGGAGAAGCAGAACAGGTAACTGATAGGGCATCTGCTGCTTTAGGTTGAAAAATCTGTTGAGTTTGAGCCAGCCTAAAAGTGACTGGGATGGCTACTGCCAAAACAGCAACTACTAATATAGCAATAATGACCTTTATATTCATCTTGTTTGAGTTTTAGGAACTGGTGGGCCCAGTGGTGAATTAAGCTGGACTTTAACACTGCCAGTGGTGGACTCAAAATTTCCTTCATTATTTTGTTTTAAATCCGGAAAAGCCATCTCTGTCCCTGCAGCTTTTGATTTAAGGATAGCCTGTTGGGTTTGCACCATTCTCACCCCCAAAGGAATAGCCAGGGTAATAATTGCTAGAATCAAAAAAGTAGCTATATTCTTTTTGGAAGTCAGCTTCTCCTCACTGCTACTGATGAAGTCATAGTCCATACTTTAACAGTAGAACAAAAAAGGGGAGTATGTCAACCTCAATATGGGAAGAAGCGTTCATCAGTCACACAAGAATCTTCTTCATTATAAAATACCCCAAAATTTAAGTTATTTACCAATCCTGCAGATCCCAGAGTCAGACCCTCAAAGGGGGGTGTACTGGATACCCAAGGGCAAGCAGGTGAAGCTTTAACCCTAAATTTAGATAGGGGAGGTAAGTTATTAAACTCAAAGCTTCCATCTTCCTCTGAAGCAGTTATATAAAGTTTTTTAGCTCCATTAATGGCTTTTGAAGCATCTACAAAGACATTAACGCCTGCTTGGTAATTTTCATCATTATCTTTAACTCCATTATAGTTTCTATCATGAAATACAAACCCTGAGATTTTATTGGTACCAATTATTGGGAAATCTATATTTTCATAAGCTGCCTCATCAAAAACTGTTATTGGATCGTTTACATATTCACCTTTAGCAAAGTTTTTATAACCATCCAATCTAGGCAACAATTCCCATCCTAATGGAGCTAAATATTTAAAATTAGGAAATTCAGTGCTCTCATCAATAATTCCCACAGAAGTATAAAGGCCTTCTATAATCCCATAAGGCCTATTAAACTCCACAGAATATCTACCCTCCTTATCTGTAAAGTAATTTATTAAAGAATAATATTTATCTTCAACATTTACTTCAGCTGCCTCAGTATTTTTGTCTCTATATAAAAGAAAAACAAGCACTCCTATATCCGCTACATTTACTTCATTATTGTCCCTGATAGAATTTTTGTTTAGATCTTCAAAAACTGTACCTGATACTCTAATCTTGGCGTTATCTTCCCTGGGAGCAATTTCTGCTTTTGAATAACCAGCAAGATCTATCTCTCTTTCTTTTGCAACTTGGGGTGTCTGGGTTTCCTTAGCTTTAGGAAATAAGTTAGTTTGAGTCCCAACTAGAATAACTCCAAAAACTATCGCAACTAGTAAAAGTAGGGGAATAAGCAATTGGGTAAAACCTTGTTGATTTAATTTAGACATTATTTTCAGTTGAACATATTTGTAAGAGATTGTCAAACTCTTTTATCTATGAGGTCCCATATCGTTAATTAATATCTATGGTAGTTGTACAGTTGGAATTAACCTGGCCGCCTACATTACCATCTAACATTAAACCGCTCGGGCCATGCAAGCTCATCAGTACTGCATGGGAACCTGGGGCAAAACCACTTGGGATATCAAAAGTGTATTCTTGCCCGCTCACAGGGATAGAAATAGTCTTAACTGGAGTCCAGCTTGTCACACTTCCTGCAGATTTACCAATCTCGCTATTGGAAGCAATCCAAATCTTAGCTTCTGCTGGAGTAGAGTTACCAGTTCCGCTAAAGCTCATTCTGGCAGAACTACCACTGCCTGCTTTTCCATCTCTGACTGAAATGCTATTACAACTGGCTGGATCTGTAATAACATTTGTCCCTCCACCCCCACCAGCAGAGCTGATTGTAGCACTACAACTATCACATATACCTGCTTTACACCAACCTCCATTACATGGGTTAAGGCATTTACCTGCATAATTTGGGCTATTAGGGTCTGTACTGGAACAAGAACAAGCTGTCTGTTTAGCAGTACAACTGTAAGTGCCGCCAGAGGCTTCCTCACTAGCAGCCACAGGTTTTGCAAAAACTATAGAGTGAGTGGCTTGATGGGTTTCTGTTTTGGTAATATTGCCTTGAGCATCTTTGGTGATTATCTCAAATTCAGCATAAATAAATCTTCTTTGATCATCAGGAGTTGAGTTAGCAAAGATATGGGATACAGTTACACCACCTGTAGTATATGTCCTCCACTCAGCCCCCTGCAAAGAGGCTGGATCTTCAGCAAACCTGAATTTGGTGGTAGTTCTAGTGGTAGAAGGAGCACCAGTCTTTGCAGCACAAACCGCATCAGCACTTGCACGTTCAGAAGAAGAGGAGCAAATCTGTTTACACTTTTCATACACTGTTTGACTCCAGCCCTGATAATTCTGACTACCCCAATCAGAACAAGGTTGATTACCACCTATGGTACATCCTCCGAACTTTCCACCGGAGTTACAAACCTCCGGGCCATTCCAACCTGTAACTGTTGTCCCTGTACCCCCAGCTCCACCCCCGGGTTCTCCTTCATATTCCAGCATCAAACACCTGTTTCCGGATTTAAATCCATAACACCAATTTGAGGTTTCTGGTCTGACATATCCACTGGTGGTATTTTGAGGACAGCCACCTACTCCATCATTTTGAGTACAGGGTTTTGAACAATCTGCTTTCCATCTGTATCCCTCTGGCCTCTCTCCAATTCCGCCGCAAACAGGAGGATTATCACCACAGGGAGCATCAACTACCTTTGATCCATCAGGCTTAAGAATAATGGGCGCTCCCTGGCAAGTCCCAACCTGAGTTCCGCCCTGATCTGCTGTACCCGCAGCACCACCTGGTACTCTGGCTACAGGAGCTTGAGGACCAGGCCCAGCAGCTGGAGGAGTTACAGTTCTTGGAGTAGTTACACCACTTGGAATAAGCGGAGGAGTTACCTCCCCGGTTTCCTCATCCACACATTCTGCTGTGTAAGAAGATCCCGGAACACCTTCCTTACATACCTTATTTTCTAAACCACAATCTATAGATCCCACTTTTGGAGAATTAAGTCTACTAGCGTCTCTGGTAACTAATACTCTTCCTTCGCAGGAAAAGACATAATTTGGTTCGTGCTGTTTATTTATTGTAATTTCAAAACCCCGACTTGTTGTTTTATTACCCTGCTCATCAAAAGCATCTACCCACCATGTATAAGTTTTACCATCCTGAAAACCAGATTCATGGATATCTTTCATTCCTCCCTCAAATGGCCTGTACCCAAGAGCTGATAAGCTGATATGAGGGATATCTGTATATTTAACATCATCTATATACAAATCGTAATTTTGAGTATTAGCCGGCCCTATCCAGATAAATCTAATTGATTTTCCTTCTTTTACCTCAATAGTACCTGCTTTTGGTTCAAGATTGGAAGGAGCATTACCGGAATCTCTTCCTGGTTGTGGAGCAGATGATGGTGGTTGATAGTCTGAATCAACACAAATTACATCTTCAGCACTATTACCTGGTGGAGATTTAAGTTCTCTACATTCCATCCCATTCCCATTATTACCTTCCTCAGCACCACAATTTCTTACCTCATCATGAAAACCACCCCACCATGCCCAAAATCGATCTGCTAAACTTGCCTTATAATTTGCACTATGATAAATCTTACTACCACTACAATACCAATCCTCAGTATTAGGTCCATGGCTGGCATAAGCTGTTTGAGCCTGTAAAAAAGCCAGAAGGGTAAATATTAAAAATAGCAGTAATTTTTTCATACTAATCTCCTAAAGGTGAAGTAAATTTAATCTGCACATCAGCACAAGTTAAAACTCCATTTTGCACACAATTGCCAGAAAATTCCACATTAATAGCAGTAGCTTTAGGTTTAAAAAGCTGGAAACCTTCTTTTTGAACTAAATATACCCCGGCAATAATCCCAGCCAGAAGTAAGAGTAGGGGAAGGAGGTGAATAATACCAGCTTGGTTTAAATGAAATAATTTTTTTAGCCAGTTGCGCATTAAAATGCTGCTCTAATATATTAAACCCATAATGTAAGAGGGTTGTCAAGTTATTCAAACTACCCACGGCCGTATATAGTTTGGCATTAAGTCATCGCTTGTCATCTGCTAAAGGATGGTATTTCCTATGTGTTTCTTGAGCAAAACGATCACTAGCATTTACATAACGAGTGGTTGTATTTAGACTCTCGTGCCCTAGTAGTATTTGAATAGCTGCTGGTGAGGCTCCCTCCTCAGCCAAGTAAGTAGCAAAACCATGTCTAAGAGAATGAGCGCTGGTTGGCAAATTTATTTTGAGTTTTTCTCTGTATCTTTTGATACGCTCTTGTAGATAATTGGTAGAGATTCTTCTTTGGGATTTATTAATATTCCTGCCTTTTTTGGGAATAAACAAAGCTTGCTGGTTATCTGTTCTTAAAGCCGTATACTGTTCTAAGAGAGCTTGCGCACGCTCAGTTAAATATACAAAGCGCTGTTTCCGCCCCTTACCAGTTATGAATATCCGACCACTATTATCTATGTCGCGTCTATTGAGATTAAGTAGCTCAGAAATTCTCATCCCCGTTGCGAAAAGCATCTCAAGCATAACTCTATTTCTTGAGGCAATGAAGGGATCATTTTCAAGCTTTGACGGAGATTCAATTAGATTTATCAATTCACTCAAGTCAGCTACGTTTGGGTGTGGTTTTTCTCTTTTAACCATCTTAAACTGGTCCGGAACAACAGGACATTCATACTCCTGGTCAATCAGAAAAAGAACATACGCCCTAACAGCTGAAAGACATCTGTTAATACTGGCAGAAGATAGACGGGTGGAGGACTGACGATGCGTAGTAGCTGTTTCACGATTGTCCGATGCAAGGTATGCTTTGAATTCAAATATCAGTCTCTTGTTCATATCTTTTAGATAAATATTTCTGGATTTTAGAAAATTATCAAAGTGGAGAAGATCTTTTTTATAATTATAAATTGTCTCGGGGGAGTAATTATTGGTTTCTAAAAAAAGAAAGAAATCATCAATCAAATCTAAGTTAGTATAATGATTAACAGATGGATTGTTTTTTATATTTTGAGCATCGGGCGAGCGTGAGTCCATACTGAGTATAAGGTTGATTATACTCATAATACTATGCTTGAAACTGACTGTCAAGTACATAAATGAATGTAAAGAACTATAATATTTTTGGGGCTGAATTAACGTTAGATCATTGCCAGAGGTTAGATCTCCGCAAGGAAAAACCATAATACTATGAAGGCTCATCCAACCTCCTCTATTTTCCTCATTTGTATGCCCATTAAGCCTGTTCCAGGCATGAAGTCCGTAAAGGCCCCAAAAACGGCTTATCAGGGGATAAAAGGTATCTTTAATCATCTATAGTTTGGTTTGTCCTAATGGTCTAAACTCAAAATTAGTAAGATAATTAAAACTGAAGTTTAGTGGTATAAAATTTAAAGGGAATTACTGCATATTTATGTACCCTAAAAATATTTTAAAAAACTGCTAACTTTTTCATTTATTTATTTCTAATTTATCCCAAAGGGTCTCCTCTGCTAAAGATATATTCCATATATTGTGCGACATCAAATTTGAGAGGGTAAACTGACAAATATTCCGAAAGAGAGGATAAGCTTCATCTTGACTCTAGATTTGTTCATCAACTTACCATATATAGTTAACCAATCAATTTATAGCATAGCGAGTGAAAAGCACCTCTACTCTCTGGCCTTCGGGTATTATTAGCAGTCATATGTAAGAAGTGTGAGAATAGAACCATTAGAGTACGAAGTGCTATTGTGACAACGATCTCAATAGCAACGTAGTACTCGCAAGACTATTGCAAAGCAATATGTCTTATAGTTTTCCACATTTGAAACTAGCAACTATATCATTCTATATCATCCCTAGTTTTCACGATACTCCATAAATCTTTTCACGCTCGTCGCTTTTTGCAGACTCCTCTTCCCCACTTTAGCTTATCACAACAATCTAATTTTACACTTTTCACTTTGCACTTTACACTTATTTTATCCTGTCCAGGAAGTCACCAATAAGCTAGCCAGCAGAACTCCTGCTCCTATCCCTAAATACTCCCAGACTACCCTTTTTGAAGCTCTATCTTTTAAAACCTGTGTGGATAGCCCCACTAACACATACATAGATGAAGCTAAGGATAAAGACCAAATAGTGGTAGCAGCTGGCCAAAAGGAAAAAGCCAGAGCAACCTCACCTAAAACCAAACTTAAAATAAAACTTTGGGTAAAAATAGCTGCAGATACTTTATCCTCCATTTCAATTGACCAAAGAACCTGTAGTATTAAAGGGAAACTGACCAAAAAAACTGCTAATCCATTCCAAATAAAGAGTAGATTAAAAGCATAGATCACATTATATAGAAAAAAGGCTGACAGCAAAGTAAATAAAAAAGAAGCTGTGGAGGCTGCCCTGAAAAGTGGAATGGTTCTGATGGATGCTACATTAAAAACATTTTGAGCCAAGAGCAAAAGATAAAACATAAAACCAAATAAAACAGCCACAGGCAGCCTGGTTAACCATCTGACTGGCAGTAAAAAATAAAAGCTAGCTACAGCTACAGTAAAAAAGGTGGGTAAAATCATTAAAACCACAGCTTTTGCCCTTCTTGGTTCATTCATTCCTTCCCAGAGGGACCAAAGGGATAAAAAGTAAGCTAAAATTCCCAAACCTGCCATAAATCTAAACCTTAAATTAAAGTTAACCAGCTGGGTAGATAATAGTCCTATAGTTAGTACAACTGTGGTAATTATTATTTTTTGGCGCTTAGTTATGTTTAGATTCATAGTTTTAATCATTTGGCCACTAACTTCAGTACATGGCAAATAGCAATAGCTAAGGCATCTGTAGCATCATCCAAGTGTCCACCCTTCCAGGTAACTTTTAGTTTATTTCTACGCCTTACTGCTGTGCCCAAAAACTTCCTCACTCCTTCATGGACTTGGGCCTTATCAGCTCTACCGCTTCCTGCCACCATTAATTTGATCTGGGGCCCTGTATAATCCTGAAAAGGGATTTTATATTTAGAAGCTGAAAGCATTATTACTCCCCTAGCCTGTCCTACCATGATGGCAGTTCTGGTATTGCTTCCAAAAAAAAGCATTTCTGAAACCATCAGTTCTGGCTTATATTTTTCAATTATGGAGTTTAATCCATGGTGAATTTGCAGCAGCCTATCCTGCATTAATTTATCTTTGTGGGTGGAAATATTGCCATAAGTTATCAGCTCAATATCATATTTAAATTCCCTGCCTAAAATATCATCAGGAATCTTAATTACTCCATATCCAGTTGTAGCTGTGCCAGGGTCAACACCTAATATAATCATAATTTTAAATTCGAAATCCGAATATCGAAATTCGAAACAATAATTAAATCATAAACTTAAAAACTTAAACAATTATCTTTTAACTTTATAACACAACTGAATTTCGTTAGGTGAAAGTTTTTTTGTTCCAACTAATTCAAGTCCTTTTTCAAAATTTGCATCCGCAAAGAGTTTTATACCTTGTCCAAAGATCATTGGCTCTATATCAATGTAAATTTCATCAACTAAGTTTTCTTTCATAAAACTCGAGTTTAGCCCACCACCGCCGCAAACCATTATAGTCTCAAAACTAGCATTACTCAGAACATGCAGTGCTTCTTGAGGAGACTTGGCAATGGAAACAGATTCTCGATTGTGAATTCTTATAGTTTCGTCACTGGTCAAGACTATAGTTCTTATAGTATTGAGACTGGATATGTTAAATTCATCATTTTTTAACATAACCTCATAAGTACGCCTTCCAATAATCATATTGCCATGCTTTTTAATTATCCCTTTAAAACTTTTCCACTCAGTTTCAGTAACCCAGCTTGTATCGTCATCCTCTTTCGCTATCAAACCATTAACAGTTATTGCCATATAAAGAATAACTTTCATAATTATTGGGACTTCCTCATAATTGAACTAAAGATCATCATTAGTTCTGTTGCCTCTTGAATTAAAACCAGACGTTCTTTTTCTGTTTCATCATCCCGAATATCTATTAACTCTAGCCAGTATTTACTTTCTTTGGCCTCTTTTCTGCAGATTTTAATGCGCATTAGGAAGTCTTTTTTACTCAGAGCTTCGTTGGCCTCAATATAATTGGCTCCAATTGAACCTGAAGATCTTATAAGTTGTTTTCCATCTTCTATATTCCCAATCGTCTTTGTTAGATTTTTTACAAATATTCTAACTCTTTGAGAAAACTTTTTGGTCCTTTCTTCTAAGTCATAGCGTTTTGAATTTTGTATTTTTGTCATTAGAATTTGTTTCGTGCTTCGTACTTAAATATTCGAATTTAATATTTCGTCAGAAATATTAAAATTTGCATATACCTTTTGGACATCATCTAACTCTTCCAGCTTCCCTGCAAATTCTAACACTTTTTCTGCACTTTCCTTATCTTTAACTTCTACTAAAATAGTAGGTTTAAATACTAATCCCTGGCTTTCTACCCTATACCCAGCCTGAGTAATTTTTATACCCATAGTATTTAATTCTGGGCTTTGTACATATATTAAATAGGTTTGCTTTTCTTGAGCGTCAGCGAAATCCTGAGTCCCTCGACTCCGCTCGGGATAAACTGCGTCGAAGGACTCCACATCCTCTGCCCCTAAATCTATTAATTCCAACATCTCATCTTCCTTACTTTTTACTTTTTCATTTTTACTTTTTACTTTTATCTCCCCTTTCCTTTCAAACATGTAAGATACTGCTCCTGCTTGGGCTAAAACTCCCCCATTTTTATCAAAAAGATTCTTTACTGATTGTAGGGTTCTCATCTTATTATCTGTAACTCCTTCCACAATAAAAGCCACTTTGCTGGGTCCAAACCCTTCATAAAAAACCTCTTCCAAAGACTGTTCCCCTCCTTTACTCAACCCCCTATCTATGGCCCTTTGGATGTTTTCCTTGGGCATATTAACACTCCTTGCCTCATCTATAGCCATCCGTAACCTTGGATTACTATCAGGATCACCCGACCCGCCTAATTTTGTAGCAATTGTGATAGCATTGGCAACTTTAGTAAAAGTTAAGCCTCTTTTAATATCTGCCGCCCCTTTAGCTCTTTTGATTGTTGACCACTTAGAATGCCCTGACATAATCTACATATTCTAGCATAAGGTGATATAATTTTTCCCTAAAATGGCTGCCCAAGAAAGTTTATTTTTAAATATTGCTGTCCTGCCCTCTAAAGAGGTTACTTCTTTGGCGCTTAATAACTTAACCCAAATAATTCCCAAAACATTGACAACTAAATTGCTTGCCTCTATACTTTGACCCGATGGACGAAACCCCTAGGTCTTCTCACCTGCAAAAACAAGCTATTGAGGCATCGCTAGATTGTAAATGGGAAATTGCCCTTAAATTAAACAGGCAGATTATTAAATTAGATCCTCAAAATGTGGATGCCCTAAACCGCCAAGCCAAAGCTTATATGGAGCTAGGCAAGTTTAATTTAGCTAAAAAGTTCTACAATGAATGCTTAAAATATGACCCCTATAATCCTATTGCTTCCAAAAATTTAAAAATAATTAAGTCTTTCAAAAAAAATGGCCAGGCTAACCTACCTAATAACCACCACAGGATTTCTCCTTCCCTCTTTTTACAAGAACCCGGCAAAACCAAAATTGTCTCTTTGCTAAAGGTAGCTGAACCCCAAAAGTTATCTAAAGCTTTTTGCGGGATGAATGTTCAAATGCTGATTAAAAACAGGAAAATTACTATTATCGACTCAGAAGACTGCTATCTAGGAGTTCTGCCAGATGATGTCAGCCACAGATTAACCAGATTGGTTAGTGGCGGGAATAAATTTGAACTATTTATAAAATCAATCAAGGTTAATGGCTTATCAATTTTGATCAGGGAGGTTTTCAGAAGTAAAAGATTTAAAAATCAACCCTCGTTTTTACAAACCTCCAACCTTTCACCAAACCAGGAAATTATTACCAAGCTCACCAGTGATGATGAAGATGCTGATGAGGCTGATGAAGAACAGGAAGCTTAAGCTGCTTTTTGGAGCTTTGCAGCTTTTCTTCTTTCTGCCCTGTTGGGATTAGGGTTGTAAAGATGAGACTGTAAAATTCCTTTTTTCATCAGTTCTAACAACCCATATTGGGCCAAAATTAACAGGAGTACC
This sequence comes from uncultured Gammaproteobacteria bacterium, assembly GCA_964649615.1. Taxonomy (GTDB): domain Bacteria; phylum Patescibacteriota; class Microgenomatia; order Daviesbacterales; family UBA10151; genus CAZYPW01. Next base: position 1,070 of record CAZYPW010000006.1, on the reverse strand, counting down.
ATCCCCTTGTACTCTTTGCCTGACTCTCCAGTAATAGGTAGTATTAGGTTCTAAATTTGGGGCTCTCCAGGAATTTAAGGGATTGGTCATTCCACCATGGACTAAATTCCACCAGACAAAGCTGGTAGCAGTTGATGGATTATTATCAAACCTACTGTCCCCGGAAACCTGGACTTCATAGTAGAAGTTGCTTTTATTAGCATCTGCCCAGACAAAGGGGGTTTCCGGAAGAGAAGCTAAACTGCTTCTGGTAGGTAATCTTAAGGTCTCAGAAGAAGGGGTAGGAGTTCTAAATGTCCTTTCTTCTGACCAATGACCCCAAACAGAATCATTCTCACCTACAGAACCGGTAACACTTGTAGTCCGTACTCTCCAGGTATAGCTCATACCAGGAAGCATAGTATAATTTCCTACCCCCAGCTCTGGAGCAGGAATGTTAAATATCCCTTTTTGGACTGTTTCCTTAGCTCCTATGATCAGATTAATACCTGGACCATCATTGTTATATGGGGTTACCTGAAACTGGAATTGTTGGGTACTTGCAACAGGCTTAAATTCCAGGCTGACTCCTAATCCACCGGTAGTCACACCTGGGGCTGGTTTTAAAAGAGTGGGGGTATGATAAGCATCTGGGAAGGTTTTATACCTAGCTCTGGTAATACTTTTATGCTCTTCATTAAGACTAAAACACATACCACCATCCCCAGCACCAGTTGGATTACATTTTTCCTGACCCTCCATTAAATCTGCGCCTTCATGGTCAGTTCCATATATACTATGCTCATTCTCGTGGGCTTCTACGCTGGCATCGTGTTTTTTTATCTCCTCATCACTCAATGTTGGTACATCTGTCCTATCGGGAATAACTACAGCATTATAAGTATAGATTGAGGTTGGGCCTTGTTTGGATTCAAAAGCAGGAGTCCAGCCATTCCACCATATTCCTTGACTCTTTACCACCACCATAGTTTCCTGAAATGGAATGCCAGTACTGGCAATATTATTATCTATCACCCTTCTGACTGCTTTACTGCTACTACCTTTAGGCTCATCTTCACTATTGCACTGAC